>CAKVHW010000001.1 GCA_934754495.1 uncultured Clostridia bacterium
TTATTATCCATATTCTCCTCCTTTGGGCTATCGCCCGTCTTATCAAAATCTGCTGTAGTTTTAGTATTGACAAATTCTAATCTTTAGTGTTTTCACGCTTTCTATCAAAATGTGCTATTGCTTAAGTATCGGCAAATAGCAATCTTTAGTATTTTCACACTTTTTGTTATGTGTAAATTAAGCCATAATTTCACTTTCAACTTTTCACATTATTAATCGTGTCCCCATTGGTCGTGACGACTGCCAAATGCAATTGGGTCGCTAATACCATTAACCTGAATTGTTTCGACTGAGAATGAAAAAGTAATTTTCTTTTCAGCAAATCTATTATCAAGTTTTAATGAAACATTAATTGTACTATTAGCAAAAGTAACAACTTCACCTTCACTTAACTGACGAGCAACATTTGTTGAACCTCTAAGCTTTAACACATACCAATAATCTGGTATCTCCGAACGGCTAAAGTTTACCAAAACCCAGTCTTCGCTAACAACATCGTTAGTAACATATCCAGGTTGTACTCCGCTAAGCATTCCGTCCCAACTAACAAGTTGATTATTCTCATCGTAAACATCGTCAAAATCAACATTAAGTTTTGCCCTTACATATGCTGGGCTCGAACTATCGCTCATTCTAACACCGATATTAACATATAGTTTGTCGCCAGGCATAACCGCATCTGGTGTTCCCACCGCTAATTCGTCCATTCGCACACTACTTGTAAGGTCAACCACAATTGGTTTTGCAAATGTAAAGTTTAGGCTTTCGGTGTTTGTTTTTATGTACCATGCAAATGTGAATGAGAAAACAGACAACACACACACAAACACAGACATGATAATATAGACTGCACTTAACATATTAAGTTTTGACTTTTTACGTCTTTTCTTCTTCATCTGTTTCCTCCTTTGCGTTATCACGCTTTTTATCAAAATGTGCTATATTTTAGTATAAGCAGATAGTAATCTTTGAGCTATCGCCCTTCTTATCAAAATAAAGTGTATATTTAGTACCAGCAGAAATTAATCTTTTCATTATCATACTTTTTATCATATGTGTAAATCAACCCTTAATTCCACTTTCAACTCTACACATTAATCTTAGCCAGTATAACTTGCAACAAAGTTTTTAAAAGCGGTAGGGGCATTTTCCCAACCATCAACACTACTATTAATTAGTGCTGTACAAGCACCGCCTTGTGCCTGAACCGCTCCAACTGTAAGTGTAACTGTAACCTTTTCCCCTGCATTTGTGTTGCCAAAGTCTAAGGTTTTAAATTTTGTACAGAATGTAACCGATGTGTTTTGTGGAACTGCTGCTTTATAGAAGTAGTAGCTGTTATTCGTTGTACTACCTAGCCAGGTTGTGCTAGCAGGCAATGCCCTAACATAGTCATTAGCCTCTACCTTAACATAAATAAATATTGCACCGCTTGTACTAGTATTTGTAATTGTAAAAGTATAGTTTGTACCGCTATAAATTGTGTTTGGACTAATTGTGGCTGGAAACTGAATTTTTCCATCATTATTAGGTCCACCAGTAAACTTAAAGTCTACAAGTCCTGCCGTAATTGCACTATTTACACTATGTGTATCAAACAAGTATGACAGTGTTATGGAAGAAACAAACACAACAGTTGTTATTACTGCCATAACAAATATTATAATGCATGCAATTTTATCTTTTTTTGTCCAACTTTTCATTTGTTCCCTCCTTTGCGTTTTCACGCTTTCTATCAAAATAAAGTGTGATTCTAGTACTATCAAATACCAATCTTAGTGTTATCACGCTTTCTATCAAAATGTGTTGCTGTTTAAGTATCGGTAAAGATTAATCTTTAGTGTTTTCATACTTCTTGTTATGTGTGTAAATTAATCCATAATCACACTTTCAACTTTTCACTTTCCACATTTTTTTACTGCACTTCCATTACATGCCAAGCATCAATATAAAAGTCAATACCTGCACCACTTGGCACACATAAAAAACAGAAAATAGTTGTATCGCTTGTAAGCACGTCTGTCTCAAGAGTTAAAATTTCCCAATCGCCACTACCAGAATAAATTGATGAATCATCATTAGTTATACCACTCCAATTATAGCTACCACCATTAAGTTCAAATCGCAAACTGCCTTTCATACCATTTAACATTGTTGTTCCGGCAGGCATATTGCTTTTCATTGCAATACTAAATCTATATTTTTTACCTTTCAATACACTTACATGGTTGTAAATTCTACCAGATACTCCATAAGAGCCAGAAAGTTTTAAACATTTTGTTCCTTCAAAAGCATCTGTATCAACAATTTCCATTGTAGCATTGGCTTGATTTGTTAGCCCAGTATATGTGCCAACACTATAACTTTCAAAACCCCCGTCTATTGTTTCACAATGTTTACTTACATAGTATATATTAGATGTTGTGGAAGCCGTACCTGATGCCCAATTATACATATCCATTGTGGTTTCGCTTTTCTTATCATAGAACTTACCATATTTACTAGGCACCATATTCAATAAAACATTTCCATCAGCATCATACATTTTAATTTGACCAAATTCAATTTCCTGTGCCCATACAGCATCCCAAACCATACTAATTTCGGTATTTAATGTGCTAGAAATTGTAAATGTAACCTTAGTCATTGTCCCACTTGTAAATTGGTCTACTGTTTTATCAGCCGTACCTGTAAGACTTGTAAATTTCCAAGAATTTCCATTAATACCAATCCATGCACTATTGTATGTACAGAAGAATATATTACTATTTTTAGCCGTTGTTTTTGCGGTTAGTTCTATTTTACTTACTTGGTTCCATTTAACACCAAGTTTAGGTGCAACTGTTGAACTTTTTACTTTAGTAAGCGTATAGTTATTTGCAAACCAACCTGCTGGAGTGTTTGTCCAAGGGTCTTTATAGCCTAGCCTATACACTCCGCCAGTGTAGTCCACCATTTCAACTGTCATTTTGATTTTCATTGTTTTATTAGCGCCTTCGGCTGTAGGTGTAACGCTACTAACCAAGCTTACGCTTGCATTAGGTGCCAATGTTGTATTGTAGTAGAAAACTCCACTATATGTATTTTCAATATTCTCATCACTTGCTAGGAAACCACTATTAAGGGTAACATTGCTAAAGTATCTTGTTGTTGCTATTTCTTTAGTGCTTTCGTTTACGTATATACTATAAAACACTCTTAGCAAAACATTGGTTGTGCCGTTGTTGGTGATTGAGTTGTTTGCTGTTACAGATTTTGGTGTTCCGTTTAAGCCAGTTGTAAATTCTGTTGTAGTGCTACTACTTTTTACTTCGGTTTTTGCAGAGTTGGTTGTGCCGGAATTTGTAGTATTACCATTTTTATACAACCAAGCCAAGGTATATTGGCACGCAAAATAAAAAAGCATTAGCATAAGCACAATGCTACTAATTAAAACCACTATTGTTTTATTCGTTTTCCATTTTTTCATTTTAGTGCGTATTTACCCTTATACTTTCTTATGTCTTATTTTATAATAATACAAATTTTTTGTAAAACAAATTTTAATAATATTATATATTATTATCTATAATTACCAAATTTTTATGTGCGTTGTCACGCTTATTATCAAAAGAAGTTGTAGCTCTAGTATTAACAGCTAACAATCTTTTGGTGTTGTCATGCTTATTATCAAAATTAACTGCATACAAAATATAAGCCAACAACAATCTTTGGTGCTATCGCACAAAAAAACACCCTAGTTTAGGGTGTTTTTTATTGTTCCAAAAATTTATTTCATTTAAAACCAAACACAAAGTTACTTTCTATGGCAACAAACGTTGTTCGTTACTAACAAACGCAAAAGCAACTGCATTTGGACCAACGTGGGCTCCAATAATAGGTCCCATAATTCTAATTTCAGGTTCGAAACCAAAAGTGTTTTTAATTTCCGCTTGAACTTCTTGAGCCATAGGAAGATTATCGGTATGAACAACAACTGCTTTAAAGTGTTCTTTATTGAAAGTAAAGTTTTGTTTCGTTTCGTCAATAATGCTCTTAATAGCCTTTTTAGAGCCCATTTCTTTACGAACAATTTCAAGTTTGCCAGCTCTAGTAAACTCGATAATTGGTTTTAATCTAAGCATTGTACCAATTGCCGCCTTAACTCCGCCAATTCGTCCGCCACGTTTTAGATACATAAGGTCGTCAACAATAATTAAGTGTTGTAAAAGCCCCTTAAGTTTGTTTATTTCATCAAAAGTTTCTTGTAATGTTGCACCCTTATCACGCATATCTACGGCAATACGAACAAGCATACCTTCACCAACTGTTGTTGTGGTACTTTCTAGTGCCATGTAATTAATGTCAGGATATTTTTCTTTAACAATTTCAATGGCTTTAAGTGCATTGTCAATGGTTGGGCTTAGTCCCTTGCCTTGCGAGATGTGAAGTGCATTTTTAATGCCTTTTTCTGCCATTCTTGTAAATAAATCAATATGAGCTTGCAAATTCAAAATAGATGTTTTAGCAACACCACCTTTACGCAAACGATTGTAAAAATCAACATATTCTTGTTGGGTTTGGAAATTATCCAAATATTCATTAACCACACCATTTTCTTCAATTGTAAACGAAAGTGGTTCTACATACACGTCCAGTTTTTTGATTTCATCAGCATACAACTCACATGTACTATCCGAACTGATTTCAAAATTTCTCATTTATTTTCTCCCTATTATTTATTTTTTCCTTTTTTAGATTTTTCTATATAAATTGTTTTTATATCGCTATCATCAACACTATTCACCGCATTTTTACCATTTGCCTTGCTCTTTTTAGATTTTTTCGAGCCAAATGGAGCATGAATTTCGGACATCATTATTTCGTGGTTTTGAAGATAATCCACAACTAGTTTTCGTGAATATTCTTCATTTGCTGGAATAAGATAACCACTAAAGGCAATTCCACCAGCCACAACTGCAAGCACTGGAATCATAGAACCACACATTCCAAGTAGCATCGGTACCATAACCGCCAAGTTGGAAGTTATTTCCCTATTAAATAATGCCCTATTACCTGCACCCATAATACGTGCCTTTGGAAGTAGCCTTCGCAAACAGAATGTTGAGATGTTGCCATAGAACAATCCAATAATTGCATTCAATACAAATAGTAATGCTACATTTTTAACAAATATTAGCATTGCTGTACCCACAGCACATACAACACAGCTTATTACTAATAGCGGAGTTGTCTCCTTTTTAGAGTCAATAATGCCAAATAGGAAACACCCTAGTCCAAACATTCCACTATAAAGAGCATTCATGTAACCAGCCATTCCAAACGATGGGAATGTAAGATACAAGTGAATTACATATGCTGCCCCAATTACATCCATAAAGCTAAAAATAAAATATACAATCGCATAACCCAAAAGCATTTTGTGTGTAAATTTTTTTTGTTTCTTTACAAGTTCTGGACTGTTTGAAAATGTTAAAACAGCATTAGAAACCGCATCAGCATTAAAGCCTTTTTGATTACGACTTCTAACATAGTAAACAACAAGCGGAATAACAGAAATTATATAAATTACAACAGAAATAATAAGTATAAGTGTTTTGTTTACATCAAGCATAACACCACCAACAACAAATGCAAGTAAAACACCAAGTTGCTCTAATAGTCTAGTGACGCCTAGCGAATTTCCATCTTGTCCTTCTTGAGTGGAGGCATAGTTGTATAACACTTCAAGTGGCATTGTTTTAAAACCTTCGGCAAAACCATAGAACAAAACCGAACCTATTACTCCAATCCACAAGTTGATTTCTATTAGCAATATACTAATTGAATACAACACTACCGGAACAATTCTAATCATTAGTGCTAGTTGTGGGCTGTTTTGAAAAAACTTGCGGCATACAATACTAGTAAGAAGTCTAATTAAATATTGCACAACCACACTTGCACATGCCAGCACAAGCGAACCAGTTGCATCCAAAATAATAACAGGAATAAATGCACCAACAAGCTTAGTGGCAATATTTGAAAGCAACTTATAAAAATTAAGTAAAAACAATTGTTTTTGCATTTTCCTAAATTTCATCCTTTTCTAACAACTTTAATAATATATCATATCATTAAAAAAATTAAAAATTATTTGGGCAAGTTTGCAAAAAAAACACACTTTAGCTTAATTTAACCAAAGTGTGAGTAAAAAAAACGAGAGGCGGGTACCTCTCGCTACCTAAATATGTGTATGTAAATAGGTAGAATGAAAAATGGAAAAACATTTTATTTGTTTATAAAATGCATTATAATAATACCACTAAAAACATAAGGTGTCAATACCCTAATTTTAAAAAAATTGCTATTTTTTTAGGTTTTTTAGCACTTTTTGAACACCTAAATCATTAATAATGGAAATTCTTTGCCCTCTACTAAACAAAATTAGTGTAACTCGCCCATCATCTTTTAACATTTTAACATCGTTAATCTTTATTATAATCTTGTCTTTATCCCAATACGAAAGCGAATAATCCACCTCACCATACGGCACAACAAACTTTAGTTTTGGATTATAAAATCCCTCACCATATATCACAAGCGTGTTTTTGTATTTTGGTACACAACCATAACACATCAAACTTTGACTTGGTAAAATTGTACTAATTTTAGTTGTTTTAACTTGAATGCTGTTTTTTAATTCTACCACAGTGTTATCAGAAATTTTTTCTCTTATTACACACCCATTATTTATTACACTATTTTCACCAATGGAACTATATATTTTACAATCATCACATATTTTCACATTTTTACAAATATTTATCTTTTTGTCAAAAAGAGTGCTGTTATTGTCATAAAACCTATTATTATTTCCAACAACAATATTTTCACACAAATTATATCCACTACCAATATAATTAAAATCACCACTTATTACAAGTGGAAAAGCAATGTTTGAATATGGTGAAATATAATTTGTGCACGCACTTACACATACCACTTTTGCACGAGTAAGCACACCAATTAAATCGTTATTGTTAAGATTATTATCAACCACATTTTTTGAAATTAAGTACATAAATATTGCAAACAATCCACTCTTGCAACTTAGGTCAATATTATGTTCTATATAATACTGTTCATGCTTTTTACATTCTAAAAAAACTATTTTTTCATCTACTTTACAATTGGGAAAATTGTTCTTAATAAGTTTTCTAAGATAGGATAATGTTAATTTTTTAAACCAAATATTTTTTAATTCCATATTGATATATATGAAATTTTTATAGGAATGTTTAATAATTTGTATAGCAAAACTGCACATTTTGTATGGTCTTCCAATATTACAATTGCGCAAGGTTAAAATGCCATTATTTTGTTTACATTTTATTTTAATTTTGTAATAATAATAAAAAATTTAAAGGTGGCTTGTATTATGAAAAAAGGTTTGTTTATTTCTCTTGAAGGTGGTGAAGGAGCTGGCAAAAGTGAGCAAGTAAATTTTATAAAAAAATGGTTTGAATACAATCAAATTCCCTATTTACTAACCAAAGAACCTGGCGGGACAGAACTTGGTGAAGAACTTAGACCAATCATAAAAACAGCACCATACCCAATTAACACACGTGCTGAATTATTGCTATTTAATGCATGCCGTGCAGAACTAGTAGATGAAGTGATTAAACCCAACATTGAAAAAGGTGTAACTGTTGTGTCCGACCGTTTTAGCGACAGCACTTATGCATATCAATGTGCTGGACGTGGTTTAAACGAAACAGATGTTAAAAACATTATTGACTTTGCAACTGGTGGCTTACAACCAGATGTAACATTTTGGCTTGATATAACACCAACGCAGGCATTTGCAAGAAAACATGGTGCAGACATTGGGGACCGCATTGAAAATACCGACCTTAGCATGCATGAGAGAGTTTATTCCGCTTACAAACACCTAAGCGAAACACTACCACGAGTTATTAGAATAGATGCCACTCTTACAATCGCCGAAGTAAGCAAACAGATAGAAACACATCTTAATAAATTATTTAATAAATAACTTAACAACTCCAGACTTTAACATTAACTAAAAAAACACCATTTTAAATGGTGTTTTTTTGTTTTAGATATTATTATTTATTATTTTTTAAAACTTCAATAATTAAAGCCTTCATTTCCGCATCGGTAAGAATACCTTGCTTATTAAGTTTTTTAATTTCCTCTATTCTATCTAATCCCCCTGATTGACTATTGGTGTTGCTTTTTGCTTGGCCTACAATAGCGGCATCTGTCTTATAACCATTTCTTAAGCATAATGAAACTACATATAAAATCATAGGAATAAGTGGAATTAGTGATACAAGACTTTTAAACACTGCAAAAACCATACAAATAATCCCATTCAACATTAGTCCAGCGACACAAACATTCATATATGCCTTTTCGCTTGGATTTTTTACCCCCCAAATAGAAGGTATTAGCAAGGCAACCGACAGTATAATAACTACTATTTCATAAGCATCTGCAAATGAATTATATCCATCTCTAGTTACCATTCTATAAACTTCAAGAGAGATGCATAGTAGTGCTACGATAATACTAGCTAAACTAGCAAAAAGTTGAAAAGTTCTTTTAAGATTATTCATTTTTTTCCTCCAAATATTACTTTATAAGTATAGTAACACGTCATGTACAATATGTCAATATTTATTTTTTTTAACTCATCTGTTTCTACAATGTATTAATTCTAAATTTGTCTTTTTGAATTTCATCAGCTATTTTAACAATTTTTTCTAGTCTATGATTAATACCACTCTTTGATATATTATAACTATATAGTTTTCTTAGAGTTTCAAGCGATTCGTCTGGATTTGCAAGCCTAATTAAGCAAAGTTCCATAAGAGGTTCGTCTAAATTTTCAAGCCCCATATTATCCTGAATAATTTTAATTGCCTTCATTTGTTTCACTGCTGCTCCAACAGTTTTGTTAAGGTTGGCATTAAAACAATTTGTTTGTCTATTTACATTGTTTCTAACTTCTCTTATTGCCGCTTCATTTTGAAGTGTAAGCACTGCATGTGATGCTCCAACTAATGCAAGCATATCACAAATAAGTTGATATTCTTTAATGTACACAATTGGCGAGTTTTTTCTTATTGTAACCTTACTTGGAATATTAAATATTTCCAAAAGTTTTACAAAGTCATCAGCCAAATTTTCAAAGTTAAATACAAATTCTAAGTGATAGCCACTGCTATTGTTTCTATGTTTGTTATCGTAATTTTTAATCACAATATTACTTGTTGCACAACTTACAAATGCACCCTTAATATAACTTTTTTTGCAACAATCATCAGCAATCAAAAAGTTTGGAATGCCATTATTAATTGTTTTACACCCTTCTTCATTAAGCGAAACAATTCCCATATCAACAAGTAGTTGTTCGGTCACTTCACTTGGCAAAGTGATTCTGTATCTTGTGTTTTTAGAAATAGTAGCATTATCGTCTGAAATTTCAAGGTCGCATTCGTAACCATAATACTGTTTGATAATTGCATTAATTTTAGGATACAACTCTTCAATTTCAGTAAAAATTTCTACAACATAATTTTTGTTTGTAATATTAAGTTGACCACTGCATTTAATTACAGCACTCAAAAAAGCAATAGCACAACAATCGTTTGTGATATCTTGTTTTAACACTTCTAATTTTGCTTCATATGCAAATGACATTGTGCTACCGCCTGCCTTTTTTATTAAAATACATTATATCAAAAAAACAACTAAAAATCTAGTTGTTTTTTAAAATTCAATAATTATTATTTTCTGGTATAGTTATTTTTAAAACCAATTACTTTTTATCTACCGCTTTAGCAACTTCGTATGCTATGTCTGTCATTACAACTTTTAAATTATGGCGGTATTCTTTAGGAAACATACCCCAATCTTTCATACTATTTACAGCATCAGAAAAATACAAGAATTGTCCAAATTTAAAACCCATTTTTTTAGCAACAACACACCAAGTGGCACACTCCATTTCCACCGCAGTACACCCCTGATTAATTCTAAGTGCTATAAGTTTTTCGGTTTCTCTGTAAAAGGCATCAGTTGTCCAAGTACGACCCACTTCAAATTTTACTTTATGATTTTTAAACGCCTGCTCTATATTTTTTGTCACAAAGTTGTCGGTTGTTGCCAATACATTGGCTGACGCATAATGATAGCTTGTACCTTCGTCTCTAATTGCATCGGTCACAACAAGCATTTTAGAACCATCAAAAGTGTGGTCAATCAGTCCTGCCGAACCACAAGCAATAAAGTTTTTTATTCCCATTGAGCCAAGTTCTTCCATAGTTGCGGCGGCATTTGGCGCCCCCACAAAAGGCACCACAAAAAGTATTCCGTCCACTACATACATAGGGTGATGGTCTTCCCCTGCTTGAATAAAACCTATTTCATCAACCTTGCCTAATGTATCAAGCCACGCTTTTAATTCGGCATAAAAAGTAAGCACACAAGTTTTGATATTGTTCTTTCTAATATACTCAATAGTCACATCGTGTTTGCCCGAACTATTTATTGCTTTTTTCGCTGTTAAAAATGGCTTATCATCATAAAATTTATCATCAATCAAATGATTAATCATTTGTTACTCCTTGTCCAAATTATATGTTTTGAATTTAGGAATTTGGTTTATATTAACTACCTGTTCTGGCGGAATGTTATATTTTTCAACAAAGTTTAAGCCCCTATGGTTTTTGCCCACTCTTTCTGGGAAATGTGCATCGCTATCCACTATAAACTTAACACCACACTCAATCATATCGTGCATTTGGTCGTCACTAAAATTAATGTGTTTCCCGTTAAGTTCTATATATGTACCATATTCTTTAGCCACCTTTGCCACCTTTACAGGGTCTACAAGACAGCCGTGAGTGTTAAGGTGCGATATAATGTCAATCTTATTTTTCTTGATAGCATTAATATATGCTTGAGTGTTTTTCTCTATTTGTTTTTTGCTGTGTCTACCTATTCCTAGTGCATTTGGCACCCAAAAATTAAAAAACGATTTAATATTTTTAGGCTTGTACAGTCCATGAAAACCAACAACTAATATGTCTACAAGTTTACGGCTTTCAGGTGGCAAATCTATATTTCCGTCAAGGTCTAACAGGTTGCTTTCTAATCCACAAAGAATATCTATTTGACCAGCATATTTTCTACGCAAACTCTCAATTTGAACACGCATTTCATTGTATTCTTTTTTGTTGATTCCATAAAAAGATTGCGAAAATGAGTGCTCAGTAATTGCTATTTGTTTTAGTCCCCTTTTTATAGCGGTTTTAACATTATCTTCCACCGTGCCATGACCATGCGTGTATATTGTGTGTGTATGATAATCTCCTAGTAATGCCATTTTTCTTCCCCCTAGTTTATATAAATAATCTCCGTTTCCAGTTGAATATTATAGTTCTGTTTTATTGTGTCTTTGACCCTATCTATTAGCATTAACACATCTTTGCTACGTGCTAGCCCTGCATTAACAATAAAATTTGAATGTTTTACACTAATCATTGCTCCGCCTATTGCATAGCCTTTAAGTCCACTTTCTTCTATAAGTTTTGCAACACTCACTCCGTCTGGATTTTTAAAAACACTGCCGGCACTTGGGTGATTAAGCGGTTGGCTAGCAAGTCGTTTTTCTTTAATCTCGTTTCGCCTTGTTGTAAGTTCACTTTTCTTGCCACGTTCCAACGAAAATTGTACCCTTAGTATTATTGCATTAGTGTTTTTAAACACACTTTGCCTATATCCAAACTTACATTCTGCATTGGTGTAAAGTCTAATTTTGCCGTCCACAAGCGCCAAAACATCAGTTACAACATCGCTCATTCTAAAGCCATATGCCCCTGCATTCATAACCACCGCACCGCCTACAGTCCCTGGAATACCAAAAGCATCTTCCAATCCCTTTAGACCGTGGTCTGTGGTTGTTACACTAAGTCCGCTAAGACTTGCCCCACCATAAGCAACAACCATTTTGCCAAAGAAATCCACATGGTTAAATCGGTTTGAAATCTTTACAATTACTCCATTATAACCAGCATCATCAAAAAGCAGATTGGTGCAATTGCCCACAACAAAATGTTTTATCTGTTTTTCGGTCAAAAAACCAACAACTTTAATTATCTCTTCCAAACTTTCTGGTTCTGCCACCACTTTTGCCTTTCCGCCAATTTTAAACGATGACATTTCGCTAAGCAACACATGTTTTTTCACGCACTTGCACATCTTTTTAAGTTTTGAATAGATATAACTAAAATTATTGTTCATATTTTACCTTAAAATAAAATTTTTTTCAAATTAATTAGTAATATATATTCACTTTAAGGTAAATAGTTTAATTTTTATCAAAAAATTCTTTTATATTTTCCGCCTGACGTTTTGTAATACCATTAACTGCTACAAGTTCTGTAAAACTAGCCTTAGCAATATTGTCATAACTTTTAAAGTATTCAAAAAGTGTCCTAACAGTGGCTTCACCCACCCCTGGAATTGCCAACAATCTAGATTTTAACGTGCTTTTATCACGTCTGTTTCTATGGAATGTTATTGCAAATCTATGGCTCTCGTCACGCACATTTTGTAGCAGTTTTAATGCATAGTTGTTTCGTGATAAAATGTACGGCTCACTTTCATTAGGCTTAAACACTTCTTCTTCTCTTTTAGCAAGAGAAACCATATCAACATCAAAACCCATGCTGGTAATTACCCCATAGGCATAAGAAAGTTGCCCTTTTCCACCGTCAATCAAAATAAGGTCTGGCTTGCTAGAAAAACTTATGTCGCCACTGTTTTCGTATTCATTAACACGTCTTGTCAAAACTTCTTTCATGCACTCAAAGTCATTAGGCTGGTCTATATCAATTTTAAATTTTCTATAATGACTTTTTAGCGACTCTCCATTAACAAACACAACCATACTTGCCACAGTGTTTGTTCCGCTAATGTGCGAAATATCGTAGCCTTCAATTCTATATGGCAAATGACGTAAATTAAGTGTAGACTTTAATGTTTGCATTGCACCCATTGTTTTTAGTTCGTGCAATTTATCACTTGAAATACTTTTTTCCAAATCTTGTTTTGCATTAAGGTTTGCCAAGTCTAAAAGTTTTTTAAATTTGCCTTTTTGTGCAAACACAAACTCAACTTTTTGCCCTTTACTATCGTTAAGCCAATTCGTAAGTGCTTCACTTTCAAAAAATGTAACAACGGTTTTTGGAATAATGTTGCTTGCATAATATTGTGGCACAAAACTTTCAACTGATGCAACTCCATCGTCAATTCCAATAACATTGTAGTTGTTAAGCCCAACCATTTTACCAGCACGTACAACAAGCACAGTTATTACAGCCGAACTGCCATTGCTAGCAAATCCAAACACGTCTACATCAACTAGAGTGCTAAGGTTTGCAACTTGATGAGCATTAATGTTTTCAATTAGTTTTAATGACTGTTTGTATTTTATGGCTCTTTCAAATTGTTCGTATTCAGCACATTTTAACATTCTTTCGGTAAGAATTTTTTTAGCTTCACTTAAGTCGCCTTTTAGAAAATTAACAACCTTTCTTACTTCCGCCATGTACTCTTCCGTCGTGGTTTTCCCTGTGCAAGGTGCAAGACACGTGCCCATTTCATAGTTTAAACATTCACGTTTTGCATTTAATGTATTGCAATCTCGTAGTTTAAAAGTGCTATTTATAATGTCGTACAAATCACTTGCTTTAATGTTGTTAAAGAATGGCCCAAAGTACAGTGCCTTATCTTTTCTAACCCTTCTTGTAATTTCTATTTTAGGATATTTTGTATTAAGGTTTATTTTAATATATGGAAATGCTTTTCCGTCTTTTAGTAAAATGTTATAAAACGGCTGATGCTCGTGAATAAGGTTGCTTTCTAGATTTAGTGCTTCAAATTCACTTGTAACTATAATGTAGTCAAAGTCGTAAATATTTTTCACCATCTGCATAACCTTTTCTGGTTTTGCGGTGTTTACAAAATAACTACTAACCCTATTTTTAAGGTTTTTAGCCTTGCCAATATATATAATGTTGCCTTGGGCATCAAACATTTTGTAAACCCCTGGATTGGACGGCAACTTTTTAACTTTGTCTTTTAAATAATCAATACGTGTATTCATATTTCAATTATAATGCAATTTGCTTAAAATTAAAAGGACTTTAACCAATTTGCCTATTGAAAACAAAAAAAATATATGCTATACTTTTAAGTATAAAAAGAGGAAAATTAGATGGAAGAAAATAAAGTCTTAGACTTTGTGCTATACAAAGCAAAAAACAATGCTGAACTATTTTTAGACGACTTATATGAAAACGATTACAAACGTATTAATGCAATTATGAACCCAGACAATATAAATTCGCTAACACTGTATATGTTGTTATTAAGCAAAAAACTTGATGCATATTCAGCACTAACACGCTCTAATGAGAGATTAAACATACTCGCCGCCAAAGGAAAAAAGCACAAGGCTCCAATAGAATTCAACAAAGAAGACCAACATGAATCCATTAAAGAGTTTTTAAATTTGGCTAAACATGTGGACGGTTACATCAACGATTGCACAAATATTATGTGCGACCTTCATGACAAAATTAAGTCGTCATTCACACTACTAACTGGCAAAGGTCTAAACAGTGCTTTTACTATTCCAGAAATAAATAGCCGTGCTGAAAGATTGTATTTAGAAATGAAAAAGTCTAAAAACTTTGACAAACTTTTCAACTACGTAATTACATCTATGGTTGACCTTGCACTTGATGCCGATTCAACTCCTGCTGATACTTTCGAACAAGTTGCCAACAAAAATATTGGAATTTTAAGAAGTTATCTTAACGACAAACACATTTCACTTTACGAAACTTATGTATTGTACGACAAAATCTTATTAAGATCTATTGGCAATATTGCAAGAATGGGCAGATATATGGCAGAAGTGTGCCAAGACAACATTGATATCCCTGCAAACGAACACTGCATGTACTTAGTTGAAAGCAAAAATCTTGACCAACTATTTAAAGAGTTTGACGAAAACGACAAAAAGGTTTTCCCAGACCTTGGTGCTCACGATGGCAGAAAATTCACCAACAGATTGATTGGAATTAAAAACCGCATGACTTATTTAGGTGGCAAGGATACCCTTATTGATTCAAGCGAAATTGAAAATGAAATGTTGTTCAACATTATTACTGAAGCACCACACCAACTTGAAACATTTGTTAAGTTTTTAATTGACGAAAAAATAAAATTACCACTTGCTGGCGACCGAATGAACTTTTACCTTGCCGACCTTGCTAGCAAATTCGACAATCGTACTATTTCTCGTGCATTTATTGAAGAACACGGAACAGGGCTTCCTGACATTGATAAATTTAGAAGCAAAAATGGTATAACAAGTGAAATGATTTCATTCGTTAAGGCTAAAAAACCTAGAAAGCAAGATAAAGCACAAGACAATGTTAAAGTTATGACAAAAGCACCACGTGATTAATGACAATAAAAACACACAAGTTAAAAATGCTTGTGTGTTTTTTCATTCACTAAAAATACAAATAAATCATATTTATTAATAATTAAAAAAATTTGTAAATTTAGGGGGAGAATATGTCATTTACAAACGATGTTTTGCTTGTGCTACTACTCTCGGTTTTAACTAGCACCGATGGCGACCTTGCCAACAACCAAAACTTTTTATTATTATTACTGCTTGTGCTTTCGCTTGACTCCACTGTTAATGGAAACAACAATAGTTCCTGCTGTTGTGGGTCAATTAGCAATTGCCGATGCCGTGGACTTATTTAGTTAACAAAAAAAACACCCCGTTATGGGGTGTTTTTAGTCTTGTTTGTTTTCTTCTAAAAGTTCTTTTTGATGAGCAATTGTAAGATTATCAATTAAATCGTCTAGATCACCATTTAAAAAGCCTTCTAGGTTGTAAACGGTATAATTTATACGGTGGTCAGTAAGACGGCTTTGTGGGTAGTTGTACGTTCTGATACGCTCACTACGGTCACCAGTTCCTACTTGGTTACGTCGATTTTTAGCATACTCTTCGTCTGCTTGCATTTTAAAGTGGTCATATAATTTACTTTTTAAAATAACCATCGCTTTTTCTTTGTTTTTAAGTTGGCTACGTTCGTCTTGGCAAGCAACAACAATCCCTGTAGGCAAGTGAGTAATACGCACTGCGCTATCGGTTGTGTTTACGTGTTGACCACCTGCTCCGCCACTACGGTAAACATCTATTTTAAGGTCTTTTTCATTTATATCAATATCTACGTCAACTTGTTCTGGTAGCACTGCAACTGTGGCTGTACTAGTGTGAATACGTCCGCTAGCTTCTGTTTCTGGCACACGTTGAACACGATGAACACCACTTTCGTATTTTAATCTTGAATATACACCTTTGCCCTTAATTAAGAAAGAACATTCCTTAATTCCGCCTAGTTCTGTTTCGTTAAGTTCTAGCACTTCAACTTTCCAACGATTACGGTCGGCATACATATTATACATTCTAAATAGCACCGCACCAAACAAGCACGATTCTTCACCACCTGCTCCGCCACGAATTTCCATGATAACGTTTTTCTCATCGTTTTCGTCTTTTGGCAAAAGCATAACTTTAAGCTCTTCTTCACTATCGGCAAGTTTTTTAGTATTTTCTTGAATGTCAAGTTCGGCAAGTTCTTTTAGTTCTGGGTCGCTTTCGGTAGCCAAAATATGTTTTGCTTCGTCCAAATTTTTCTTAACTGCAAGGTATTTATCATAGGCTTCAACAACAGGTTGAAGGTTGCTATACTCCTTAGTAAGGTCACGATAAAGCTTATTATCAGCAATTACTTCTGGGTCCATAATTCGTGCCGAAACTTCTAGGTATTTTTGTTTTATAACATCTAATTTATCTACTAACATTTTTCCGCCCTTATAAATCTATTAATTCCACTTAAGTCTTTAATGATTGTAATATTTTTAAAGTTTTTTTCCAACAATTTTGATATATAATTTTCTTGATTTAATCCAATTTCAAGATACAATATTCCATTTTCATTTAAATAGTTTGCACAATTTGTAGCAATAATCTTGTAAAAATCGTAGCCATCAACCCCACCATCTAGTGCAAGGCGTGGGTCATATTTTTTTACTTCCACTTGAAGCGAGTTAATATCACCACTTGCAATGTAAGGGGGATTACTCACAATTAAATCAAATTTTTGTGACACATTGTCAAACATGTTACTCTTTACAAGATTAACTTTAGCACCATTTAGTTTTGCATTTTTTTTAGCACATTTTAGTGCCTTGCTACTAACATCTAATAGTACAACATCGCTAAAGCCATTTTTATTAAGTGCAATTCCAATACAACCAGAACCACAACACAAGTCAAGCACACTTAAATTTTTGTTTTCATGATTAATAATATAATCCGCTAAAAATTCAGTTTCTGGACGTGGAGTAAGAGTGTCTTTGTTTTCCAAAATAACAACATTTAAAAAGTCGCTTTGTCCTATTACAAGTTGTAGTGGCACACCATTAATTCGTTTATTAACCGCTCTACTTAGTGTGCGATATTGCGTAGGTGTAATTTCCACGTTGGCAATAATATCGCTTTGGCTTAGCCCCAACATTTCAGTACACAAAAAAATACACTCATGGGCATAGTTGTCACTATGAGTGGATAATTTTTTGTTTAAATTTTTTAAAACGTCTTGAATTTTGTACATGGTCGTTTAATAAAAAATGGACAAAAGATTGCCCATTAATTAGTCTAAATTATATTTCTTTTTAAATTTCTCAACACGACCAGCAGTATCAACCAATTTCTTTTTACCACTGTAAAAAGGGTGACATTTGTCACAAACTTCAACTCTAATTGTGTCGCCAGCAATTGTAGATTTAGTTTTGAATTTATTACCGCAACCACAAATAACTTCTACTTCGTGATAGTCAGGATGGATATTTTGTTTCATACCGTTCACCTCATAAATAATTTTGCTTAACTATTGTATAACAAAATCACTTACTAGTCAACACTTTTTGAAAAATTAAACGCATAATTATATGTATTTTTATTCTATTTACTCTGCCAATTGTTTCTAAATCACGGTATAAAATCACTTTAAGTGCTAAATTCGCTTTAATGCCTTAATAATTTTATCATAAATATCCCCTGCACCAAGCACCAAAACAATGTCATATTTTTGTGCATCTTTTATTTCACAAGTAAGTTGTTTTATGGTGTCGCAATACACCTTATTTTTATGTGGTATTTCATTAAATAGTTCTCTTGCACTGCCACCTATCATATAACTTTCCCTGGCAGGATACGTCTTAAAAATCACAAGTTTTTCTACTTTGCCAAAGCACTTTTTAAACTCTTCTTTTAGCCCTATTGTTCTACTAAATGTATGTGGCTGAAATACACATAAAATTCGCTTATGGGTATCACGAATACATGCTATACTGCTTGCTATTTCTGTAGGGTGATGAGCATAATCACACACCACAGTGGTGTTGTTAATTTTCCCCACTTTTTCTAGTCTTCGCTTTACACCCTTAAACTCTCGAAGCGCAAAGTATATTGTGCCAATATCAACCCCCATTACTAGCCCCACTGCGATTGCACAAAGTGCATTTTTTGCATTATGAAACCCCATTTGAGCGGTTGTAAATTTGCCCACATAACCATTATAATACACCAAAAAAGTGTAAGTGCCATCACAATTTAATGTCACATTTTTCCCCACGACATCATAGTCACCATCAAAACCGACCGTAACCACACCCACTTTAGCGGTTATTTTTTTAGCAAAGTCATTGTTTTCAAATACAACCACAGTGTTTCTCACACTGTTTGCAAAGTTTAAAAATGCTTGTTCAAGTTGTGCATAACCCTTATAAAAATCGGTATGATCAAGTTCTATATTTGTAATAACACCAATGCTAGGTTTTAAAAATCTTATACTATTTCTATACTCACAACCTTCACTCACAAAAAATTGTTTGCCACCAAGTTTTGCATTTCCAAATGCCACACTTTCCCCGCCAACATGTATTGTAGGGTTAAGCCCGGCCCGCATTAGTACATCGCCAATTAAAGCCGTGGTAGTAGTCTTTCCATGCGTTCCACTCACAACAATGCTTGTTTCAAACATGGTTTCTATTATACCCAAAAACTCCGACCTTTCCATAACATTTAGTCCCATTATTCTAGCGGTTTTTAGTTCTACATTATCTTCGTGTATTGCCCCACTAAAAACCACATAATTAAGGCTTGAACTTATATTGTTGACACTATGCCCATGAAAAACGCAAGCACCCATTTTACTTAGTTTTTTTGTTTCCTCGTTAATCTGTTCGTCCGAGCCACTCACCCCTGCCCCAAAGAGCAAACAAAACTGCGCCAAAGCACTCATACTTATTCCGCCAATGCCTATAAAAAAGACATTTAAACCGTTAAAATTGTTTATTTTTTCCATAAAAATATATATGAAACAATATCAAAAAAGTTGTAACACATTATTTTTTTATGTTATACTTATTGCAAGTAAAAGAAATTTGCTTATATAAAGGAAGGTACAAAATGAAAATTTCAGACGTACGCATTAGATTAATGCAAAATGACGACACTAAATTAAAGGCAGTAGCATCTATTACAATTGATGATTGTTTTGTAGTTCACGACATTAAAGTGCTAGAAGGCAATCAAGGTTTCTTTGTAAGTATGCCTAGCAGAAAAACTCCTGATGGACAATACAAAGATGTTGCTCACCCAATCAATACTGATACAAGAGAACAACTAAACAAAGTTGTTTTGGAAGCCTTTGAAGCAGAAAAAGCAAAACCTAGAGATTAGTAAATAAAAAAAGTCCCCACTATTGTGGGGCTTTTTTATTCAACTTTTTTAATATCATTAACATTAACACACATATCAGCGATATCCTTTCCTGTGGTTGTATCTGTAAAAATAATATACCATTCGTCTTTTATGGCATGCTCACTCATTATTGTGCCAATTGAACCTTTTTTAACTCCCTTATTTAAGTATTTGGGCTTATCATTTATTAGTTCTACCATATCATATTCTTGAAAAGTATTTTCTTTAAACGAACCACGGTTAAGGTTTTTATTTTTCATCAATTCTGTTATTTCACTTTGTAAGTTGTCACCTATCACTCCTACTGCTTTTAGACTTTCATAGCCAACTTTTTTAATTGCATAGTCACCATAATTTTGCAAGTTTAAAAACATAACTTCCGCACTACCACTATCACAGTTTAAAACAATACCTACAGTGCCAACTTTAATATCGCACAGAATATTTTTATCTATTAATTTCACTACATCGTATTTTTTCATCATCTATCTCCATATGGTGTATTACAAGTTATATAGCCCTCGGGATTAACTTTCCAGCCACTAATTACACTAATTTCATCTTTATTTTTATTTTTTAATGATATAACAATATTAATGTTTTGTCCATATTTATCTAATGAATTTAATTTACTGCCAACAAAAAAACAAGGGTTATTGGTTGCCCTTGTTTTTTTTCATATTAGTTAAAAAGATTCACTTTAATTGTAGGAATACTACCATCTGAAACATTCCAAATACTTGTATTTAAGAATTTCCAGTTGTTGGACTTTTTCATTTCTGATTCAATAAGACCTTCATTTCCACCAAAACCACATTGATTATTGTCTTTTAGTTTTGATGATTTTAAGTAGTGGTAATTCTTAACAAAACCACAATTACGTTTTGAAAGGATTGGTTGTCTGTGAATATCATTAGCACTTGCACCATAACCTTTGCCTTTTGCATTTTCAGCAATTGAAACGACATTGATTACAACACCACCTTCCTTAGAATTAGCATTATAACCAACGTGGTATACAATACCAGCATTGTTGCTACCAATCATCTTAACTTTTGAGTAAATGTTACTAACGACACCCTTAGAAAGTTCGCAAACCACACCAGCAGTGTAAGTTCCGTTTAGTTTAACATCATCAACAGAACAAACATCTATAATGATTACATTTTCGCTTGTGTCAACACTAGCAGTATCATCCAATAAAATAACCCAAATATTGTTTGCAGCATTTAGTTGACAAGAATAACCAACGTTTGCACTACCAGCAATACCACCTGCTTTGTAGCCATGAAGTGTGGAATTTTTAACATCACAGTAAATAATTTGTTTGTCTTGTGTTGCAAAGAATACAACACCAGCAACACCACCAACATAAGAGCCTTCGCTATTTCCAACAGTAATATTTGCTACTACACTAGCAGAAGAGATGCTTCCACATGTATAACCAGCAACACCGCCGGCATTGATAGTTCCTGTTTTTTCGTTGTTAATAACAACTGCACCATCGGCAACACCAGCAGTAACACCAATGATTGTGCCTTCGTTGTAACCAGAAACACCACCAACGTATGCAGAATTAAAGTCTGATAATGTATTAATTTTTACATTATTTAAAGTAATTCTTTGTTTACCTTCAATTGTGCCAGCATTGTGACCAGCAATACCACCAAGTTCAAGTTTTCTTAACAAGCCATTAATAGTAACATTTGTTACACCACCCTTAGTGCTTACTTGACTAAGAGTTTCACTATAGCCATAAATTCGACCAGCATTATAACCAGCAACAGCACCGCCGTACACATTTGCATTAACTGTGCTATTGTTTATCATAAAGTTTGATATTTGACCATTGTTATAACCAGCAATTACACCAGCATACTCGCCATTAATTTCACTATCTGTAATATATAGACCATCAATAATTGCACTACTACCTACATAGCCAAATAGTCCAGCATATTTGTTGCTACCAGCAACTTTAAGATTTTTAAATTGAACACCACTGCTTACATAGATTTGACCATTAAATGGTTTTTCTTCTGTGCCAACTGGAGTCCAGTTAACGCCTGTAAAATCAACATCGCCAACTACCAACATTGTTGCGTCAAGGTTTGCATCTAGTAATGTTTTGAAATCATTGTAATTTCTTACAACATTTTGAACAATGCTTTGATTTTCAGCAGGACTAACTGCTTGGTCGCTGTAATTTAATACAGGGTAACCATTATTTTCACCAACTTTAATTTCCCAAACACTTGTATTCCAGTAATATAGTTCTGGGTCTTCTTTAGTATAAGTTAAAGAACCACTAGAAAATGAATAGTTAATTTTACCAATACTTGCAGAGATTAATGTAGATAAGTCTTTTAGGTTTTCTGTTTCATTAGAAACTCTAGTAGAATATGAATTAAAGTCTGCATCTTTATTTCCAGCAACTTTAGCAATTCCGCTAACACCTGTTAGGTTTGCTTCATAGTAGTTACCAGTAATTACGTTGTAGAATGTGCCATCAGCACTTGTAGAGTCAGTTGTTGTACCAATTACAAAACCAACTTTATTTGCTTGAGCCTTAGTAGGAACAACAATGCTATAGCATTCTTGAACATAACCACCAAGGTCTAGCTTGTAACTTCCGCTACCTGTATTTTCAAGATATTTGTTTTCGCCAACAATTCCGCCAAAAGCAAAGATTGCACTGTCATCAGTATTAACTGTACCGGTAGTATAACTAAACATAATTTTAGCACCAATGTTTGCACCAGCGATACCACCAACAACACCTTTAATTCCGCTCTCACCATCTTTAGCACTTGCCATTGTAACAACGGCACTTGTTCTATCAATTACAGCAACTGATTTTTGTTCTCCAGTGTTAATAGATTTGTTTATACCAGCAATACCGCCAACATTTGCCATAGCCTTAACGCCATTGTAAATGCTAACACTCTTTACTTCTACTCTTGAAATTGTACCTTCGTTAATACCAGCAACTGTACCCATGTTAAGAGTATTTTCATTAGCAGTTATAACTGCGTTTTCAAACTTAACATTTTTAACAGTAGCAGTGCTTGCAAGTGAACTAAACAAACCAATGTTTTCGCCACCATTTACATACAAGTTTTCAATAGTATGACCGTTACCATTAAATGTGCCTTTAAGTTCAGGAAGTGGAGTCCAACTTCCGCCATTTTGGATATCAATAATAGTACCTAAGTCAATGCTATTAGAAAGTTCGTAGCATTTATCTAGTGTGTATAGTGGATTTGTGCCAATGCTAGCAAGTTCTTCAGCGCTTGAAATTCTAAAAGGATAACTTGCAGTACCATCACAAACGATAATATCACAACTTACATTTCTGAATTTTGCATTATTTGTTTTAAACACAACCTTAGCTACACCACCACCAACAGCTTCGAATTCGCCAACTGCGGTTTTGCCGTTAATTTTAATATCGCCGTTAGTAACTTTAACAACGCTATCGTTGGTACTAAATACTTCAACTGTTGTGTATGAATTAGGGTCTTCCAAATCAAGACCAAGTTCAAACTTTTCATTAATATTTTTGTATAATGATGCTGTTTTTAGTGAAATTACTTCGTTGTCTTTAACTAAATAAAAAACACCAAACCCTATTGAAACAGCAACGATTATAACAATAATTGTTGTTAAAAATTTTTTCATAAAACTTCCTTTCCCCCCTTTAGTGATACAGTTAGTTTTTTTATTGCTATTATTATATAATAAATCACCTATGTTGTCAATACCAAATATCTTAAATAATTTGGTGCAAAAATACAAAAAAGCAACAAGAAAATCCTGTTGCTTTATTATGTGTTTTATTTAGTAATTGTAAGCAAAACTTCTCTAATTCTGTTATCTTCAACCTTAGTAATTTTAAAAATCATCTTAATTGCGTTCTGCACAAGATTAGCATCGTCATCAATTGTTTCGTCAATTGTTTCAAAAGTTAGTTCTTGCCCAACATACGGCATACTTTCGGCAAGCTCGAATATAAAACCACCTATGGTAGAATATTGTGATTCAGGAAGGTGTTCTATTTCAAGCTGTTCAAACAAGTCTTTAATATCCATATCGGCATCAATCAAATATTGATTGTCGCTAATTTTTACAAGACTTTCCTTAACTTCTTCATCATCGTGTTCGTCATAAATTTCGCCAAACATTTCTTCAATTGCATCTTCTAGTGTAATAATTCCACTTGTTCCACCATGCTCGTCAGCAATAACAGCCATGTGTTTTTTCTCTTTTTGCATTTTTCTAATAACATCGTCAAGTTTCATGTTTTCATTCAAAAACATAGGTTTTACCATAAGCTTTTTAATGTCAACCTTATCAGATTTTAGTAATGCTGTAAAAAAGTCTTTTTGGCTTAAAATGCCCACAACATGGTCTATATCATCATCATATACTGGCATACGTGAATATTGTGTGTCCACAAAAACTTTTTTAATGTTTTCGTTGGTTTCATTTTGTTCCACAGCTATCACGTCTACCCTAGGTGTCATAACATCATAAGCGGTTTTTTCATTAAGGTCAAACACACCTTGTAAAAGTTGGGCATTATCTTGATCAATAACACCTTCCTCTTGCATTGTATCAATAATGCTTTCAAGTTCGTTTTCAGTGACTGTAGGAGCCTTATCTGTATCTTTATTTTTCTTGAATGCACCTTGAAGTTTTTGGAATAAAAATGTAAGAGGTGTAAGTAGTTTCATTAAGAAAAACAACAAATTAGAATATCTTAATGCAGCCTTTTCCGGATTTAGTTTTGCCAAACACTTAGGTGTAATTTCACCAAAAATCAAAATGATAATGGTCATAACAACTGTATTTAAGAGGTTTGCTAGTGTTGGGCTAAGGACTGTTGTAGAAAGTATGTATGCGCATATTGTTGTGCTGGCAATGTTAACAAGGTTGTTGCCTACTAGTATTGTAATAATGGCTTTTTCGTAATGTTCACAAATATACAAAGCCTTTAGTGCGCCTTTTCTTTTTTCTTCGGCATATGTCTTCATTCTAAGTAAGTTTACACTTGAAAATGATGTTTCGGCGCTAGAAAAGAATGCCGAGCAAATTAGTAAAAAAATAACCACAACTGAAAGTATTATATCAACTTTCACTGTGTTTGAAATTGCTCCTAAAAACGGGAGTGGTTCCACTTTTAAAAATCTCCTTAAAATTTAATAATGATAATATATCTTATCATATATTTATGAGATTGTAAAGGGGTTTGATATTTTTAATAGCCATTCTTTAACAACACAAAGTTATTTACAATCTTGAAATTTTAGGTTATAATAATCTTGAAATTTTATTATGGGAGTTTAGCAATGGCTTTTTGTAATTTTTCGGGCGAATTTATTAAAAACAGTACAATCCAAATTGACAGCAACTTTTTTACACAGTTTTTGCCATATGTGAGTGATGCCAGCCTTAAGGTGTATATGTTTGGGCTATATTGTTGCAACAATTCTAATTCTAAGGACAATTCTCTTGCTAAATTTAGTGCTATTTTAAATCTTAGCGAAGAAGACATTATAAGCTGTTTTTATGAATGGGAAGAACTTGGCCTTGTTACCATTGTTCAAAAAAATCCTTTTGAAGTAAGATATTTACCTATTTCAAATGGGTCAATTAGACTTAAAAAATTCAACACCAAAAAATACACTGCCTTTAACACTAAAATGTTGGAATTACTTAGCCGTGACATTACTCCACTTGAATTTAACGAGTACTACACCACCATTGAAAGCCTTCACATAGAACCTGACGCACTTATTATGATAACAAAATATTGTGTAGATCTTAAAGGAAGTGATGTAGGTTACCCTTATATTTTGAATGTTGCAAAGAAATGGATTTATGACGGAATTCGCACATGCGAAGATGTTGAAAACCGCCTTATGGAACAAGAGAAAAACACAAGCGGTCTTAACGATATTTTAAAAGCAATGGGAATTAAACGAAACCCTAGTGCTGACGAATATCAAAGTTATCTTACTTGGCTAAACAAAATGGAACTTAGCAACGAGATGATAACATACATTGCAAGCAAGTTTTGTAAAAAAGGTGGATTTTCAAAATTAGAAAACCTTGTTGAAAAATGCTACAACAAAAAATTGTTTAGCATTAAAGAGATTAACGACTACTTTGCCATGGAAAACGATTACTACGACACAGCAAAGCAAGTTTGCAAAAACTTAGGTCAGTACTACTCCAACCTAGAACCTGTTGTTGAAAATTACATAACAAAATGGGCAGCAATGGGATTTGATAAAGACACAATTTTAAAACTTTCAAATTATTGTTTTAAAATTTGCATTTACACCCTAGACGGAATGAATAGCAAGATTACCCAACTTGCGGACAAAAACTTATTTTCAATTTCTGACATTGACAACTCAATTGCCGAACTTATCAAAAAAGATAGCCAAATAAAAACCATACTTTCCAAACTTGGAATTGAAAGAAATGTTATTGCCAGCGACCGCCAACTATTTAAAATATGGACACTTGATTGGCAACTTCCTGATGATGTAATAGATTATGCTTGCACACTTGCTTGTGATAAATATATGCCAATGCAATATTTACATCGCATTTTGTCGCAATACCATAGCGGAAATGTAAAAACTGTTGATGACGCTAAAAAGATTAAGACCAACGACTTTAATTCAAAGCCTAGCACTCCAAGTAAAAAGGTTGAATCAAGAGATTATTCTCAAAAGGAACTTAACTCACTATTTGATAATATTACGGAGGTGGAACTATAATGGACGCAATTGAAAAACTAAAAGATGTATTCAACAAAAAAAGAACAGACGCCGAATACACTGCCACCCTAAACAAATACAAAGTTTTTGAAAACCCAGAATTTAAAAAACTTTATAACGAATGCAAGCAACTTTCACTTGATGTAGCTAAGGAAGAATATCTTCATAAAGACGCAACAGTATCACGCAATGCATTTAAAAAACTAAAAGCCGAACTTTATTCAAAACTAGAAAAGGCTGGCATTAATATTAAATCATTATATCCTCAATACGAGTGCAACAAATGCCACGACACAGGGCTTACTAAAAACGGCTACTGCGATTGTTTTAAAAAAGAACTTTCAAAACTATTATTAAGCGAAAGCGGACTTTCTGACAAAAACTTACCAGATTTTGACAATATTAAAACCGATATTATCACAAACAAACAACAAAAGAGCGAATATACAAATGTTAGTGCTCTACTTAAGGAATATATTAATATAATTCCAAATAACACAAAACATGTAATTACTCTTATTGGTGAAGTAGGAGTAGGCAAAACATATTTATTAAAAGCATGTGTAAATGAAGCCATAAAAAAAGAATTGTATTGCTATTACACCACAGCATTTGCACTTAACCAAGATATGTTAAAATATCACCTAAGCGACCTAGAAGGAAAAGATGCTGTAATAAGAAAATATTTAGATTGCGACCTACTTTGCATTGACGACTTAGGCACTGAAAACACAATTAAAAATGTCACCGTGGAATATCTGTATTTTATTATCAACGAAAGATTGCAATCAAACAAAAATACAATTATCACAACAAACCTTACTCCTCAACAAATCATGCAAAACTACGATGAACGTATATTTAGCAGAATTGCAAACAAAAAAGACTGCATTCTAATAAATATGACTGGCGATGACCTAAGACTAAAAAGCGGAAAATAAAATCAATATTTTACATTAATTAAGTAATTTTAATAATTTAGTTGTTTTAATTAATATCAATTATAATCAACAAAAAAAGACTATCAAAACGATAGTCTTTTTTTTGTAGCATTCATCGTAACTGCTTTAGTACTTATACCTACTTTTAATATTTATTGATGTTAATTTTTATATGCTTTATTAGAAGTATCATTGTTTTTAGTATTCGCAGTTGTTTGGAGTACGTGGGAAAGGAATAGAATCTCTAATGTTTTCCACACCAGTAAGATACATTACAAGTCTTTCAAATCCCATACCAAAACCAGAGTGCTCTACACCACCAAACTTTCTAAGGTTTAGATACCACTCAATAGGTTTAGTATCAACATGCATTTCTTCACAACGTTTAATTGTTTTTTCATAATCTTCTTCACGTTGACTTCCGCCCATAAGTTCGCCAGAACCAGGTACTTCTAGATCAACTGCCGCAACAGTCTTTCCATCTGGGTTTAATTTCATGTAATATGCCTTAATATCTTTTGGCCAGTTTTTAATAAACACAGGACCACCAAAATATTCAGTAATATACTTCTCATGTTCTTTGGCAATATCGCCACCTTCTTCAGGTTCGAATTCCCATTTAACTTTAGCATTCTTAAGTAGTTTAATAACATCTGCATGGTCAATTCTTACAAAGTCACTATTAACAACTTTGTGCAATTTATCTAGCAAACCTTTTTCAACAAAACTATTTAAAAATTCCATTTCTTGTGGACATGCTTCTAGCACATAATTAATAACATGCTTTAGCATATCTTCTTCAATATCCATAAGTTGGTCTAAGTCGCAGAATGCAATTTCAGGTTCTATCATCCAAAATTCATTTGCATGAGTTTTTGTATTGCTATTTTCTGTACGGAAAGTTGGGCCAAAGGTGTAAATTTTACTAAATGCCATAGCATATGCTTCACCATGAAGTTGTCCACTACCAGTAATGTATGCTTTTTTGCCAAAAAGGTCTTTACTTGTGTCAAGAGAACCATCTTTAGCAATTGGTGGCTTTTCAAAGTTTAGGGTTGTTATCTTAAACATTTGATCGCTACCTTCGCAGTCGGTAGTAGTAATAAGTGGAGTGTGAACATACACATAACCATGTTTTTGGAAGTAATCGTGAATGGCCATAGCAGCCACACTTCTTACTCTAAACACCGCGCTAAACATATTAGTACGTGGTCTAAGATATGCTTGCTCTCTTAAAAATTCTAGACTATGACCTTTCTTTTGAAGTGGGTATGTGTTGTCAGTAGGTGTAATTACACTAACCACACTTGCATGAAGCTCAAAAGGTTGTTTTGCTTCTGGAGTAAGCACAAGTTTTCCTTCAACTGCCACCGATGTGCCAGCATTAAGTTTACTTACTTCAGAATAGTTTGTAATGTCATTAGCATTAAGCACCACTTGAAGTCCTTTAAAACAAGTTCCGTCATTAAGGTCCATAAAGCCAAATGTTTTTAAATCTCTTACAGATTTTACCCAGCCAGCAACAGTAATTGGCTTATCGGTATAATCCATATACTTTTTGTATATTTCAACAATATCTGTTTTTTTCATAAATTACTCCTTTTCTTTAATAAGTTGAAGTCCAACATCTTTTAATTGTTGTTCGGTCACCCTACTTGGAGCACCCATCATAAGGTCTCTAGCATTTTTGTTCATAGGGAATGCAATAACTTCTCTAATAATATCCTTTTGAGTAACAAGCATTAGCAAGCGGTCGAAACCGAATGCACAACCAGCATGGGGAGGTGCACCATATGAGAATGCATTATATAATGCCCCAAATTTACTCTTAACAGTATCTTCATTATATCCAACCATTTCAAAAGCCTTAACCATAAGTTCTTGGTCGTGGTTTCTAACTGCACCACTAAGAGATTCATACCCATTAATAACAAGGTCAAATTGATATGCCAAAATGTCAAGTGGATTTTTTTCAAGCAATGCTTTCATTCCGCCTTGTGGCATACTAAATGGATTGTGTGCAAAGTCTAAGTTTCCAGTATCTTCGTTGATTTCAAAGAATGGGAAATTATCTACCCAACAGAAAGCAACTTTGTTTTTATCAATCAATCCTAGGCTTTCACCAAGTTCGTTTCGAAGCACATTAGCAAGTTTAATTACAAGCGGTTTTTCATCAGCAACAATAAATATGCTTTCTCCACCTTTTAAATCAAATTCTTTTATTAAATCAGTTTTATTTTTATCGGTTAGGAATTTAACAATACTACCACTAAATTCGCCATCAGCATATTTTAGCCAAGCAAGACCCTTACCTTCATAACTTACAATTAGTTTGCCAAGTTCGTCATAGTATTTCCTAGACTTTTCCCCCGCATTAGCACTTATGGCTTTAATGGTTTTACCTTTAAATGCATTAAATTCGGTGTCAGCAAAAATGTTTGTAATATTATGCACAATAAGTGGGTTTCTTAAGTCTGGCTTATCACTACAATATTTTTCAATTGCTTCACGATATGGAATATGCACAAATGGTGCTTTTGAAATTTCAAAATCTGTAAATTCTTTAAACAATGCGGTTGCAAATTCTTCGCATGCACTCATAACATCTTCTTGAGTTGCAAAACTCATTTCCATATCTATTTGATAAAATTCACCTGGGGTACGGTCAGCACGAGCGGCTTCATTTCTAAAACAAGGTGCAATTTGGAAATATTTATCAAAACCACTAACCATTAAAAGTTGTTTGAATTGTTGTGGTGCTTGTGGAAGTGCATAAAATTCGCCTGGTGCATTAATTGTAGGAACAATATAATCTCTTGCTCCTTCTGGACTCGAACTTGTAAGGATTGGAGTTTGAACTTCCAAAAATCCCATTTCGGTCAATTTGTTTCTAGCAAAATTTAACATCTTTGCACGTTTTACAATAAGTTCGTGAGTGTCTGGATTTCTAAGGTCAAGATATCTATATTTTAATCTAAGTTCTTCCTTAGTATTTGGCGCATCGGCAATTTCAAAAGGCAAAACACTTTGACATTTGCCTAGCACTGTAAGGCTATTTACTTCTACTTCAATATCACCTGTTTCCATTTTAGGGTTTTTACTATATCTTTCTAGCACTGTACCACTTACTGAAATTGTGCTTTCCTTATTAACACCATTAATCATGTTTTCGTCTTTCAACACTAGTTGGGTAAGTCCAAAGTGGTCACGAAGTGTAACAAATGTAAGTCCGCCAAGTTTTCTTATGCTATTCACCCAACCGGCTAGTCTAACACTTTTACCCACATCGCTCATTCTAAGCTCGCCACAATTATGTGTTTTGTAAATATTTTCTTTCATATTTTCTCCTTAAAATTAAAAATACCCTTGATAAAAATGTCAAGGGTATAATTTTTAAAATAAATAAATTATAATTGCATTAAAAAATGTACCCATTATTAAAATGTGTATAAATTATTATTGTTGCAATCATCATTTAATTTAATTTTTAACATATTGTTTTTTCCTTAAATGTTATAAAAAGTTTACACCTTGACAGCAAACTTGTCAATAACTTTAGCTAATTTTATTTGCTAGTGGTCTTGTAAATTGCCCCAATTAACCAGCTTATTGGCATAAATCGGCTAGCAAAATGAAGTAGTTTCATTTTACCGCTAATTATGTACATAGGTTTTGTGCGTTTTTTATAACCTACTTTTAGAGCACATTTAGCAACATGAATTGGATCCATGCGTTTTTTATCTGCTTCTGGGCTGTCAAATTTGCTTTGAGCACTCATTGGTCTATCGCCATAACGCTCATTAGTAGCCAAAACAACCGTTTTGTTTTTAGTAAAGTTGGTGCGTATATTACCTGGGCAAAGAGCCACAACATCTATACCATAATCCCTTAGTTCGCTACGTTGGGCATAACTAAGAGTTAATACTGCCGCTTTTGATGCACCATACATACTGCGATATGGCATAGGAAATAATGCCATACAACTAGAAATGTTTATAATCCTACCACCCTTTTTCATAAGTGGAAGTGCATAACGAGTACAATTAATTACCCCATACACATTAACAGCAAATTGTTTTTCAATTGCACTAGTAGGAATAAGCTCCAATACGCCATTTAATCCGTAGCCAGCATTATTTATTAAAATATCAACATGTCCAAATTTTTCTTTAATTGCTTCAAAACACTCTTTAATGTTTTCTTCATTTGTAACATCACAGTAGTAAAAGTTTTCTATTCCTTCACCACCCATATTAGCCAAAGTGATTACGGTGTCGCCTTTTTCCTTATATAATTCAGCAGTCTTTAATCCTATACCACTAGTAGCACCTGTGATAACAACTATTTTATTCATCTATAAATCCTTTTTGCATAAATACTTATGCACTATTTTTATTGATTATATATTATATAATAAGCACTTACAAAAAACAAATAAATTAACAAAACTTAATCACACAAAAACAATATTATACATAATATGAAGTGTGTATAGGTTGCATACGCTATTCAACTTATACACCCTCCCCTTCTTCCAACTTTTTTAAGTTGTTTATATAAAAACCCCCTATTTTAGCAAATAATAGGGGGTTTTTGTTTAAAAGTATAAGTTATCCACATAATCACATCAGAATTTTTATAAATTTTAATGAATAAATATAAATATTTGAATAAAAACACATTTTTTTGAATTTTTACACAGTTTTTCACAAGAGTTATCCACTTATCCACATTAAATTTGGTATTTATCCACAAAAAGTTTTCTAATTCTGTTCTAATTTATGCCATTTTTGTGTACAAAACTGCCAAAAACGGAAAGTTGTACACATTATTTTTTGGAAATATGCCAATCTACGGACAGAATGCGGTTGGAATTGAACCCTGCATATTATCCAAATTTATGCATTCGGTTGCATCTTTTATTAGTTCAACATCGCTTTCAATTGCTTCCATTCCGGCTGGAGCATCTTCTGTCCCTTCAATGACAATTCCGTTTTGAGGCTTATATATTTCGTGTCTTATTTCTTTTTCATCTAGTAGTTTACCATCCTTAAAGGTTTGAAGATATGCAACGGCTTCATATCCTTCACGTGGCCAAGAAAGCCTAAAGTACTCTCCTTTAAATAAAACCTTGTCAGAGTACTCATGTTTTTCGTCAGGTTTTACAATGTCGCCAGTGTGCGATATTACTTGCACAGTTTCGCTACGAGTATTGTAAGTATATCCCTCCGCATTAGGCATACCATACACTTCAGCACTAACCGAATTTTTATCGGAGTATGTGTGAATAAATATATCTGCACCAGTATTGTTGGTAAACTTTAAGTCCGATATATATTCCGAAACCATTGCATCAAGTGCAAGCGGAACATATTTAACAGGAAGTGTATGTTTATGGACCTCGTCAATAGAGACACCTGCTTTAATAAGGGCGTTATATAATGTTGTGCTGGCTTGGCAAATCCCACCACCAACACCTTCAACAAATCGACTATTGTATATTATGGTTGCGGTTTTGTACCCTTCTTCCAAAGTATGTGGTCCTGTGACTTTGTTAAACGAAACTGTTTCGCCGTTTTTAACAATCATTCCGTCAAACTTTTGCAAGGCAAGTTTTACATTATGTTTTCTATTTCCAGTGCTATCGGCAACATTTGTGCTAAAAGTGGCTATTTTACTAGTGTTTTTAACATTGGTCTCCTTAGTTACGTCTGCCACCTGCTCGAATGTTGGAATTTCCACAACAACCTTATTGCTTTTTAAAAATTGATTGTTTATCATTTCATACAACAAGGTTTTGTCTACTCTTAAGCCAGATTTACTATCACTTATCTCAAACATTTTATCGGCAGTTGGGTCAAATTTAATTTCACTACTAATAGGTTCTATTTCAATTTCCTTAATAACCGCTTCAATTTTTTCATCTAGTCCCACAAACAAATAATTAAATGCAATATTAAGGTTTTTGCCATCAATTGCATTCAAGTAATCCACTTGCTGGTCATAAGTACCCACTTCGTCATCATGGTCTTTAGCCATATCAATAATTGTGTGAATGTCACTATTTACGTCAAAATCCGATTTCGTGAAATGCCACTTTTTATCACCATACTTTAAGGTCAAATCGAATTGGTTGGCATTCTCGCTAAACACCTGCGACAAATACTCCACCGCTTTAGAACTATTCATTCCTGCCACATTGTAGCCATTAATAGTTGTACCGGTGCTAAATGTGTGTTCGCCTGTATTTTCAAGCATATAAAATTGCCCAACAACCACCATTACCATAACACAAGCAACTATCGACAAGCCCATAAAAACTGCAGTCGTGTTGTCTTTAGTTTTTTTCTTAATTTTTTTTGTCTTTTTTTCTTTCGCCATAAAACAAAAAACCTCGTACTTTTTTTATTTTAGTATGAGATTTTTTTATATTATTATTTATTAAACCATAAGGTTATTTATTAAATTTTATTGTTTTCACAATTTTTAATAATTCATCTTTTTCATTTTTAACCTTTCCAGCAAGGCACATTTCAAACAACAGTTTTAATATTTGCGAAATCTTGTTTTCAGGCACAAATGATTTTAAATCTTCTCCGCATACCTCAAGAGATGTAAGACTAAGCGGAACGCCGGACATTTTCAGGTTCAATATAAGTTCGCTTACAGGTTTAAAATCAACATACAAATTAACAACTTCATGCTGTTTTTGTGTAAGCGTGTGATAATTAACAGCACTAAACTCGTTAAGTGGTTTAAATTTTAACACCTGCAAACACATATATGTTTTTGCCAAGTCACTTGCAAGTTCATTAGAAATTCTAAGATTGTTAAAAAACATCATAATGTCGCCATTTACTTGATTTTCGTGTATATATTTAAAGTCATATTTATTAAGCAAAAATAGTGTCAAAAATGCAAGCAACCTTAATTCACTTTTTGCCTTGAAAAAGTTTTGATACTCTTGTGATTTAATATTTATGTTAAAGTTTTCATAATTAAGACCAAATAAATATTTGTATATATTTAGCCCATTAAAATATCGTATAAATTCGTTTTTATTAACACCATATTTAAAGTCTGCAACTACAATTTTGTTTAGTTCCATAAGTTTTCGCTCAGCAGTAATAGACCTTAATTGATACACCATTTCACTTGCGGTTTTAAAGGTTTTTGCATTAATTTTAAAGCCAAGTTCACATGCAAAACGAACCATTCTAAGAAGCCTTAGCCCATCGGAGGAAAACACAAATAGTGGTGTTTCAATACATCTTAAAACTTTATTTTCAATATCGGCTTTCCCATTATATGGGTCAAAAATCTTACCGCTTAAAACATTGTAATAAATTGTATTACATGTAAAGTCCCTACGTTTTGCATCAACTAAAATATCGTCAACAAACTCCACACTTTCTGGCAGATGATTTCCTTTAATATAATTTTCTCTTCTAAAAGGGGTGTACTCATAATCTTCGCCATCATTTGTACTTACTAAAAGCGTGCCAAGTTTTGCATTTATCACTTTGGTTTTTAATCCAATCTCCTTACACCTTTCTTGAACTTCTTCCGATAAAAAAGGTGAGCAAATATCAATATCGTCCGAATCCATTCCCATTATAGCATTTCGCACATATCCGCCAACAATATACAATTTTCCATCTAGTGCGGTAGCAAGTTTTTTTAAATTATTACTAACAACTAATTCCATATTATAATTATATCAATATAAATGCTTTTTTCAAAGTTAATAGGTTTAAATTAATTAAAAAAAGTGGCAGTTGCCACTTTTTATTTTTTACAAATTCTGTTTTTTATGCGTTGTTTTTTAAGTGCCACAAAATAGATTTGTTATTTTATACGTTTGTCTTCTGTATAAAAAATAGCTAAAGAATCTGGTCCACCATGACTAGCAACGCATGCATTAAGCGGAACTATTACAATATCCAGATTTGGTTCTTTTTCCAAAACAGATTTTTTAAGTTCTTCCGCATCACCAGCACAATCGGCTTCTATTATGATAACATGTTTGCTCATATGGTTGTAGTTTTGAGCAAAAATTTCAGCAAGTTCCCTTATAGCTTTTTTCCTACCCATAACTTTTCTAAATGGTACAATAATTCCACTATCATTTACCCTAAGTACCGGTTTAATTTGAAGAAGCCCACCAATAAAAGCCTTAACTGCCGTTATTCTTCCACCACGTGCTAAAAATTTAAGCGAGTCAAGTGTAAAACTATGTGCAATGTTAAGTTTAACAGAATTTACATATTTTTCTGCCTCATAAATATCATTTACTCTGCCAGCTTCAACTTCATCGATTAGCATTTTTACAAGTACACCTACTCCACCCGATTGACAAAGTGAATCTATCACTACAACATTATTTTTATACTTTCCTTTAAGTTGCTTAGCCACATTGTTAAAGTTATTAAAAGTATTACTCATTCCACTTGAAAAACTAATATGAATTACATCTTTGCCTTTTTCTAAAAGATGAGTTAAGTAATTTTGAGCATCGTATTCATTAACCTGCGATGTTTTTATTTCAACCCCTGTTCTTAGTAGTTTTGCAATTTCGTTTTTGGTGTGTTTTTTCTCATCGGTCTTAAAAGTTTCGCCATTAATATAGTATTCCATTGGCGCAACTTGTATATCATATTTGCTTATTGTTTGTTCGTCTAAATCGCAAGCATCTTCAACACTAATTATAAATTTTTCCATACCTAAATCTCTCCAAGGTTATATTATAGTTGTTTTACACATAATTGTAAACACTTTTACTTATTTTGTTTAAATTTGGTTTTGATGTTTCATCACATCAAGCAACAAAAGAAGTACTCCAGTATTTTACTTTTACGCATTTAAAACTTATACATTTATTATATTAAAAAACACATTTTTTAACAATCTACTTAGTGCCACCGCAACTACACACATTCCTGCCGCTTAAATATAGTGAAATTTAAGCACTCTACTCACAGTAGAATGTGGCAATAAAAAGGGGTATTTTACTTGCCTAAAATAGTAAAATGATGTATTATACTAGTATGGAAGACATTAAGAAAACAATATCTAAAAACTTAATATATTACCGCACGCAAGCAAAACTTACACAATTTGAACTTGCTCAAAAACTTAACTATTCCGATAAATCAATATCAAAATGGGAACGTGGTGCTGGTATTCCTGACATTGTAATACTAAAACAACTTGCCGACTTATACAACATTAAGGTTGATGATTTCTTAAAAGAAAATACCGATGTCGCAATAGAACAACCACCCACAAACAACAAGAATGTTAAGCATTTAATAACCACCCTTATCTCTGTGGGACTTGTGTGGTTTGTGGCAACTATTGTGTATGTTGCACTACTTTGGCTAAAAGTGCCAAGGTGTTGGCTTGCATTCATCACCGCAATTCCAGTATCAATGATAGTACTAATTGTACTTACAAGAATATGGTATAAATTATATGTTGTAGGAATATTTGTGTCATTGTTTGTATGGACACTTGCCCTAACAATATATTTATTCACACTTACAACTCACAGTTACTATTTATTTATAATATGTGGGCCATTCCAAGTTTTAATAATACTATGGTTTATTTTAAGATATAAGACTCGAAACAAAAAAACTACACAATAATGTGCAGTTTTTTTATAACAATTTTTAAAGGCAATATTTTAAATCAAATACTAAAATATTTGTACTGTATAAATTTATATTATTTTAAATATTAAAATGTAATAAAATTAATACCATAAATTTGATTTGTGTTTTTATCAACTTTAACTTTATCGCTAATCTCAACACCAGCAATTGCCAAAACATCGTTTCCAACAGCAAGCACTGGCAAAACATCTCTAAAACGTGATGGCACTTTTTTATCTATAAAGTACTCGTTAAGTGATTTTGTTCCGCCACCAAACTTTGTGAACATGTCGCCATTTTTTCTAAAGCGCCAAACAGCATTTTTATCAACTTTTTTAGCATCAATCACATTTTGATATGCGTCCATATTAACCACATTACTTGCATACACTTCTAGCACCCCAACACCTGGAATATTATATTTGCCACGTTTTAGTTTTAGTGGTTTAAGGTCAACTTTTAGTCGTCTATTGGTAAATGTGATAAATCCATATTCCTTAATTACAACAACACCATTTGGTAAATTTACCTTAGCACCATTTTCGCCGTTTATGGCAAGGTCACATACAATTGCCAAATGTTTTTTTTCAATATCAACACTTGCCCCAATTGCTTTTAAGGCTTTAAATATTAACCTGCTTGTAAGCGATGGGCTATTAGTAAAATAACTTGAGTACGCCTTAACAGTATTAGCACTTTCTCTTACAATTGCATTTTTGCTAATTTGTGAATTGATGTATTCATTATCTTGTTTGCATAGTTTACCAAACTCGCAAATTGTGAAATCTGCATTTTGCCACCTATTTCTAATAAGAGGCATAATCATATTTCTTATAAAATTTCTGGAATAGTCGTTTTGCAAATTTGTTTCGTCTTCAACAAAAGGAATATCGTTTGAATTAACATATGCTTGAATTTCCGTCTTGGGAGTATACAAAAGCGGACGAATAAATCTGCCGTCACGATTAAGTTCCATTCCGCATGCACCAGCAACACCTGCACCACGGAAAATATTTAGTAGAATTGTTTCAGCCTGGTCTTGCATGTGGTGACCAAGAGCAATTTTATCTACAACCTTATCGTCAAGCAACTTATTAAATACTTGATATCTGCCTTCTCTTGCACCTTGTTCTAATCCAACTTTTTTATTGGAACACAACGAATTAATGTCAAGCACAAAAGGATAACATTTAATATTGTTTTTTTCACAATAGTTTTTAACAAACATGCTATCATTAGCACTATTTTTTCTTAAACTATGGTCAACATTAATTACGACCAAATTAAATTTCAACTTATGTCTTAAGTGCATTAACACATTAAGCAAGCACATACTATCTTGCCCGCCCGAACAAGCCACACCTATTGTTTCGCCTTCTTTTATTAACTTGTTGTTAATTATTAATTGTTCAATTTTATTCATATTTTCACCTTAAATTAATTGTTTTGTCAAAAAATATAAGCTAAAAGCCAACAAAATCATTAATATTAAGACTCATTATATAACAAAAATATATTTTTTTCAAGTTAATTTTTAGATTGGAAACACTCTAACCACCAAAACAGTCATATCATCTTTGATTTTTCCGTCATTCAAATCCACTGCTCTATCTAAAATTTCTTCAGATATGGTTTGCGGATTAGTTGTTGTAATATTTTCTATAAATTCCTGCAAATCAGACTTTTCGTCAAAAGCATCACTTATTCCGTCAGAAAGTAACACAATCGTGTCAAAAGCCTTAATCGTTCGCTTTGTAATATGCGGTTTCATTTCTTCCAATACACCTATTGGAAGCCCACTACTTTCTATTACTTCTACTTGGTCTTTGTTTTTAACAAATCCATATGTTGCACCTAATTTTATAAAATCACCAGTGTTGTTATTAAAATCTAGCACACACAAATCAACCGATGAAAAGTTTTCTTCATTATTTAGACTAAGAAGTTTGTTGATACTATTTAGAATAGTATCATTTTCAAAACCAGCCTTATAAAAGTTTTCTATTAATGTAATTGAAAGGTTGGAAATTCGTTGAGCTTTTTCTCCGCTACCAACACCATCGCACAGTGCAACCATATACTTACCATTATCAAGTTTTACCACACTATGGGCATCGCCATTTTTTAATACACCACCTTTGCTTATACTACTGCACCCAAAAACAAGGTCGAAGTTGCTCTTGGTTTTAAGGTACAATATGGAACAGCCCTTATTCACTGCCGACTCATCGCTTACTAACGCCATTTTTGTTTTGCACACATTAGAAACAATTTTTTCAACTTCTTCTTTTTTGTAGTTACAATTTCTTACCACAAGCGAAACGTTTTTAGATTTTTCTCGTTCTTCGTACACTATGGCTTCATAACACACAATGTTAACATAACTAAGTTCTTCTATTAGTTTATTTTCTTTTTCAGTATCAAAAGTAATATTAAGCCTTACTTCATTTGAAAGTTTTTTTAGCATTTCATTCACACCAAGCAACTGGTCGGCAATTAGTGTCCTGCTTGCGTCCATATTACTTACTAAATGCGTATAATTTTTATAGCTCTTGATACTTTGATTTAGTACCGACACAAGGTAATTTATTTTTCCGCACTTACTCACCAAGTATTGTGGCACATCAAGTAAGTTTACCTTGCCACGCTCAAAGCCACATTCAACAAGCATTTCAAACACATCTCTTGTGTTTCTATTGCGGTTGCACATATTTTTTTCTGGGCAATTGGCACAAACCTTATTGGCAAGTTCGTCTGCAAGAAGGGTTTTTGCTTCATCTTCTGGCAAAGTCCCCTTAATCATTCCACGATACACAACATTCATTTCTTCAAAAACTTGTGCAAGTTCGTTCATTCTTTTGCAAATGCCTGTTTTAGTGCGATTAACAAGGCTCCTAATTGCAACATTATCTCGCCTTACTCCAACCACATCTTTAACATATTCCAAAACAAATTTAGGGCAAGTTAAAAATACTAATCCGCCACCACCAACTGAAATTAAACTAAACCACGAAAATGTTGTATAGGTTTTAAAAAATAATCCAAGCAATATCTCTGATAGTGTGACCGCCAGCACACTAAATACCTTAAAACTTGTTTTGAATGCTAGTGCCGACAAACCATACACCACAAATACTGCAACGTAAAGTATATTAAGGCTGTGAATTGCCGACCCAAGTCCTAAAAGCCCAGCGATTAAAAATGTGTTTCTAGGCGATGTATAGGCAGTGATTAAGATGATAAACACACCCATAAACTTAGAGAACTCAAAAAAGTAAATATTTGTGTTGGCTAGCCCCATTCCCAAAATTACAAGTAATAGCGAACCGCAAATTTTTTCATCTAAATTAAGGCTTGCATTATACTCTCGTTTAATCGCAACAAAGAAGTTTAAAAAAACATACATGGCTACAACTTCCAGTAGCACCGCAAAGGTTACTACCAAATTTTGTTTTAGTTCACCAAAATTCAAATAGCAAAAACACACATTTGAAAATATAAATGGCACTAACAATGTGTATTTGTTTAATCGTTTTTTTATTTGCTTTAAAACTATTGCCGTTAGAACAACTACAGCAAAAACATTTAATGTTATGTACAAAGTTTTTAGGCTATAACCAGCAAGTGTGTTTCCCACTAAAAAACATATGGTTAAATATTTTGTTTTGTAGTTTAGATACAACACCGCCAATATTGCCGAAATACCAAACGGCGACACCGAATAACCGCAGTTTGCCCTACCTAGAATATAAAAAAACAACACCGATAGTGCGGTTTTTAGTGTTAATTTAATGTATTTTTTCCACATACTTTTTCACCTACATAATAGTGTAAAACCTTGCCCACAATCAGCCAAATTAATAATGTGGCTAGTTTTGTTGGAATTAGACAAATTATGTAGAAAATATAATTTTTGTATTATTTTATTAAGATTTACATCATATACATTAGTAATATTTTTAAGGGAGTTAAAAAACATGGAAAATGTTACTATTAAGCAAGCAGAACAAATAAACAACAAAATTTTGCTAGAAAACCGCAACAAATTAAACATTACAGGTGTAACAAAAATGATTAGTAGCAACGAAACATTGATTGTTATGCAAGTTAAAAACACTCGCCTAACCGTGTGCGGAAAAGCAATTAGAATAGAAAAACTTGACATCGAAAACGGCATATTAGATGCAAGTGGCGAATTTGACAGCATTAAATACAGTGACCACGGCGGAGTGTTTAAAAGGATTTTTAAGTGATATTAAAATACATACTTGGTGGGCTAATATGTGGGTGTCTGTACGGCTTAACACAATGCTTTGTTCTGTTTTTTAAAAAACACATTGTTGCCCAAATTTTATTCGACCTACTCTTTAGTTTTGCAAGCGGAATTATATATTTGTATATCACAATGGTGTTAAATCTTGGCAGTTTTAGATTTTATCTAACCGCAATATTCTTAATTTCGTTTGTTTTTCAACGCAAAACCATTGGAAAATTATTTGCCAAACTTTACACTTTGGTCTATAATTGGTTATGTAAAACAATAAAAGTGGCAAAAACCACAAAACTTGGAAAGGTCGTATTTAAATAACACTATGAAAAACAGCAAACAAACAGTTAAAATAGTAAGTACAATCGTTGTGTGCATAACAGCGGTTTTGTTTGTTGTGCTACTTTTTCAATTTGCTAAAATTGTTTCACTAAAAACAAAACAACGCCACTTAAATACCACAATTGAACAAACCCAAAAACAAATAGCCGAATACGATGAACTTCTTGATTACATCAACTTTAAAGACGGCGAATATAGTCAAGAGTTTTTGGAAAACTATGCTCGTGAAGTTTACGGCTGGGGAAAACCTGGTAGAACATATTACACTAATAAATAACACCTTAATTTAATAATAAGGTGTTTTTTTATTGCTTTATATTTTTTTATTTTACCAAACTTGCAAACTCGTCACTAAAAAACAAAAAAGACTAAACATCGTTTAGCCTTTAAAAATGGTAGCGGGGATGGGATTTGAACCACATGACCTTCGGGTTATGAGCCCGACGAGCTACCAGACTGCTCCACCCCGCGATATTTAATTTACGAGTACTAGTATAAAATAATATTATGTGTTTGTCAATAGTTTTTGTTAATTTTAAACATATAATATAATTTATTGGTCACCAAACAATAAAAAATTGTAATATGTTGTCAAAAAAAATTGCAACATGTTTTTATACAATATATAATTCATGTTTTAATTTTTTGCCTAAAATAGTAAATATTTTAAAAAAAATTAATAAATTTAAAAATACTCTTGACATAAAATACAAACTATTGTATTATTACATTGTCTAAAATTTGTGGCGGCGTAGCTTAGTTGGTTATAGCATTCGGTTCATACCCGAAAGGTCGTAGGTTCGAATCCCACCGCCGCTACCAAACTAATGCTATTTAGTTTTAAAAGTTTTATGGTCCCATGGTCAAGCGGTTAAGACACCACCCTTTCACGGTGGTATCAGGGGTTCGAGTCCCCTTGGGACTACCAAATATTAAAAGCACTAAGTAAGCTTAGTGTTTTTTTGTTTTTAGAACATACATATCAAAAAAATGCACCTTATTATAAAAGTGCACTTTTGGTAGTATTTTTATTTTTCAATATTTTTTTAAAATAAAAACATTAGTTAATAAAATTCATTAATTAAAATGTAAATAAAATCAAATTAGTATTTGGTTCTATTTGTTTGTCTGCATAATTTTCAACAGACAAGTTATACTCAATTTTTGAATAACCATCTTCACCAGCCTGTAACATATAATCAGGTTTGTATCCTGCCAAAGTTAGGCTAGAATTTACAGAACTATATGCAAGTTCGGTGTTGTCGTTATAACAACTTATTTTTGTAGCACCCAACACGTCAAATGCGTACTTTGATACAAATTCCAAAACCGATTTAAAGTCAAGGTCATAAAATTCGCAATCGCTAATAATGTTAAGTCTAAACTTTTTATCTTCCCTAACAAGGCTAATTAACGCAACAACCTTATGATTATTTGTGGTGCTAACAACCCATGATTTTACAAGGTTGTCATTTGCTAAATCTGTGATAACTCCAGCACGAGCAACACGTGCATTTTTATAACTTGGATTTAAAAAGAATGGCAATTCGCCCACAAACCTAACGCCCTTAAACACTCCTAGAATTTGGTCAACTTCGGGCTTAATAAGAGGCTCTACCACAAACTTCTTAGAATATGTATACCCGTCAAGTTTTTGTTCTAGATAGTCAAAAAAGTCAAGCTTGTAATCCTTAGTTGCATCCACTTCACCAAAAGCAAAAATAGAAGGTTTTTGAATGTCGTTGGTCATAATGGTAGGATTAAGTGCTTTTAAAATTTTAAACAATGCAACATTATTTTTAGCCGACATACTAATGCCAACCATAGTGCGGTTGTAATAATAAACATTATGTTTAATAAGATATTTCTCAAATTCGTCCACAACGCTATAATAACTATCGGCTCTAAACATATTAATGTGATAATTCCTAACAACAAATTTTAAGTAGTCATTTAAAAATATTTCTGCTTCACCCTTATCAAAATAAAAATATTTCGTATAGTTAGTACCACAAAACTCGTGTTCGTCAGCAGGAAATATGTCAAAAAAATTGTGTTTTGTTTCACAATAATTTTCAAGTTCTATTGGTTTTGATTTTTCCAAATTTTTCTTAATAATTGCTTCCATATTACATATATTAACACAAATTTTTTTTGCTTGCAACACCTTACATAATTTTATCGGCAGTAATGCTTTCAACACCACACCCAATCATCTTGATTGCAGTATTGTAGCCCTTAACACCCCACACCGAAACACCTATGCCAAAGTTGTTAAACTTTCTGACCGTATCTTTTCTAACCAGTCGCCAAAGCATGCTAACATTAACCTTATACTTTATACAAAAATTCAAAACCCTTCGCATTGGGTTGGACACCAACAACTGCAGTTTTTGATTTGGCAACATTTTTCTAAGGCGAATAAGAATACTTTGATTAAATGAAATCAACACACAATTTTTTAAATATTTATGCCACTTTAAAATTTTCAAAACCTTATCGATTTGTTTATCTGAAAAATCATACTTAAACTCAATCACACACATCTTGTTATATTTTTTGCAAATTTTCACATACTTTTTAAAAGGGCAAATTGGAGCTGAAATGCTTTGCTTTGAATTAACAATTTTTAAGTGTTTAAGTTGTTCGAATTTAAAATCATGAATAAGGGTTTTTAATCCCAAAAGCCGCTTGCCGTTTTTATCGTGAAAGCACACGCATTTACCATCAGCGGTAAACTGAATGTCGGTTTCTACACCCCACACATATGGGCTAATGCAAGCACTTTTAAATGCCGAAAACGAATTTTCAACCGCACTTTCGCATAGTCCTCTATGCAAAATAAGTTTTGTTAAATCGCTAATTCTTTCCAAAAACCGCAAAACTCCTTAAATAATAATATATTAATTAATATATATATTTGACAAATTTTGCCCAATTAATTATACTTATACTGATTAAATGTGTTTTAGTAAAACAAAAAAGGGAAAAAATGACAAAAAGCAAACATTCAATTTTTGCGATTTTAATCACTTCAGTAATGCTAATGATTGCTGTTGCATTTTTTTACGTCCCTACAAATAAAGTTTATGCCGCCCCAACAACCTACACCATAACATACTCAAAACAAGGCGTGACAATACTTACTACAAGCATAGAACAAGGTTCAAACCTAACCGAAGCCGATATTCCACCTGAAATGTTACCTGAAATTGGCGAAAACGAAATGATATATTTTATGTACACCATGGGCGAAGACGGAACACTTCTTTCTGCAAAACGTACAGGCAACGATAGTAATATTATTATCTCAAACATTCAAGGCAACGTGTTTATATATTCACAAGTATTTAAAGACCCTTCAAAACAACATAAGGTTACATTTAATTTTCCAGATGGATCCCAAACAACAATGACTGTATACAACGGCGAAGATTGCCCTGCTCCAGATTATAATCTTGGATTTTGCGAAAGAGCAAAATATAGTGCATCACTTAAAAATGTTCGTGAAGACATGACAATTAACGTAACAGTAGATAAGTCACTAAAATATGCATTCATAATTGGTTGTGGCACAGTGTTGCTCGCTGGAATTGTTGTAATTGTGGTAATTATTTTAAAACTTGTAAATACACCTGAAGACGATGATGACAGCGACATTACAGAGCCACTTGATGAAAATAATGACAGTGAAAATATTGTAGCTAAAGATGATGCCAACACTTCGCAAGGTGATATTCAAAGCGACACCACTCCACTAGATAGTGAAGCTAATGCAAACGAAAAAGTTGATAAATAAAAAAGTATAAAAAAATCGACATTAATTAGTGTCGATTTTTTTTGTGTCAATTATTTATAATGTTCACTTAAATTGTTACATGGTAAACAACTATTTCTTTTTACGCCGCCTTTGCTTCTTTTTTTACTCTTTTAAGTTCTTTCTTTTTGGCTTTCTTTTCCATTTTCAAAACTTTCTTTTCGTCTTTAGCAATCTTTTTAAGACGTTTTTTGCGTTCTTTTTTACTTTCAATAGGTTCAATATCAAGCTCTTCTTCTAGTAGGTGTGGGTTTTGCATAAACTTTTTAAACATTCTTACACTCTTAACAAAATAAAAACCATCGCAATATCTTTCTTCGGTTGTCATGCCCATTTTTAACACTTTGCCTATTTTTATTTCATCTCCTTCAACAACAGGTTCCATTTTTTCTTTACCTATACTATAAAACATACCTGTTGTACCAAAATTGTAAAGGTGGTGATGAATGTAATCGCCATGAATTGATTTAAGGTTTGTGAAATAAAAACTTGTGTGGAATGGTGATACATCAATAAGTTTTTTAGGCATAATTCCTAAATAGTCTAATCCTCTTAATATGTTTACGGCAAATCTCACAAGGCAATTTGGAATGAATTTAAACACGTTAGCAGTCTTTTCAGTGCTATTTTTATCGTCCATTGCATGCTTAATATTTCTATCCAAAATTTCTTTAACTTCGTAGATGTTTTCTCTACCAGTAAAGCGAATCTTCATTGTTGCGTCTGGACTTTCGTCATTTAGACCCTTTTTAACTGTAAACGAAACATATAGGCCGTTACGTTGGTACACTCTACCAGCAACTGCAAATCTGTTAAGATGTGGGCGTAATGCATATAATCTTACTGCACCAGCCAACAAAATATCCATGTAAGAAAAACAAATCCCTTCTTTTTCACGTTTTTCTTTAATAAATTCATCAAAAGGTTCACACCTAAGTTCTACAACGTTAAAATTCATCGCATCGTTACGAGTTTTCATTAGAATAGGTACAAGGGCTGTTTCTGCATCAATATCTTTTACTCTAACTCCATCGCTTCTAAAACCAAACATAATTTTACTCCTAAAAATCTATATGTTTTAATTATATAGTTTTTTAAGCAATTTGAAAAGAAAAATTACTTGCTTTTGGAATATTTAACAAAAAATAGCCCAATTTTAGTGGCTATTTTTATTTTTATTATTCGCTTCTTCTTCAATATATTTGTTTAACATATTGTTATATTGTTCTTCAGTGATTGCACCGACTTCTTTTTGTTGTTTTATAAAGTTTATTTTTTCTGTTAATATGTCCATACTAGATTGCGGTTTTGCCTGCTCTGCAACAGCCCTACTTTCGCCGTTTTTAAGCATATTGCCCACAACGATTGCCATAATTCCTGGAACCAGCGAAACGACAAACAACAATTGCAACACACCAGTGTAAATAACAATTTTATACCCACCAATTATGATGTTTTGGGTTTTGCTATATCTTAAGTATGTTACTCCTGCATACATGTTTAGGAATGCCCCAACAAAGCAATCCGTAATTGTCATAGTAATTTGAAAATTTAAATCTGTTTCGTCTTTCAATTCCATGGCTTTCATAAAAAAATCTCTTACCATGGCTTTAATATTCCACGCATCAAACAAGTACAAGGCAACAGCAATAATGAATAGTCCTGCTATCACAAAACTTATTATTGCTGTTATTGTTAGTAATGTTTTATTTTTTTTAGTCATTGTCCACCAATAATTTGGTTAGCATATCCAAAAACTCTTGTTTGGATATTGTACCATCTTCCTTTAATTTTTTTACTTGGTCTATTTTTTGTTTTAAGTGAACCGAATATTCTTTTTCGGTGTTAAAAGCATCTGGTTGGTTTTTATCTACAATAAGGCCAGCAATCACAAGCACACTTGCAACAACCGAATTGCACAATACCATATTAACTGCCGAGCCACTTGCAACTAGCCCACGTGATGTAAGCGGATTAGTGCCAAGTTTGCTTTGAGCCAAATAAAGCCCACCACTTGCAAAACCAATAATTGTAGTTAGCCCAAGATAAACAAACAAGCCCGCAATTAAAATTGTAACAAGGCTAGCATTGTATGCCACAATATTGGACCTATTAATAGTTATTCTTAACCACGAATCAAGTGCTTCTATTTTCACTGCTAGCACAATTAAAACCGCCATAGTAGCTACTGCTCTAGCAATTTGCATTGCACCGGCAACTAAAAGCAAAGTATTTCTGTTGTTTTTCATATGTACACCTCTAAAATAATAATAGCACACATTAAACATTAATCAAATTAAAATTGACTGGAATAATCCTTAACAATTTTTAATATTTCATCAAAGTCATCATCTTCGGCACATTTATTACGGCATATTGCACCACATTTTTCGCATTTATGCACCACAACATAACCCTTTTTGCCGTTAAGTTCTACATTAATTGGTTTAAGTACTCCCTTGCAAGGATTTGCCCTATCGCCAGGCATAATATCCACATGCAACGAGTGTAAGCAATATGGGCAGTGATTGCGAGAACTATATTTTAGTGGTGGTACTATTTTACCACAATGTGCACATTTAAATCCGCTATCGTTTTTTGTAAAGTTCTTCATTCCGCATCTCCATATTTTGCACGTGGTTGTGCAATTTTTGGTTTTGGAATATTTAGTATTCTTTCGGCTTCTTTTTCGTATTCAGCCAAAAGACCCGAATGATAATAACTATATGTATCGTTTACACCTACAATTATATGGTCTAAAAGTGAAATGTTGTTAAGGTACATTCCAAAAACTAATGCTTTAGTGAATTTATTATCTTCAGCCGATGGTGTGGCTGGGCCACTTGGGTGATTATGTGCAACAACGAAATTTACAACACCATGAGTAAGTAATAAGTCCGTAACATCTCTAATGTTAAGAAGTGCCTGATTTTCTGAGCCAGCGGAAACTTTTCTTGTAAAGTTTACCTTATTGTTGCCATCAATACCTACTACATATACTTCTTCGGTTGGAATGTTGCTAAGATACGGCAAAACTAGTCGTTTGGCTGAGTTGTAATCTTTAACAACGCTAACAGTTTTTGCACGATGTTTTTGGTAATAAAAATAAAAATTTTTGTATTCTGATAAAAAGTTTGCAACAACTTCGCCTACGCCCTTAACACGTTTTAGAGAATTAACATCTGCGTCCAAAACACCAGCAAAACTGCCAAATTTGTTAATAAGTTCGTGAGCAATCTCGTTGGTGTCACGAAGCGGAATAGCAAAAGTAAGCAAATATTCTAGCACTTGATGTTCGTGCAACGAATCAAGTCCACTTGTTTGAACTTGTTTTCTAAGCCTATCACGATGCCCGCTATGTAAATTATTCTTTTCCAATTTTTAAAACTCCTAAGTAATATTTTACAATAAAATTATCGTTTTAGCAACATTTAGATTATAAAAGTTTGACACTATTACTGCAATTTTTATATAATTATAATGCAATAAAATTATTAAGAGAGGTTATAAATATGGCAATTAAAATAGCTTGTGATAGTTCTGCCGATTTGGGTAAGGAATATTACAAAAAACATAATGTTAGCGTTATGCCTTATATTATTGTTTTGGGCGACACAAACTACAAAGACGGTGAAACAATTTCAACCGAAGAAATTTTTGATTATGTAGATAAAAACAAACAGCTTCCAAAAACTGCGGCTTTAAACGAATATATTTTCCAAGAGTTTTTTGAGAAGAATTACAGCGAAGATGGTCTGATTTACTTCAACCTTTCTAGCAAGATTACTTCAACTTACGAAAACGCTCTTGCTGCTGCTAAAAACTTTGAAAAGATACATGTTGTTAATTCTCTATCGCTTTCAACCGGCGAAGGAATGCTTGTAAAATACGCTTGCGAACTTGCCGAATCAGGTGCAAGTTTTGAAGAAATTGTGGAAAAAGTTGAAAACCGCAAACAATATGTTCAGGCGAGTTTTGTACTAGATAGGCTTGACTACCTACACAAAGGTGGAAGATGTTCTTCACTTCAACTTCTTGGTGCAAACCTATTAAAACTTCACCCTTCTATTCAAGTAACAAAAGAAGGCAAAATGGTTGTAAACAAAAAGTATCGTGGGAAAATGCCAGAAGTTATACATAAATATATTGACGACACACTTATAGAATTTAACAATCCAGACTTGTCTTTCTGCTTTATTACATACACCGCACGCACTGATCAAGACATAATAGACAGTGCAGTAAATGCAGCTAAAGCCCACGGATTTAAGGAAGTATACCAAACAACCGCAAGTTCTACCATAAGTTGTCACTGCGGTCGAAACACCCTTGGCATATTGTACTTTAATGACGGCGGACAAAATTAATAAGGTTTTTAAATAAGGAGATACTATTATGATAAAGGTTTTTCAAGTACCTGTAATTTTAAATGAAGATGAGTCTTTTGACGAAATTACATATCAAGCAGAAGGAATTGCTGATTATTGGGACGTAAAATCCAAAGAATACAGAGACCCTCAATCTGCCCTTGACGATATTAAAGCCCAACTTACAAAACAATTTCAAAAAGATGCCGACACTTGGGGCGAGGTTATAATTGAAGAAGAAAGAGACTTGCAATTAGACGATGGTCAAAAAATTGTAACATTGGAAATAAGTATCAACCTAGATGACGAAGAATAACAAAACAAAAAGAATGCTTCAATAATTAAAGCATTCTTTTTATTTTGTCTTTTATTTTTATAACACATTAGAATTAAAAACAAAATTATTATTTTTTTAATCAACTAAAACAAGGTTGATTTTATTTAAAGCACAACAACATAAACTTACAATCAAAACAATTTGGATTTAACTAGCAAAGAATTTGTAAGTTTTGCCTTTTAATTTGTCGCCAAAACTATCTTCTCTTACTTCTTTCAAACTAAGAAGTCTACAACCTTCAATAATATTATAAATATCTTTATCAATATCTTTTATAATATCTTTGCCATGTACTAGTGCAGTACATTCAAAAGATGCATTAAGTTTCCTTACGTCTAAGTTTGTTGTTCCAACCATAGCAGTAATTCCGTCAATGCTTACAAGTTTTGACCTAACAGCACCATTATTATATTCATATATCTTAACACCATCTCTAATAAGACCCTCATAATAGCCCCTACCCATGATATTAAGATTGTATCTATCCGAATTATTACTTACCACCAAACTCACTTCTACACCGCTTTTAACTGCGTTAGAAAGTGCCTTAGCAAGCAAGCCATCTATTAGCACACACGAACTTACAATTGTGATGCGTGATTCCGCATTGTTAATAAGGTTTAAATACAAATCTCTTACCTCATTTCTATTAGCAAGCGGGCTAATACTAAGCGGCTGAACAAATTCATTTGATTTTGCTTTTTGAGGTATTTCTGGGCGATAATCCAAATAATCTTTATTTAGTTTTCCGCCAGCAAATTGCCACGAATTTAAGAACAATGTAGAAAGCCCCCACGATGCATCGCCCACAATTTTAAGCGATGATTGACGCCAATTGCCCACTTCGGTGGTCACCTGAACGTGTTTGTCAAATATGTTGTTTCCGCCTATAAATGCCACCACCCCATCAATCACAACCAATTTGCGGTGTGATGAAAATCCGTATAATGACGAGCGGAAAGGACGTGCTTCTATTTTAAAGTTTATAAGTTTTTTAAAAGTGAGTTTGTCAGTGAAAGCATTTTTGTTAGTCTTAGGATTGTAAAGTATTTTTATCTCAACACCTTCACGTGCTTTTTGTTTTAGTAATTCAAAAAGTTTGTTCCAAACCTCGCCTTCCCAAATTTTATATGCTTCAATAAAAATGTATTTTTTGGCATCTTTTATTTCTTTAAATAATTCCACATAAAAATTATCTGCACCTGAAATATACTGAGTTGAACTATTTTGATACAATGGTGCATTAAAGTAATTTTGACAATATGTAGATATTTTACTTGCTATCAAGTTTTGTCTTTTCAAATTGTCTAGTGACGACTCATTTACAATTAAGTATTCAGCACTTTTATAGTTAAGGTCTTGCCATTCACGTCTGCCAAACAACACTTTAGATCTACTTTTAGTAAGCACATATAGTGTTATTCCGAATAATGGAAAAGCAAAATTTATAAGCAACGTGGACATTTTATGTGTAACGAAGTTGTTGGAAGCAATAAACGGAAGCATAACGAGTGCTGTAAATGTCCCCACACAGGGATATATCCAAAAATACTTAAAAAAAGAGGCTGTGACAAGAATTGCCACATTTAAAACAAATATAAAAATTAATAAATTTCGTTTTGATAAAATTCTAGATTGTGTTTTTCCCATTGGTACACCTTTTATATATTATATGTTACCATAAAAACGCTAAATACACAATTTATTGATTAATGTTTTTCAATTTCGGTGAAATCCATTTGCTTGTAAATATGGTTTTCAGCCTCTCTTGCACATTCCTGAACCTGTGCCTTACTTTCTTTAATGTTTCGATAGAAAGCATCACCATCTTGCGATTGGAAATATACACCAATTATTTTTTTATTATTAGTGTTTAAAAGTGTATATGCTGCTCTTCTTCTTGCTCCACCAACAATGTTTTTAGCCACACTTTTTTCGCTTGCAACAAAAACATTATATGCCAAAATTCTTCCTGCATTATCTACAACAGTTATCCCGTCATAATTAAGCATTGTTACAAGAATTTCCGAGAAATCACGAAGTTTTCCTTCACTATAACTTTTACTGGTTAAGAAAATTTTTGCAAGTTGGATTGGTTCTGGAAGCCAAGTTCCGTCCGCCAAAAGACCTTTAGTATCTTTATAATCCTTATCCACAATCAAACAAATTGTACCGTGAGAATTATGAAACATTTTGGTGAATATATTGTTGTACATATTCTTAATATCTTCACGTTTTTTCTTGGTCGTTTTTAATTTTGTAAGTCCATCGTTTACAAACTTGGAAATATTTTCTTCACTATCACGTGGCATAATATTAGCCATGTTAAAACAAATATTTGTTTTATTTCCATTAATTCCACTAAACGACATTACGCCGGCAGCAACAACTGCCATGTAAATTAGTTTTGTTTTACCAGCAAGAATTGGCATATATTCTTTGTCGAAAACAAGTTTGTCTAATGGCATTTCTTTAATACTATTGGTAGCCTTAACTATACCATATTGCACACCATTAGAATAGTTTATGTATATTGACCAACCATTTAAACAAAAGCACATTAATGCTTTAATGCGTTGGTTGAAGTTATTGGCATTTTCATCATTATAAAATCCAATTTCAACACAATTAGGAATTGTACGTGTAACTGCGTGAATATTAGTAGTCACATATATGGTTGGACGAATTTTAACACTCTCTTCTTCGTAATTTAAAAATTTGTAAATAGACCCTAAAAAACCTGCCGTTTCGCTTGGACCAAGTGAAGGAAATTCCATAAGCATAAAATCTTTAACAGCTTCTTTAGCGGTTGAGTAAAAAACATTAGTAACCATACGCAAAATCCCCATTTTTTTTCATTATAACATTTTAAAAAAATAACACAATTATTTTTTAATAAAATTTTAAAAAAACTTACTTTTTGTCAAAAAACACCACTAATTAAACATTATTATTATACATTATGTAATAATATATCGAATTTTGACAAAAACTTAAATTTAAGGTTTAAAAAAAGTTGCAAAGTATTAATCTGCAACTTTTTACTTTTAAATTATAATTTTTAGGTTTATCTTCCGTGTGAGCCACCGCCACCGAAACCGCCACCAGAGAAGCCACCGCCAAATCCGCCACGCCCACCTGACATGCCAATCTTAGAGTATGTGCGAGTTGCCCCTGTAGCCACAGCCATCGCTGTAAAAGTGTTATTTAATGAGTTACACAACATATACGCATTAAGTGGTGAGATATAAGCATTTTGAGCAGTTGGAATATATATTTTTTCAAAATTTTTAACGAAATCATCTAAAACATTAAGAGCATAAGCATATGGCAAAATATTATAAAAATAACTTGGGTCTTCTTTAACAAGCCTTTCAATTCTACTCTTTTCCATAATTGTAATGCTGTGTTTAAATCCCCAAAGTTTACCATAAACGCTTTTCATTTCAGCTGTCATGCTAAACATGTTTTTACCAAGCACAACATACACCACAACTGGAAGCAATGTATAAATTCTGCCAAACATCAAGTCGTAACCTCGTGGAATGGAAATTATATTTATTACCAACACCACAATCATCATCATGATTGCTCCAACACGTGCTATGTTAAGTTTGTGGTCATCATCTTCAATAAAATATGTGCTTCCCCAAAGTGCCATTGCCACAAATGAAATAACCGCTGTCGCAATTATTACTGGAATACTAGGCCCCATACTCTTAGTACGAATATGTACTGCCACAAGCATTATTACATAAGGAATAAACGAAATCAATCCCATCAAAAAATGAGATGTTTTACTAGAACTTTTGTATCTATCGCCAATAAGATTTTTAACATCTTCTGAGCATGTATTCATTACAGCACCAATATTTATATCGGTTTTCGAAAGCTCATAAGTTGTGTTTTCTTCTTTTGGAAAGAATGCTTTAAATAAATCTTTTTCATATATTTTAGCTTTATCGTCAAGTTCTTTCAATTTGGTAATTGACACAGGCTTATTATTGGTATCGTTGTTTATTTTTACAATTCCCTTGCTTGCCCAATACAAAACAAGGCTCACAAGACGTTTTGGCGAAAATTTACCATTAATAACATAATCGCAATCACAAGGAGTGTATCCTTCTGGTGGATAGAATTCCACCACTCTTATTGGCTTATTTTTATTAGCCATATCAATAGCAACAAAGATGATTACCATTGTAAGAATAATAGAACCTACAAGAACACCAATCTCAACGCCAATATGGAAGCCTTGCGACTTTGTATAATATCCCTTAGGAAGGTTCATTTTAACTGTAAGTGCTTCGTAAGGTTCGAATGAAGTTGAGCCAACTGATGAAAGTGTAAGTGTCTCATTATTGTAAACATATGGGATTTCACTTGTGTCATTAGCACCATACAAACCTTTATAGAATGTAGGCACAACATCAATTGATTTTGGGAAGTGAATAGAGAATGTAAATTCTTCAGTTTTTACTGGTTCTTGTTCTCCCATAAGGTTAAACACAAACAAATCGTAATCTTTTACAAAATCGTTTCCAATGTTAAACTTATAATTGATTGTGTATGTAATTAATCTATCACTGGTTGTTGTGCCATAACCATTTACATAGTTATCACCACCAAGTTCTATTACTGTATAATTTCCACTTTTATACGTATTATATATCTCATTACCAGTAATTTCTGAGATGGTGCAATAATACTTTTGTTTTTTTGTTTTACCTTTTTCATTAAATGAAATTGTTTGGGTATTAGGAATATACCTCACAATACCTTTATGTTTTCCATCACTAGGCGAACCAAACTGAACCTGCATTGTTTCAGTAACATAATAAGTGTTGTTTTCGTAAATAGTCAACTCAACATTTTTTGATTTGTAGTAATAATTGTTGTAATTAACATCGGCACTAACAATAGAAAAACTAGGTCTTAAACTAAGGCCTAGCAAAAGTATTAATATTAAACTAAAAACAAATATTATTCTTTTATTTTTCATATAAATCCTACTTCGAACTAAAATTCTACTTTAGGGTTTTTTCTTTGTTCCTTATCTTCAATTTCAAACATAGGTTTCTTTTCAAATTTAAACATGTTTGCTAATAAATTTGTAGGGAACACTTGGATTTTAGTGTTGTATTCTTTAACAACAGCATTGTAATATTTACGACTACTAGCAATGTCTTGCTCAAGTACCTTTAATTGATCTTGCAAATCCATAAAGTTTGTGTTTGCTTGAAGTGTTGGGTAATTTTCAGTAAGTGCAAAAAGTGATTTTAATGTACCAGTAAGAACATTTTCTGCATTGGCTTGTTCTGCACTACCTGGTTTTGCTTGCATAGCCATGTTACGGGCTTGAATAACTTTTTCCAAAGTTTCGCTTTCATGTTTTGCAAAACCCTTAACTGTGTTTACAAGATTTGGAATTAAATCATAACGTTTTTGAAGATAAACGTCCATAGTAGCAAAACCTTCTTCAACTTCGTTACGTTTTCTAACTAGCCCGTTATAACCAGCCCAGAAGAACATAATCACGAAAAAGACTAAGCATAATACAACAGCACCAATAACGATGCCAGCGATAGCACCACCGCTTAAACCTAAAAATGATAACATAATTTTTCTCCTTAAAATTTCTATTAATATTATACTAATTAGTATATTTTTTTACAACAAAATAACATTATTTTTTCAAAATTTTGTCTTTGCCACCCATGTAAGGACGTAGCACTTCAGGAATTGTAATACTGCCATCTTCGTTGTAGTTGTTTTCCAAAAGAGCAATAAGTGCTCTTGGGCTAGCAAGAACTGTGTTGTTAAGAGTGTGTAAGAAGTATGTGCCATTTTCACCTTTTGCCCTAATGCCAAGACGACGTGCTTGTGCATCACCTAGTGTAGAACAACTGCACACTTCAAAGTATTTTTGTTGACGTGGGCTCCATGCTTCAATATCACAAGACTTAACTTTAAGGTCTGCTAAATCTCCGCTACAACAATCAAGTTGTCTTACAGGAATATTAAAGTTGTTGAAAATCTCAACCGAGTATTTCCACATTTTGTTGTACCAATCCATACTATCTTCTGGCTTACAAAGTACAATCATTTCTTGTTTTTCAAATTGGTGAACTCTATAAATCCCACGTTCTTCAATGCCATGTGCACCTACTTCTTTTCTAAAACAAGGACTATATGATGTCATTGTAATAGGAAGTTCGGTTTCCTTAATAATTTGGTCTTTAAATTTACCAATCATTGAGTGTTCGCTTGTTCCAATTAAGAATAGGTCTTCGCCTTCAATCTTGTACATCATTGCGTCCATTTCGGCAAAACTCATAACACCATTAACTACGTCGCTATGAATCATGAATGGTGGAATGCAATATGTAAAGCCCTTATTAATCATATAATCTCTACCATAAGCAATCATTGCTTCATGAAGACGTGCAGCATCACCCATAAGGTAATAAAAACCATTACCGCTTGTACGTCCTGCACTATCTTTATCAAGACCACCAATGCTTGCCAAAATATCAGCATGATATGGCACTTCAAAACTACGTTTTTGAGGTTCGCCAAAACGTTGTACTTCAACATTCTCGGTGTCATCTTTTCCAATAGGAACAGATGGGTCAATAATATTAGGAATACTCATCATAAGTTTTTTGATTTCGGCTTCAATTTTTGTTTGTTCTTCTTCAATTTCAGCAATACGGCCGTTGTTGTTAACAACTTGTTGTTTTAGTTCGTTGGCTTCATTAACTCTCTTTTCACGCATTAGTTTGCCAATTTCACCAGACAATTTGTTACGCATTGCTCTAAGGTCATCGCCTTCCTTTTTAAGGTCACGATTTCTTTCGTCAAGTTCTAACACAGTATCAACATAAGCAATCTTATGCATTTGAAATTTCTTTTTAATATTTTCCTTAACCACTTCCGGGTTGTTTCTTAAAAAATTAATATCAATCATGTTCTTTCTCCATAAAATATTGCTAAAAGTCTAGCATTTTACATGTGTTTTGTCAATTATTTGCCATAACATAGTTTTAAATTAAACACAAAACAGTATTAAAATTATTACTTTTGTTAAAAATTAAAACAAAAACAATAAGGAGAATATAAAATGACAAAAATAGAATTTGACAAAAGCGAAACAAAAATAAATCTTGCAAGGGCATTTGCTGGAGAATGTCAAGACGGTGCAAGATATCAATTTATTGCAAAACAAGCAGAACAAGAAGGCTATGCATACATTAAATCATTGCTAAAAACTCTAGCGAAAAACGAGATGGCTCATGCTAAGGTTTACTACGACCTTATCACTCAAAACTGCACAAAAAAACAAGAAAATATTCAAATTGAGGGCGGTTACCCTTTTGAATTTGGTAATCTTCAGCAAAACCTTATGGACAGCATCAAGACCGAACTTAGCCAAAGCAATAATGTGTATCCGTCATTTTCAAAAGTTGCTAAAGACGAAGGATTTGACGATGTGGCACATGCATTTGATTTAGTAGCAACTGTTGAAAACTGCCACCACTTGTTACTACAACAGATTTATGACAAATTAAAAGGCAAAAAACTTTATAAATCTGCCGAACCACGTAAATGGAAGTGTAGCGAGTGTGGATTTGAGCACACAGCAAAGCAAGCATGGAACGAGTGCCCATCGTGTCACATGCCACAGGGCTATGTTGAAATTCCAATTGACACCGGCGAGTAATTAGTTTTTTAAAAATAGGTGCTACAACACAAGTGGTTGTTGTTACAAAATGGTTACAAATCAACAGCCCCACTTAATGAAATAATGCTAAAAAAGTATTGTGGCAAGAAAATAAAAAAGACCCAAATTAACGGGTCTTTTTTTAAAAACAAAATAACATGATTATAATTCAATTATCAGAATTATTATTGTTTTATTATCATTAAATATTAGATGTTAAAGCAATCTTTTTACCAGTAATTTTAACACGTGGTTGGTTAGGTTTTGCCACACCAATTTGTGTGCCTTCTGCACTAAATGAATTAACAGAGCCAATCTCACCAGATGTTTTACCTTCAATCAAAACAAGATATGATTGAATAGGAAGTTTTGCTTCAATTTTTCCGTTTTTAGTGCTTACATAATAAGGAATATTTTCGGCAAACGATGTAGGAAGAAGTCCTGCACTTTCAGTTGATGCATAATCAATTGAATCAAATAATTTTTTAACAGTAAGTTTTACATTGGCATCGCCAGTGCAAACAATTCTAATTGGATTGCCATTAGTTGTTGCGGTAATCTTACCGTCTTTAGATGTGATTTCAGAATAGAAGTATCTTGCACCTTCGCTACCCCTAACACCTTTAATTAATGGTAAATTAGAAGCATCATAACGAGTAATTGCATTTACTGTAATACTACCTTTTTTGCTGTAGAATATACCATCTTGGTAATATTCGCCAACCTTAATGTCGCCGTATGTTGTATACACAATAAGTGAAGATGTTTCGGAATACTCTCTATCTTCGGCTGTGAAGCCTTTCATTGGGTAATATCCGCTTTCACCAATTGTAACATCACCATTTTCGCTTGTGATAGATGCTTGATGAGTAAGGTGTTTAATATTAACACTGCCGTACTTATTGCCAAGACCAAGTTTTCCTAAAACTTCGTCAACTTCAACTACTGCACTTTCGGTGAAAATTGTGTTTTCATAAACCTTTGTTGTGCCAGATTGTGTATATTTGTAGCTGCCGTCTTCGTATGTATTCTTAACACGGCTAGTTGAGTTTAAAGTGCCAATTTTTAGTGTGCCTGTTGTTGATTTATATAAAAATCCGCTTTCGCCACAAACAACTTCGTTTGCATCAAACTTAACATTTTTTCCAATAACTTCCATGCCCTTTTGTGCTTCAAGTTTTTTAAATTTGTAAGAAGCGTTTTGAGAGTTTAGTGAAAGTTTTCCTTTAGTAACAGTAACACTATCAAATTGAGTAAAGTCAAAAGTTCCGCCGTTTGTTGTGATATCTAGATTTTCAAAACTTCTATTTTTTTCAATTACATTTATGCTACTTCCAAAGTTTCCAATAATTGCACTACCCTTGTTGGTTTTGATTTTTAATGAATTAACATTAATTGGAAGTACTTCTTTAGTTATTGCATCAGTAAGAGCATTTTTTGTTTCTCTTTCACCTGCTCTAAATTCAATATCTTTATCTCCAGTAGTTATGTTTAGGTCGTATGATGCAGAATGAAAGAATGGAAGCCTAATGTACATGGTGTTAAGTTTTTTGTAAGATAGCCAACCTTCTTGTTCTATAAGTGTAATTTCAATGTTGTATACTTTGCGTCCTTCGCTATCAACCGAACTATATGCTTTAATTGTTTGGTCTGGTGTAACAACCGCCGATTTTTTTTGTGTTTCTGGGTCAACAGTTGCTTTTAAAAAGCCCATGTAAGCACTAGATGTTGTTATTTCCAAATTAGCATCAGAATCAATAGGCAAAAGCACAACTCCATAGTTTTTGGTGTTAACCTTAATGCTAATTCTTTCCATATCACTAGGAATGGCATTTTTATAATGCACCTTATCTTCAAAAGACACATTTCTAAAATAGTAGCCAAACAAAGTAGAATTTTTAGACAAATACAAAAATCCCACACCAAGTGCAAATATAAACACTATTGACACCAAAACAAGTGCCGTATAAACAAGTATACCTTTTAAGGCTTTCATAAAACACCGCCTAAATACATTATATTTATTTTATTATATAATACAAAACCATAAAAATCAAACAAATTAGATATAATTGTGAGTAATGTAAAACTTATTAAAACACCATAGAAACTCTTTAGCATAAGTGTGTTTTTAGTTTTTTTACAACACAAAACAACAATATCATCACAAAAAAAAGTCAAACTTAGCATCAATTATTTGCTTTAAAAATAAAAATAATGTTAAACTATAAAAAAATGGGGGAAAATATGAAAACCGCTAAAAAAACTCTTATGTATACATCACTTGTTGCTCTTGCAGTGTGCATTGTACTACTTATAGGTTCACTGTTTGGCTTAAAGACCTTTGAAGGAGCACTACTAAAATTGCTAGAAACATTTGCAACAATTGCCGTTGCAGGATTCTTTGCCATAAATGCACTTACTATGACAGAAAAAAACAAAATTATAGGTTTTGTATGTGCAGGACTTCTTGGCTTTTTAAGTTTACTTCTTATTATAATCTTCTGGACAAATATTCCTTGGGGAATTTTCCAACAACTTGTTTTTGTGCTAACAATTGCTACAGTTTTGTTTAATATTATTGTAAACCTAAACTTAAAACTAGACAAAAATTTACTAGTTTTGCAAATCATAACATACATATTAATTGGCATTATTGATGTTATTTTAACAATGGTTATCTTCGGAAGCAAAATACTTACCAACGATGCTATATTAAAAGTATTTATTGCTGGTTGTATTATTGTTTTTGGGCTACTTTGTGCACTAGAAATTTTAAGCAAAAAGGTAGAAAAAACACCTATGCTAATTAAACAAGGTGAACTAAACGATGTGGACTCGCTAAAAACACAAGTTAAGGCATTACAAGAAGAAAATGCTCGCCTTAGAGAACAACTAAGTAAATACGAAAATCAAAAATAATAATTAATATTAACAATAAGCACACATAAAAATAAAAAACTAAAAATTAAAATTTTTATGAATTAATTTTAAGTAAGTTTATTAGTAGTAATTTTAAGTAAGTTTATTAGTAGTAATTTTAATTATGTTATGTAATTCTAGACCTTATTACAAAATAAAAAAATGACCTAAAATAGGTCATTTTTTTATTATTCTAATACAGCCTTAATACGTCTTACACCAGCAGAAGAACTCTCTTCTTTTTTGATTTTAAATTTGCCAAGTTCGCCAGTGTTTTTAACATGTGGACCACCACAAATTTGGAAATCAACATCGCCAATTTTGTAGATGCTTACTATTTCGTTTGGCTCTGCTTTATGCACGCCATAAGCACCTTGTTTTAATGCTTCTTCAAATGGCATTTCAACACGTTCTACATCAATCTTTTTAGCGATTGCATCGTTTACAAAATCTTCAAGTTGTTTTATTTCGCTAGGGTCTAGTTTTCTATCAAAGTTAAAGTCAAAACGAAGTCTTTCGCTTGTAATATTACTACCCTTTTGTTCTACTCCTGTGCCAAACATATGTCTTAGTCCTGCTAGCATTAAGTGGCAAGCAGTGTGAAGTTTAATAGTGTCATCACTACCATCAGCAAGACCACCTTTAAATTGCCCAGCACTTGCAGTACGAGCAAGTTCTTGGTGTTCCTTAAATGCTTCGTCAAAACCAGCCTTATCTACTGAAAGACCATGTTCTTTAGCCATTTCGATAGTAAGTTCTACTGGAAAACCAAATGTATCAAATAGCCTAAATGCACTTTTACCACTAATAATTGTTTCTGGCACATATTTAGGGTCTTTAGCACTCATAAATTCATTTTTTCTTAAAATGCCGTTTACAACTTTTTCAAATTCTTTAACACCAGCATTAACAGTGTTTAAAAATCTTTCTTCTTCCTTATTAAGTTCGGATATAATTTTGTTTTCGTTGGTTCTAAATTCTGGGTATGTGTCTTCAAAGAATTCAATATAATGTTTGGCAAGAAGTGCAAGTTTGCCCTTTTCAATGCCAAGTTTCATTGCCTCACGAACAGCACGGCGAATTAGACGGCGTAGCACGTAGCCCGCTCCAACATTGCTAGGTGTAAGACCCTTTTCGTCACCCATAATAACTGTTGCGGTACGAATATGGTCGCACACAATTCTAAATGAACGAGTGTATTCATCGCCATCGTCATTGTATTTTTTACCAGATAGTTGTTCTAATAATTTAATAGCATCTTCAAAAACATCGGTCACATAAATAGATTTTGCACCGTTTAAAACTACGATACAACGTTCTAGCCCATAGCCACAGTCAACATTCTTTTGAGTTGCTGGCAAGTACCCAGTGTCGCTAACTTTATTGTATTGCATGTACACATCGTTACCAAATTCCATATACTTTCCGCAATCGCATGATGGGTTGCATTCGTCTGAGCATTTTGGTTTGCCAGTATCTAGGAAAAATTCATTATCTGGTCCGCATGGTCCACGGTTTATTTCCCACCAGTTGTCTGGTATAAAGAAAATACGGTCTTTAGACACGCCAAGTGCTTCCCAATAACCTGCAGTTTCGGTATCCTTAGGTGCGTGTTCGTTTCCGCTAAAACATGTCACTGCAAATTGTTCTGGTTTTAATCCCAAATATTTAGGGCTTGTTATAAATTCGTGGCTCCAAGCGGTTTTTTCCTTTTTGAAATAATCGCCAATACTCCACGAACCCAACATTTCAAAGAATGTAAGGTGACTGCGGTCGCCCACTTCGTCAATATCGCCAGTACGAACACATTTTTGAACATCGCAAATTCTCTTGCCCATTGGGTGTGGTTGTCCCATTAGATATGGCACTAGCGGGTGCATACCTGCAGTTGTAAACAACACACTTGGGTCGTTTTCAGGAATAACCGATGCACTTTTAATTTCAATATGACCTTTACTTTTGTAAAAGTCCATCCACATTTTTAATAAATCTTTTCTAGTAAGTCTTTTCATAAATCCACCTTTTATATGTGGTATTTTATCACCTTAAACCCCAAATTGCAAGTTATAACACTATATTTTAAAAATACAATATTTCATGTACACCAAATTATCACCAACAAATAATGATTTATTTAATAGGATACATATTTAAATTTAATCCCTTCCCCGCACCTCGTCCTTTTACTCTACACATTTTTTAAGTACGACAGTGCTCCGAAATTCCACTTTAAATTTTCAACATTAACTTAGCACTTTATGTTTTTGATACGGCCTAATGGCTTCACATTTACTAAATATGAAGTAGCCGGTAATTAGGGCTATTTGAATGCCTACAAACAAAATAAGTGCAAGACCTGTTTGAACTCCAACCGACTGATTTTCAACTTGCGGATTAAATTTTATAACATCTAACAACACTCCTACTATTAGTAATGTAAGGCTACTTGCAAGATTACTAGTAAAAGTAAGAACACCACTATACATAGCTGTTTTGTTTTTGCCAGTAAGTCTGTTTTGATGAGTAATTGCATCACTATACATACTTGTTGGGAGCGAGTAAAGTGCACCACTACCAATACCGCACACAAATATTGCAAACATTATAAACAGAAAAGGTTTTTTAAGGGAAAATCTTAATAAAAATATGGTTATTATTAAAAACGAACCCACAACTGACACAAAAATTGCCGAAAGTAAGGCTTGTTTTTTATCTTTGGAAACACTCAATTTAAACCACAATGGTTGGCTAACTAGTGTACCACAAAGCAAAACCACAAGAAGCAAGGTAATATGGCTACTACTTAGTACAAAACAATAAGTGAAAAAATGCATTCCAACACTAGTAAGAAAAACACCGCTTAACATACAAATTGAATAACCAATAATAAGTTTAGAAAGTTCCCTGCATTTTAGCGTGCCAACAAAATCTTTAAAAATCTGCGAAAACTTAAAAGTTTCGTTTTTCTTTAAAACCGATTTTTCTTTGGTGAAAATAATACAAACTAATCCGCTTATTACACAAATTATACTTGTGAAAACCGCCATATATCTATATCCTACTGGGTTAAGTTGTCCCACAGGGTATTCTGTGGTATTAGGCAAAAAGACATACAGTAGCACACTTGGAATAATCATTCCCAATAAGAAAAAACAAGTTTTGCTAATTTGAATAAGTGTGCGGTCGTGATAGTTTTTAGAAATGTCTGTGCCAAGTGCCATATATGGTGTGGAATATAGTGTGTTAAAGGTTTCAATAAGAATTAATCCTACTAATATCCAAACAAATTTTAACCCAGCACTAAGTCCAACAGGCACAAACCAAATAAAAAGATTTAGCCCCACCATACCAAATGTGGCTACTAGCATATACCCCCTGCGATTGCCCATTTTTAGCAGTGGATAACTATCACTTAAATACCCCACAATTGGGTCTGTAAAACCGTCCCAAAATGTACTAAGCGCTATGGCAATTCCCACCAATACACCGCTAAGTTTCAAAACCGATGTACCAAAAAACATAAAAAAATTGGTCATTGTTTGGCTAATTACACTATAACCCAAATTACCAAGACCGTACACTATTTTGTTGTTTCCACCACCCCTTTTAGATGCCATTTCACTCATACAATATTCTCCACATTTAGTATGTGTAAAATACTAATAATGATGTACTTTTATATTTGATATTTTAAAGGCTTATATGGTTTACTAAAAAAGACCGCTTTAATAAGTGGTCTTTTTTTTTATACAATATTATGCAATGTCTGATTTATCTTTTTTATGTTTGATGTTTTCTTTTAGTTTTTCCATCAACTCTGATTTTTGTTCCAAAACTTCTTCTTTTGATTGTTCAGTATTCAAAATTTCTTCTTCTGAAACTTCCAACATTTCAATGTCATCTATATTAGAATTTTCTTTAATTGTTTCACCAACTTTATTTTCGTTAGCATGGTCAACATTAACTGGATATTCTTCGTTTAAAAGTGGAAGAATTGCAATTTCGTCATCATGCGAAACTTGTGGTTGTTGTGTTTCAATCGTATTAGGCATTACTTCAGATTGAGTTAAAGTTGTTTCGTTTACTGCGGTTGTGTCGCTAGCAACTACATTTGCATTATCTGTGTTAGTTTTGCTTGGGTCCTTATATTCTTCGTTCATTTCGTCAATAGTTTTTGCAATGTTGTGATCAATTTGCTTCCATTCAATTTTTCTTGATACTGCAACAACAAATAGTGGGAAGTTGATAAGGTCAAACCAAGCCCATGTAAACAAGTATTTCACAATGTGTTTTGGCTTACAAACAATATGTTTACGTTCTCTAATATATAGCAAAATACCAAATGCAAGTAGCGAGAAATAAAATCCGCCAGCCCAGGTAAGAATTGACATAAATTGTCTACCAGCCACAAACAAATCTGGGCGGAACACCCCTACCACACCTGTAATTATTGGCCAAAACAAACCTACAAATAAACCAAAAGGATAATATGGGAAAAAGTGAAAAAACAAGTCGTACGCAGTCACACGTTGTTGAAAAGTTCTGCCTTTCCCAAACATTGTTTTTATTAGCCCACCCATGTGAGCGAAAAACGAAACAAGTATACCTTTAGTCCATCTAAGACGTTGTGTCCATGCGGTTTTCATATTGGTAGGTTGTTCGTCATAAAACTCTGCATCTTCACAATAAGCAATTTTTACACCGTCTATTGCCATCTGCAAGCTAAACTCGTTGTCTTCGGTTAGCCCCAAAAAGTGCCAGCCGTCGTTTTTAACAAGTATAGAGTTGTGCATTGCAAAACCAGTACCAGCAACGCTTGTACCAAGCCCCATTAGACTACGTGGTCTATTAGAAAACATGCTTTGTCTATAAAAGTGAAAACCATATGCCGCACTAATGCTGTTAGTGTCAAAGTTTTTAGTGTTTCTGTAAGTTCCAACAACTTTTTCACCAGCACCAAAGGCTTTGTTTATTTGCGAAATATAATCTTGTTTTAAAAGGTTGTCGGCATCTAAAAACAAATATGAATCAAATGCTTCATAACCATAATCTTTTTTAATTTGCTCAAACAAGTATTCAAGCGCATAACCCTTTCTACGTTTGTCAGGAGCATTCCACTCATACACTATTGCACCATTATCTCGTGCAATTTGTGCAGTGTTGTCGGTGCAATTATGAGCCATTACAAATATCGAAATTTTATCTTGGTCATAATCTTGCTTATGAATACTATCTATAATTTGTGCAATAACTTTTTCTTCATTTCTAGCACATATAACAACCGCATATTTAAATCGCTTGTCGGTGTCAGCATACTTTTTAGGTTTGCAAAACAAACCAATTATCAACCACACTGTTTTGTATGCAACAAGTATACTCATTGTAAGTGATATTATCTTAAATATTTTATCTAAAACTAACATTTTGTTTCTCTACTTTTACTTTTGTATTTCATTTTTTCTATAAGGATTATTTTTCACAAGATTTCCCACTACACCAACAACATAAATGATAATAATATTCGCATTAATATAATCCTTAATTCCACTTTCAACTTTCGACTTTTAACATTGTTAATAGAAAGTGCGCCAGCACCTAGAACCTACTGCAGTCTATACCACAACTACGGCTCATTGATAAAAAGTGCGTCAGCACCCAGAACCTACTGCAGTAAATATAACCACTACAGCAAGTTGATAAAAAGTGTGCCAGCACCTAGAAGATGTCGTCTACAATATCACTTTCATCTAGTGGAACAATATCAGGCAAACTTTCATCAGGTTTAATTGCTTTTGGCTCAGCAGGTTCTTGTCTTTCTAAACTTTGAGCATTAGCATCTTTTTCCAAATTAACAAAAGTTGTTGTTTCGCCAATCCACTTAACATTAACAGTACCTTGTGGACCATTACGATGCTTTGCAACAATAATTTCAGCCAAGTTTTGACCAGCAATTTCTTTAGGACAATCTTTGTACATATCAGGACGATACACAAAAATAACAATATCGGCATCTTGTTCTATAGCACCAGATTCTCTTAAATCGCTAAGCATTGGTCTATGATCCGCACGAGATTCAACACCACGACTCAACTGACTAAGTAAAATAATAGGGACATCAAGTTCCTTAGCGGCAATTTTTAAGTTACGTGACATGCTACTAACTTCTTGCTGACGGCTTTCAGCGGTTTTGCTGTTGCCACTCATAAGTTGAAGGTAGTCAATCATAACAAGGTCAAGTCCATGCTCTCGCTTTAATTTACGGCACTTGCTTAAAATATCCATTGGAGTTGTAAGCGAGTTGTCATCGGCATAAATATCGGCATTGGCAAGTTTTTCTTTGGCAGCCCAAAGAGCTTTCCAGTCTTTAACCGAAAGCTCGCCTTTTAAAGCTCGTTCCATACTAACATAAGCACAACTGCAAAGACTACGTTGGGCAAGCTGAATTTTAGGCATTTCAAGAGAGAAAATTGCACATTTTTTCTTACCTTGGATAGCTGCGTAATTCACAATATTCATAGCAAGTGATGTTTTACCACTACCAGGACGACCAGCCACCAAAATAAGGTCACTATTTTGAAGACCATTTGTAATTTTGTCTAGCCCATAAATTCCAGTAGAAATACCACGAAGACTTGACTTATCTTTTTGAATAACCTCAAACTTGTCCATAACCCCGTCAAGTGCATCATTAATAGGTGTCAAAGCACCCTTTTCTTCTTCACGACCAACATCAAAAATACTTTTTTCTGCCATGGCAATAGCATCGGTTTTTTCAGGGCCATCGTAAGCAAAATTAATAATGTCATTAGCACGGTTGATTAATTTTCTAAGCACACTATCACGTTTTACAATATCAATGTAGTGCTTGTAATTACTAGCAGACGGAACAATATTTGTAAGTGTTGTGATGTATTCTAGCCCACCAACCGATTCAAGCAAATCATTTTTTTCTAGTTCGTCTGTAAGGGTGATTAAATCTACTGGGCTATTACGCTTATATACATCGTACATTGCATTAAAAATAATTTTATGTGCTTCCACATAAAAATCATCGCCTGAAAGAGAACTTAGCACATTGTAGCCTGCATCTTGGTCAATAAGCACACAGCCTAGCACGCTTTGTTCGCCTTCAATACTATGTGGCATTACACGCCCTTCAACTTTAGTATTTTTCATTACCTTAAATTACTCCTTATCGTCTTTTGTTTTTGCTCTTTTTACAAGAAAGCAAATTAATTCTCCCACCGCAACCACAACTGCAATTACCGCAAGGTCTATTAAAATAAACCTTTGATTTGGATTGTGTTTTTGAATTAATATATTTATACCAATCATAAGAGGAATGGCAATTAACAACATGATACCATATTTTATAAAAAACTTTTTCAAAACACGTTTATCAAAAAAATATCTATCTCCCATAATTTCACCCTATTCATCATCTCTATCAATTTGGTCTAGCGGAACAATAATTTTTTCTTTGTACTTTTTTGCCTTAACTGTTTTAACAATATACACCACAATCAATATTACTGCAAGAGCAATTGAAAGTGCCAACGCAATTATATACCAGCCTGTACCCACAGCGGTCAAATAGTAATAACTAAGTTCGCAAGTTTTGTATGCTCCATTTTTAGCATCGATTTCCCACAAATGATAATTAATACCTTCAATCTTTTCTACATAATCAGCATTCGATTTTAGTCTGCTATCAGTTGTACCATATATTTGTGTAAGGTTTACATCGTCCATACTAAACTCAGGGTAATCTCTGGTGTAGGTTTTAAAATAACCATCTTCGCCACCCAGTTCTTCCAAATTACTAAATGTATTTGTGGCTTTAATAATGTATTTGCTTACAAACCAGTTGCTAACAATCTCGTTATCTGCTTCACTACTGCCATCATCTGAAATATTGTTAATAAGTTTGTAGTATTCAATACTAGCATAATTTACTTGCACAAATATTTGGTCGGTTGTTTCGTTTAACTGAAAGAATTTACTTGCAGCGGCAGCAACACCATTCACAAAATCTTTTTGTCCGCCATACTCACGTTGAAGTTCAGTACGGCGAGAATTAATTTTATCTGCATACTTTCCCAAATCAGATTCTATGGATTCTTGAAGTTTACCGTATCTTGTTGCTCCAATTTTTGATATGATATCTTTACGGTCTAGTTCTAATGTGAATTTGTCCATAATTTGCCCATTGTCATCTACAACACGCAAATATTCCATGTTGGCACAGCCACACATTACAAACATGCAACATATTAAGATAAACACACTCAAAAATCTTTTCTTCATTCTTTGTTTCCCTATTTGATACTAATTATATATTAAAAGAAGAATATTTTCAATATTTTTTGTGTCAATTGTATGATTTAGCACAAAATAAAAGCATCTAAATTTTTAAAATGCGACAAATTTTTGATTGTAGGCACTCTATTAGGTTGCAAAACAAAGTAAAATATAATATAATTTAGTTATGGAAAAAAATCAAAAATACACTTACATTTCAACTAAATTTTCAATAGACAATATCAAGGTTGCCAAAAACAAAATGCTAAGAAATAGTGGAATACTTACTGGATTTGGACTACTTGATAGCGGTAAAGAACTGGTGACAAAAGAATATTATGACACCCGTGATTTTTTCTTTTCAAATAATGGAATTACTATAAACAAAAACATCTACAAGGGCAAAAATATGGCAAGCCTTGTAGTAAGATATCAAAACGACCGTGAAAGAATTGCTTTCTTAAGCAACATGCCAGAAATTTTTGAGATACAAATTCCTGTAAAAGATAGCATTTTAAAATATGTTGATTTTATTACAAATTCAATTAGCGAACTTGTTCCTTACGGACTAGAAGTAGACGTGGCAAAAACACTTTATACTACCACAAATGTATTTTCATCTAGAAAACAACGTGAAAAATATAAGTACATTAGTATTAACGGATTAAAAATTACATTCTATTTTACAAAAGCAATGTACTCTACACCACTTAATCACAACAAAGAAAATATAATTATGCTAGAGATTAATAGCGACACATTAGACGACCGCACTAAATACGATGAATTTATTAAAAAAGTAAAATTTGATTTCCCTGAACTTATAGAACTTCAGGGTTCTGATTACTTACTTGGAAAATCATTACTATTTAAAGAACAAAAATAAGCCAAAATTACATTGGCTTATTTTTTTGTTGAATAACAATTAGATAGCTTTGAAGTTTTAAAATAATGTTTTCAAGTTGCTTGTTAATATAATCAATTTCAATGATTTCATTTAATCTAATAAGAGTGTCTATTAGTTTAGCAAGCACATCTGTCACCGCCTGCACCGCACCCATATACGAATTAGGATACTCTAATTCACCATCGTCAAATTGTGGAATTTCATTTAGCATCGATAAATGTTTGTACACATTTAGCACAACGTCACTAACAACTCTAACATCCATTTTTATTTCGTTAATATTTTTTTTATCAGTTGCAAATTGTTCCAGCACCGATAAAAAGTGTACGAGCGATATTATCAAAAAGTATGCACTTTTTGTCAAATCAACAGCGGTTTCACGCAAATTGTCTGTAACTTCTGGTTTAACATCATAACCTTCACAAAACTGCAAGACACTTACACATGATGCCTTCACTTGGCTATCTGGGTCAGAAAGGCATAGCACATAGTTGTGGCTAAGTTTTTCAAAAGCTCCTACAAATTTTTCGCAAGGCATTAGTTTTGGTTTATTGTTTACATCGCTATTATATGCATATTCCTTAACATAGTTTTTTCTATCTTCCACAATTGTTGCTTGCTGTTTTCTCTTAAAAAAATTTAAAGGCATTTATATACTCCCAAATAAAGTTTTTTAAAATATATATGATGTTTAAAGCGAAAATATAACAAAAGGAAACATGACTTTGAAAACAACGCCTTAAACAACTAAGTTTCACTTAAAGTACACCACAGCATATTTATCAACATAATTTATTTCAAGATGTCTTATCATTCAAAGTCATTTATCATTTTAAAAAGCATTGCCAAGCAATAATAAAGATACTTAATTTAAACAAAAAAACAACCAGACTTTTTTCTGGCTGTTTTTTATAAGATTAGTTTACAAATTTTTTGCAAAGTTCTGCTACTTTTTGCTTTGCATCTTCTATTGCATCTTCTTTTTTCTCAATAACGTCGGCAATAATATTTCCTATTACAACCATGTCATCTTCTTTTAATCCTTTGGTTGTTACAGCAGGAGTACCTATTCTAATTCCACTTGTAATGCTTGCTGGTTGTGGGTCGTTGGGAATACTGTTTTTATTTACCGTGATATTACAATCATGAAGAAATGTTTCAAGTTGTAGTCCAGTTATTCCACTGTCACGAAGGTCTAATAAAAGCAAGTGATTATCACTACCACCACTAAGAAGTTTTACACCACGTGATTTAAGTGTTTCGGCAAGTTTTTTGTTGTTTGAAAGTACTTGTTGTTGATATTCCTTAAACTCTGGCGACAAGGCTTCCTTAAAGCACACAGCTTTACCTGCTATTATGTGCATAAGTGGCCCACCCTGCAATCCTGGGAAAACCGCCTTATCTATTTGCTTTGCAAGAGCCTCACGACACAATATTATTCCCCCACGAGTGCCACGAAGAGTTTTGTGGGTTGTGGAAGTCACAACATCAGCATATGGCACAGGCGATGGGTGAAGTCCTGTTGCAACAAGCCCTGCAATGTGTGCCATATCAACCATCAAGTATGCCCCAACACTATCGGCAATTTCTCTAAATCTTTTAAAGTCAATAATTCTAGGATATGCACTTGCACCAGCAACAATAAGTTTTGGCTGGCACTCTTTTGCAATTCGTTCGACTTCGTCATAATCTATTAAGCCTTGATCATTAACACCATAACTTACGGCATTAAAGTATTTTCCACTGATACTAACCTTAGAGCCATGAGTTAGATGACCGCCGTCAGAAAGTTTCATTCCAAGTATCGTGTCGCCTGGTTTTAGTAGTGCTAAATACACACTCATATTAGCACTTGCTCCGCTATGTGGTTGAACATTAGCATGCTCACAACCATAAAGTTGTTTTAATCTTTCAATTGCAAGATTTTCCACAATATCTACATTTTCACAACCACCATAATATCTATGTCCCGGATAACCTTCAGCATACTTATTGGTTAAACAACTTCCAACCGCTTCTAGTACTGCTTTTGAAACATAGTTTTCACTGGCAATAAGTTCTAGCCCATTGTTTTGTCTTACTTCTTCCGCACATATTGCGTCATATATTTCCCTATCTACATTTTTTAAATTTTCCATCATAATCTCACCTCCAATTTTAACGTTTATAATGTAAAATTTGTTTTGCTAGTTTTGGTGACGGAATAAAGAAATCAGCATAAATTTGTTTTAAATCCGCATTTTGGTCACTTAGTCTACTTCCCATTTCTTTATCTTTATTGTATAGCGAATTTGCTCTTAGTTTTTTCACATCTTCCACGTCAATGTGGCTATAATCAACATAATTTTGACCACCACCATTTACACAACCACCTGGACAAGCCATAACTTCAACAAAGTCATATTTTTTAGCACCGCTAACAATATCGTCCATAACCGCTTTGGCATTTTTCAAGCCACTAACAACACAAAGCTTTAATTCGGTTTTTCCGCATTTTACTTTTACTTCTTTTCTGCCTTCTCCATGTCTAACATCTACAAAATCAACTCTAGTATCACTATTTTCTAGTTTTCGGCTTACACATCTAAGCACCGCTTCGGTCACACCGCCAGTAACACCAAAAATTAGCCCTGCTCCACTATAACTTGAAAGCGGTTTATCAAATTCACTCTTTTCCAAATTATTGTAATCAATTGAATGTTTTTCAATTAATTTTGCAACTTCTCTTGTTGTTAGCACTTGGTCAACATCGTGTCCCCTAAGTTTTTCACCTTTTTTAGCAGTGCATGGCATAATGCCAACAACTATAATATTTTTAGGGTCAATATGTTCTTTTTTAGCATAATAGTTTTTAATTAGTGCCCCTAGCATTTCAGTAGGACTTTTACATGTGCTAAGGTGACCCGTGTGATTAGGATAAAATGTATTAACATACTTAAACCACGCAGGGCAACACGAACTAAATAGTGGTAAATTTTTATTTTGCTTTATCCGTTCTAATAGTTCTTCGCTTTCTTCTACTACTGTAAAATCGGCACCCATATTCACGTCAAAAACTTTATCAAAACCCAACATTTTTAATGCCGTAACCATTCGCCCTTCGTCAAATGTTCCAATAGGATTATTAAAGTATTCGGCAAGCGAAACTCTAACAGATGGTGCAACTTGTGCCACAACAAATTTATTAGGGTCGGCAATATGCTTTTCAACCGCTTCAATCTCGCTATTTTCTAGCAATGCACCTGTTGGACACACAAGCGTGCACTGTCCACAACCAACACATGTACTGCATTCTAGTGGTTTATTAAATGCACACCCAACAAACGTGCTAAACCCTCGCTTTTGCTTTGTAATTGCATCAACTGCCTGTGTGTTTTTGCACACTGATACACACCTGCCACATAAAATACATTTGTTGTTGTTTCTAATAATACAAGGCGAAGAATTATCAATTTGAAAGTTCTGTTTTTCAAATTCTGGTTTGTTTTGTTCTGTAATTTTATATTTTTTAAACAACTTTTCTAGTGTACATGCACCTTGTTTAGCACATTCATCACAATTTTTATGGTGATTAGAAAGTATTAATTTTAATGTGTCCTTTCGGCTTTTTACTACCCTTGGGCTATTGGTAATTACACTAAGCCCATCATAACACTTAGTAGAACACGCAGGCACAAGCCTTTGGTTAAATGTATTTTCAACCATACAAATACGGCAATTGCTATCACCAATAATGTTTTTTAAATAGCACAAGGTTGGAATTTCAATTTTGTTTTTTCTAGCAACGTCCAAAATGGTTTCGCCCATTTCAAAATCATATGGTTTTTCATTAATAATTACTTGCATTGTCCACCTCTTTCAACCGCATTAAACTTACAAGTTTCATAACATTTATTGCATTTGATACACTTTGTTTGGTCTATTTTAAATGGTTTTCTTATCTCTCCACTTATCGCCTTGACTGGGCAATTTATTGAGCAAGCCGAACAGCCAATACATTTATTTGGATTAATTTCATAGTGTTTTAGCGCCCTACACACATTAGCTGGACAACGTTTGTTTTTAATATGTTCAATATATTCGTCCTTATAATACTTAAGTGACGAAAGCACCGGATTGGGTGATGATTGTCCAAGCCCACAAAGTGAATTGTCCTTAATATAATGCGAAAGGTCTTCAAGTTCGTCTAGGTCTTTCATCTCGCCATTGCCGTTGCAAATTTTTGTAAGAATTTCGCAAAGCCTTTTATTTCCAATTCTACAAGGCGTGCACTTGCCACATGATTCGTCAACGCTAAAAGCCAAAAAGTATCGTGCCATATCAACCATGCATGTGTCTTCGTCCATAACAATCATTCCGCCACCACCCATGATGGAACCAATGTCTTTTAGACTTTCATAGTCAATTTGCGTGTCCATAAATTCAGCAGGAATACAGCCACCGCTTGGCCCACCAACGTGCACCGCCTTAAACTTTTTATTATTTAAAATACCGCCACCAACATCGTACACAATATCTTTAATTGTTGCGCCCATTGGTACTTCAACAAGCCCTGTATTTTTTACCTTTCCAGACAATGCAATAACCTTAGTGCCTTTGCTTTTTTCTGTTCCGAATTTGGCATACCATTTAGCACCATGAAAAATAATTCGTGGCACATTTGCTAGTGTTTCCACATTGTTTATAAGTGTGGGCTTATCTAAATATCCACTCTCTGCCAACTGTGTTGACTTTTCACTTGGTTCTGCCCTATTTCCTTCACAACTTTCAATAAGAGCTGTATCCCCACCATAAATAAAGGCACCAGCACTAATCTTCACATCAATATCAAATGAAAAATCAGTTTCGAAAATATTATCACCAAGTAGTCCATAATCTCTGGCATCTTCTATTGCTTTTTTCATGCTTTTTATTGCTGTTTCGTACTCGGCACGAATGTAAATTATACCATGATTAGCCCCAACAGCATAACCTGCAATTGCCAGCGCTTCTACAAGCACATGCGGGTCACTATCTATAATAGACCTATCCATAAATGCCCCTGGGTCGCCCTCGTCAGCATTGCAAATGACATACTTTTGGTCTGATTTTTGCTTAGCAACAATCTCCCACTTTTCATAAGTTTTTGAGCCAGAACCACCACGTCCACGAAGTCCGGCAGTTTTAATTTCTTCTATTACTCCCTGCGGTGTCATTGTTGCAAGAGCTTTATATAGCCCCATATAACCATCAAAAGCAATATATTCTAAAATGCTATGTGGGTCAATAAGTCCAGCATTCTTTCTTGCGACAAAAACTTGCTTTTTATAAAAATTAATTTTATCAATTTCGCTTTGGGTTGCGTCCGCTTTATCATACAAAAACTCTTCAACCACTTTGCCTTTTTTTATGTGATTTTCAATAATTTTTTTAGCACCTTCAGTGGTCACCTTACAATAAAAAGTTTTTTCGGGGTACACAACAACAATTGGACCTAATGCACATAGCCCCAAGCACCCCACTTGACCTACACTTACCTTATCTTCCAATTTTTGCTTTTTTATTTCGTCTTTAAATGTTTGCAATACTTTACCACCGCCATTGGTTTCACACGCAACATTAGTGCACACCGCAATCTCTTTTTTTAGTGCCTGTTTGTCAAGTTTTGCGGTCATATTAAGCATTGCTTTTTGTTTTAATTCATTAAGCTGTTTAAAATTCATTTTTCATTCCTAAATCTATTTTAGTTCGTCCAAAATGGCATTAACCTTATCTAATGTCATCTTTCCATACACCTTGCCATTAATTCTAACAACTGGTGCTTCGCCACAACAACCAAGGCATCTTACAGTACCAATGCAAAACTTGTTGTCGGGTGTGTTTTCGTGTTCTGTCACATTAAAACGTTGTTTAAGACCTTCCAATATTTCGCCAGAACCTTGAATAAAACAGGTTGTACCAGTACACACTTCAATCAAATATTTTGCTGTTGGCTGAAACTTAAACTGATTATAGAAAGTAGCAACCCCATACACTTCACTTTCAGATTTATTAAGTTTTTTTGCAATCTTTAAAATTGCCGGTTCGCTAATATAACCCGACTTTTTCATTTCAGATTGAAGTTCTTCTACAATATTTACATTTTTTGTTGGTTGTTTTTCTTTTCTCATGTTTTTAGTTCACCACCTTATAAATTTTATTATATCAAATTATATTGTTTTTTAAAAAGGATTAAACACCTTTTAAGCAACAAAAAAGATGCAAATTATCTTGCACCTTTTTTACTATTATGTTCTAAATATGTACGTAAAAACATTTTTACAATTTCCGCCAATGGAATAATTATAAAAGCTACCCCTACACAAGCAAGCCAGCTAACCACTGTCACCTGTGTTACCCCTAAATTATCTTGAAGTAGTGGAATTGGAAGGCATGCAAAACCAAACGACACCAACATACAAATAAACGCATTAATGTTAAGTTTTGAATTTCCAAACGGATTACTAGTAAATAAACTCTTTTCTGGGTTTTTCATGTTGAAAGCATGGAATAATTGTAAAAAGTCAAGCACAACAAAACATAATGAAACAACTACCGCTGGTTCTATATCATAGTAATATGCCCCAGTGAAATACACTGCCAAAACTATTAGTGCTTGTAATACTCCATACATTCCCACATTAAACCATTGTGTATTGTCTAGCAAGTTTTTCTTTATTGGAGTATATGTAAGAGTTTTGCACTTTTCTTCGCCAAGCCCTAAGCATGGAAACAATCCATTAAAGAAGTTTAACCATAGTAGTAGTGCCGGTGAAAAGAATGTCTTCCCCATAACAACAAGTATTACGAAAAGTGTTGTTATTTCGGCAATTGTACTACTAAACACATATTGAAGTGATTTTAAAATATTTGTGTTTGCTCTTCTACTTTCGGCTATGCCATCTACAAGGTGGTCAAGATTGTTATCCATAAGCACAATTTCGGCTTTTTCTTTAACAAGTTCGCTTGCCTGAACACCAAGCCCGATGCTCACATCTGCCACCGCCATTGCACCAACATCAGTCACATTATCACCAGTAACACACACTTTTCTGCCTGATGCATTAAGTGCCTTAATTACACGCATTTTTTGTTCTGGCAATATTTCGGCAAATACCGAATATTTATTGATTATACTTTTTAATTCGGTGTCAGTAAGTCTTGTAAGTTGGTCACCGGTAAGCATTTGAAGTTTGTTTTTAATTATGCCAAGGTCAAGTGCCGTAGCGTAAGTAACTTCGGCGTCATCTGATGTTGTAATTACAACCTTAATTCCATTTTTAGTAAGTTTGTTAAGGCTTAACTTAACATCTTCTTTTAGTCGTGGCATAACGGCAGTCATACCAATAAATGTAAGGTCGCTTTCAACTTCTTCCAAACGTGCTGTGTACACATCGCCCTTATATTCTTTATTAGCAAAAGCCATAACCAAGTTGCCTTTAGATATAAACTTTTGATATTCATGAATGAGTTTTTGTTTTCCGCTTTCGGTTAAAGGCACTGCTTTGCCTTCATCTAACACACTTGTGCATTTACTAAGCACTCTTAAAAAATCACCCTTTAAGAAAACTACCGATTTTTCACCAACTGTGTTAATGGTGCTCATAACTTTTCTATCACGGTCAAAATAAAATTCATTAACACGTGGGAAAAGCCCTTCAAGTTTATCTTTGTTGTATCCCAAATACAAGCCATAGTTTAGTAAAGCAACTTCGTAGTTTGTACCAATTGCTGTAATATGGTCGTCATCGTATCTAAGCTCGGCATTATTGCAAAGCAACATTGCATTGCATAAGGTAATAAAGTTTGGATTCCTTCCTACTTGATAGTCGTTTCTGTTGTTAATCCACACATCTTCTACATGCATCTTGCTTTCGGTGATAACACCAAGTTTGTCAATACAAAGAGTGTCTACTGCACCAAGTTCTTCCATTGTAGTAAGGCGTTTTACTAGTAAATTTTCTTTGTATAGTCTTGATATTGACTTATTTAGATTAGTGTAAACACCTATTACAAGCCCATTAGACACAACACATACTGCAAAGTTTGCAATAACCATAAAACTACTAAATTTTTCTGCACCACGAATATAATTTGCTATAAAACCTATCAAGCTAAACACTAGCACAACGCACGAAAATGCAGTTATTACTTTTTCTATTTTATTAACAAGCGGTGTTTTTAGTGTAAGTTCTTCATTAAGAAGTCCTGTGGTTTTGCCTAGTTGGGTATTAAGCCCAGTATTTACAACAATGCAAAATCCACTACCCTTTGTAACATTGCTTCCTAAAAATGCCATGTTGTTTTGCTCGCCAAGAGGCAAGTTTGCTTCATTTATAATTGCATCGGTCTTTTTAATGCTTGTTGTTTCGCCTGTAATAAGTAGGTCGTTAATATACAAGTCGTTAGACTTAATGATACGCACATCAGCTGGAACAACATCGCCTTCATTTACATAAATAATATCGCCCACAACAATATCACATGTTTTTACCTTAACGAGTTTGCCGTCACGTTTGACCGTTGTGTATGGCTTTAACTTATTATCAACCTTAATAAGTGTTTTTTCAAGTTTGGAAAGTGTAACGATAGCAACAACAACATTTAGCACCATTGCCACAAATATCAAAATCAAGTTCATAAGCATAAAACCATTTTTGAATATAATCGTAGCCACCATGCTAATTACGCAAGCAAAAATTAAAACATACATAACAACACTATTTAGTTGTTGTTTTATTTTGCTACTTAGCGACATGTTTTTTATTAACTTAACTTCGTTTTTACCATTATCGGCAAGCCTATTTTTCGCTTCTTGTTGGCTAAGCCCTTTATCGGACGAATTAACCAGGTTTAAAACTTCTTCCGTTGTTTTGTTATACATTTTTCTTTTCCATTTTTACTAAAATTTTAATGTATTATAGTAATATAATATATTTTTATATATATAATATATCATAATATTTTTTTTAAGTAAAACAACTAAATAAAAAATTAGACAAAAAAACACCCCACTTGTAGGGGTGTTTTTTTATAAATTATTATATTCCTTAACCAAATCACTAAGGTGCTTACTTAAGCTTTTAAGTTCTTTATTAAGACTTTTAAGTTTTTGAGCAATATATTTTTTATCTTTTTCATCAAGTTCTTCGTGAGTAAGTTTGAAAGTTGTACGGTCTATTTCTGTTTGAATATCTTTAATATCCGCTTTTACTTCTTTCATTTCATTTTCTAAAATTTTCTTTTGATCCATTTTTACTCTCCTTGCTTTTTATTATAACCTAAATAAAATCTTTTTGCTAGCAAAATTACGCATTAATTAACGCATATATCACTTCAAAAGGACGACTAATTTGCATTTGTGTTCCGCTTGTATCGGTTAGCGAATAGTTTAAAGTAAAACCATCAGGCGAATACGCATATTTTGCATCGGTGCTATTATATGGTTGTTTTGGAGTAACACTTTCACTCTTTATAAGTTGAAGGTAATTGCTATATGCTGTGATATAATTACCTGCTTCTGTAGGAGTTGTTCCTGAAATTTTATCTTTCAATTTGTTAATAGCAAATATAGAAACTTCCAACGCACCATTTTCCTTAACAACAATATTTTCTTGAAGTGATGCTAGTGTATTGTCGTAGTTTTGTGCTTGAGTGACACTTAAGTCGCTTAGGGAAGTAAAGTCACCTGTAAGCTTATTGTCACCACTAACTGCTTGATAAAACTCATCTAGGTTGTTAATAAGTTCAACATAAGTATGTGTCTTAATCCCGTTGATATTAGGAGCATAATTCATGCTACTTGCTAAATTATCGTAGTTGTTGGAAATAACTGTTGTGATTGCAATATAATCAGCATTGGCACTATCATCTTTGTAGGTAGATAATGTATCTTTAATCACAATATAACCAGCATCACCCACAAGAATCGAACCAGCAACATCATCAAAACACTCGCCTACCGTCTTGTTTTCGCTGTTTTTTGCAGTCTTAATTGTGTCCATTTTAACTTCGCTAAAGTCATCAGCAAGTTTAGACATTTTAGATAGATAACCAAACTCATTTGCATAAGATGTAATATTGTAAGTCTTGACGCTTGCATTAAGTTTGTCGTCATCAAGCCTATTTAAAATGTTTGTTTTAATTGATGCATATTGATTAGTAAGCGTGATTTCTTTGTTAATAATTTTCTTTAGATAATCATTAACAAGGCTCTTATTTACAATTGTACCACCTATAGCCAAACTATTATCAATTTTTTCACCAAGAGCAACGACCTTAGTTGTGTTTTTAATGTCAAATCCACTTGCAACATCGTCTTTGCAAGATTTAAGTTTTAATAGTGAATCAAATTCGTTTTTATAACTTAAAATGTTGTTGTTTTTAAAGCCGTTTTTAATAGATGTAATTGTATCATAGAAGTCATCAGTCGTTTCTACTTCACCAAAAACCTGGTCAAGGTAATCTACAACAAACTCATTTACCATGTTTTTACTTATTATTTTACTTGCCTTGCTTACAACAACACCATCCTCAACTTTATCAAACAAGATGCCGTCAAGTTTGCCTGCAAGAACAACAATATTTTTGTCTTCTAAGTTGTCAAAATTAACTTCAATAACCGATTTAATGTGGGCAAATTCTTGAACCCAATCGAAAGGAGCACGAGTATCGTCTTGCACATTAGTTTTTGCTTCAGCCAACATTTTCTTAATAGATTTATCGGTACTAGCATCAGTGCTAACAGTTATTTTATCATGTGTGTATTGCAAAATATCTACCACTAAAAGTCTATCGCAACCACCAAAAATAATTGAATCTTGAAGTGGTCCGTTAAGCTGTTCGCCTATTGTATTAAGGCTTGTGTCAGCTGGGTCTTTAATTTTAGCCATAACATCTTTTTCGTCTGCAAGTTTTACTGCCAGTGAAACAATTTGTTTATATCTAGGAATTTCAATTTCCCAACTAATATCTAGCCCGCTACCCATATTTTTGTTAACATTTTCTTTAATTTTTGCAAGGCTTGTAAATTCAAAACCCTCGCTAATTTGTGATGCATATTTTTCGCTATAATGGTCTAGAGCTCCAACGATAATATTTTTAACAACGTCATTCGCCATAAGTTGGTTGGCTTCAATTTTGTCTAATGCTTTGCCAATTTCAACAAAATTCATTTTGTCTATATCATACTTATTGTTTTCCTTAGCACCATCAAGTTGTTTTTTAATAATATCATAACTATCGTATGCTGACTGGAAAACATCTTTAAAGCTTGTAACTTCACTAATATTATTAATTGTAAGCGTAATGTTGTCTTTCATAAATTGTGGCAAACTTTCGGCATTTTTCATAATTAAGTCGTTAAGTTTTGGTTCTATTCCATTGACCACATTTTTAAAGTTTTGAGGGCTTATTAACCCCTTAACCGCATCAAGCATTCCACCTAATGCACCTGCCAATGTACTATTAATTTTATAGTTTGTTTTGCCATCAGTCTTATCAATACACGATAACACATCTACCGCACTTGTTAACATTGTAAGAGCTGCATCTTTTAGTGTTGTGGCTGTGATTGATGTTTCGTCTGAATAATCATAGTCCGCTTTTTCAGCACCAAAACCAAGCAAGAAATTTACAATATTTGGAGCCATTTCATTGGCTGTATTTAATTTGAATACAGCATCAACAATTGCATTACTATTTTCTTTAGTAAGGTTAGTTTTTAAATACTCTACCATATCACCAGTATTGCCTTGCACAATTGGTAACAACAGGTTGTTGTTGTTTAAAGTTCGCACCAAGCTTACAACATTTAATATTTCTTGTTTCGTTTTTTCTGACTTATAACTTTCAAGTTCGTCGAAACATGAATTTATAAACACCCTAACATATGGTTTGTATCCATCAGTTTTAACTTCTTTTCTTGCAAACTTTACACCAATTGGCACAACAACATCGGTGCACACTTCAACTGTTTTTGACTTAAACACAACATCAATCATTGTATCAATTTTATCTAGACTGTTGCTAAGTTCGGCTTGCGTGCATGTGTTAAGGTTTGGAATATTAAAATCTTTAACCTGATAATAAATATCTGTTATGTTAATCGCTTCAGTACTAAGTTTTACTTTTTCTTTGTTTATCACAACGGTAGAATTAAGGTCAAGCAAATTTGTCATAAGTTTGTCAAGCCCCAAAGCCTTAAATGTTTTGCCAGCAACCGAATTGTCATAACCATCAACTATTTGGGTATAAGTGTCACCACCATATTCTGTTAATATCCCTGTTTCTGTGCCAGCATTTTCAGCCGAACGTGCTTCAACAGATTTTGCCACTTGAATATATCCTACAAGCGGACTTATGGTACAGAAAAATGTTGCTAGTGCTAAGCCCGAACCTAATAGACCACCAAGCAAGCGGTGTTTGTTAAGTTTTTTACCTTCTTCTTTAAGAGCTTTTTTCTTTCTTCGCTCACCAGCAAAAATAAAGATATTAAAAATCCAATACAAAATAAGCGTAATAAGTTTTAGCACCCAATAGCATACTATAAACACAACACCATTAATAAGCATTGATATTAATGTTAATATCACATTAACCGTATCGGCATAGTTTACACCATCAAGAGCAAGTTTTGAGTCTAGTAGTGCTGTGATGTATTCGGGAAGTTTTACATATGACACCCCTTCTACTTGTAAAGGAATCCAATTCCCAATAGGAAGTTTTAAAAGTGACATTGTTATATTGGTGGATAAAAACAATAGCAATATAATACTAACTGCCACCCATATGCCCCTAACCGCAGTACGTTTTAATCCACGGCTCATACCTACTAAAAAGCCTATTATTAAAAACACTGCAAATACTATAGAAATAATTAACGAAACCATAATATCTCCTTATATATTTTTATTATATTACATTTTTACTGTAATTCCAAAATTTATTTAAAAATAAATTTTATTTTTTTAGTCGTTTTTCAGTTTTTTTGTACAAGTATTACTATTATGCTATTTATGATGACCCAACATCTTATTATTAATATTCAAAACCTTATATCGCAAAATTTTAATTCTAGCCATGGAAATCAGGTCATTATTAATATAAAACACCTAAAAATTACCACTAACCAAAGAGAAGTTATATGTTTTTTATCTTAAAAAAATCACTTTTTATTTATTTGTTTGATATTTATGTGTATTTTTGATAAACTAAATATATAAGGAAAATTGAATTATGTTGGAAAAATATTATAATAGAATGAGCCACTTAAGATTGGCTACTCCTCTTCTTAACGACATTGGAGCATTAGAGCAAATTGTGTACAACTTTAACCGTAATTATGCAATCAATACACTATCTAGTATTGAAGATAAATACGAAAGCGAATTACAACAAATAAGTTTTTTCTATTCAGGTCGTCCAATAATTAAAGGAGAAATCAACACACTATATTCTCACAAATCAAATGATGACTTAATTGATGATGCATATTATCTTATAAATTGTCTTATTATAATTGGCGCTGTGCGATTCGGCATGGAAAAAAGCATTGAATTAGCCTTACAAAAACTTGATGACGAAACCGCCAACGAAACCGAACCACACAATGACACAAAAATTGATTTTTCCGCCTACATAGAAACTGCTAACATTATTACAACATAAACAACAATTTAATGGTTTAAAAAATTTGAACTATATAATTTTTAGATAAAAATTTTAACAAATATAATCTCAATAAAAACATAAATTAAAAAAAGACCGAATATAAAATCGGTCTTTTTATTTTATAATTAATTTTTTCTCTTTTTTAAACTCCTATCTCTAATTTTCTCAAACCAACTAAGAAGAGTGTTGTAAACAGGCTGTGAAAGTAAAACAAGGATAATTATAAATAAGATATTTGGAAGGCTAAGTGGAACAAATCCAAAGAACGACCAAGGCAAGAATATAAGAGCCAAGGCTATTCCCAACACAGTACCACTAAATAAAATTCCACGATACAAATTAATAGGTTTGCAAAGTGTATACAATACCATTACACCTGCAAAGGTAATTGTAAGAGAAGTCATTGTAATAAATTGTGTACCATCGCCTGTATACTTATCAAATACATAACAGCCAATTGCATTAATTGTGAAAATTAGCGCACTAGGAATTACTTTAGCAAGCAAGTTTGCAAAGAATTTACCTTTAATAAGGTCGCTATTAGGCTGGAGTGCCAAGAAGAATGCCGCAATTCCAATTACAAAGAATTCAAGCAACCACATATGAATTGTTGTAAATTGGTAATATTCATTAGGAAGAATTAAGAAGAATATTGTAATAAGCATTGTAAACAAGGTTTTCATTAAGAATAATGAAGACGTATTTTGAATGTTGTTGATAACTCTTCTACCTTCAGCAACAACACTAGGCATGCTAGAGAAATTACTATCTAATAGTACCAAACTACTTACATTACGAGTAGCTTCACTACCGCTTGCCATTGCAATACTACAATCGGCTTCTTTAAGTGCCAAAATATCATTAACACCATCACCAGTCATGGCAACTTTGTGTCCTTTGTTTTTAAGCGCTTTTACAATTATACTTTTTTGTTCGGGGCTAACACGTCCAAACACTGTATATTTTTCTGCCGCTTCAATAACTTGTTGTTCGTTTAAACCTTCTAGGCTAATATACATTTTAGCATTTTCTACCCCAACACGCTTACTTACTTCACTTACGGTTACTGGGTTGTCACCGGAAATAATTTTAATAGCAACACCGTTGTCTTTAAACCACTGAATTGTTGCTGAAGCATCTTCTCTAATATGGTCTTCAATTACAATCAAACAAATTGGAGTACGCTTATCACTAACTTTTCCGTCACTTATCTCTCCTGCGCACTTAGCAAGAAGAAGCACTCTAAAACCACGTTGGGCATAAGACCTAACTTGTTTTTCAATTTCTGGTGCTTTTCCTTTTAGCACAAATTCCGGTGCACCATATATATAAGTTTCGCCATTTTTAAATGTAACAGCACTATACTTACGGGCACTATTAAATGGAATTATATTTTTTGCAGTAAGTTCTTTACTATAACCAAAATGAAGGGCAAGTGCACGGCTTGTTTGGTTGTTGTCGTCAAGGGCTGTTAGCATACTTCCCATAATGTCGGTTATGCTTTCATTGAAATTTGCGTCAAGTTGAACAACCGAAAATACTTTCATTGTTCCGTCAGTAATTGTACCTGTTTTGTCTAGGCATAACACATCGGTACGTGCTAGCATCTCAATGCTATATAGGTCTTGCACAAGTGTGCGTTTTTTAGCAAGTTTTATTACACCAACCGCAAGTGCCATACTTGTAAGCAAAAACATTCCGGCTGGAATCATTCCAACGGTTGAGCCTGCTGTAAAGTAAATGGCAGCAGTTTTCCCTGCGTGATGATAAACATCTAAGAATGTAAGAATTGATAGCGGTACCAACACAACACCAATAACCTTAATAATTGTGTTAAGGGTGTTCATAAGTTCGCTCTTTGGCTTTTCATAACGTTTTGCTTTTGCACTAAGTTTTGCCGTATAACTATCTGAGCCAACCTTATCTACTTTGGCATAGCACTTACCGCTTACCACAAAACTTCCGCTATATAGCACTGCACCTTTACGCTTTTTAATAGAAACACTTTCACCAGTTAGCAGGCTTTCGTTTACTTCAACTTCGCCTTCTAGCACGATACAATCTGCACAAATTTGTTTGCCAGATGAAAACATAACGATATCATCTAGCACAAGGTTTTCAATAGGAATTTCACTTTCAATCTTATCACGTACAACTGTTGCTACTGGCGACACCATTAGGCTAATTTTTTCAATCGTCTTTTTCGCCTTAATTTCTTGAATAATCCCAATTGCCAAGTTACATGTAAATGGCACCATAAAGAATATGTACTTAATAGGTGCTTTTGCCACTAGTAGCGCAACGGCAATTGTTATACACAAAATGTTAAAGAATGTGAAAATATTTGATAATAAGATTTGTGCATAAGTCTTAGTGTTTTTGTTTTCAACTACGTTTACACAGCCTTCTACTTTACGCTGTTCAATTTGTTCGGCAGTAAGTCCAACTTTAGGGGAAGGGTTATAACGTTCTACGGGTTTGTTTGCCTTTTCTTTTTCTTTTTTCTTCTTGCTAGGTTTTTCTTTTTTTTCTAAAATCCTAGGTGTCTTATACACCACTCCATCTTCTTCAAATGTGCCTTCTTGTACCTCTTTAGTACCTTTTTTCTTAACTTCCTTCCTAGCCTTTTTCTTATCTGGCATTTCAGGAGTTTCGGTCACTTCGTTAGCAGGTTGTATATTCTCAGCAGATTGAGTAACTTCTACTTCAATGTTAGGTTCTATACTAGTTACTGCTTCTTTAACCTTTTGCTTTTTTTGTTTTGCTTTAGGTTGTTCTTGCACTTCACTAGCAGAAGTTATAACTTCTTCAACTGCTGGTTCTAACACGGTATTTTGTTTTTTCTTGTTTTTAGCCACAACGTTTTTCCTTTTTAATAAAAAAATTGATATATTATACTATATCATTTATATGTTTAGTATAGCATAAACAAAACAAAATTGAAAATCAACTTTTATGTTTTTTTCAAATTTTATTGTGATTTGTGGTTAAGAATGGATTATATGGCAGTTTATTCTTAGTCTATCTAGCCTTTTATAATTACAATACCACAAATTTTTAATTTTTATTGACTTTGTATATAAAAATTTGATATATTAAGAATGCTTTTAATATGGCGCCATGGTCAAGAGGTTAAGACGCTACCCTCTCAAGGTGGAATCAGGAGTTCAATTCTCCTTGGCGCTACCAAAAAGTTAATCCCGCAAAACAATGTGGGATTTTTTTTAACCCCAATTTAGCATGGTGTTTTAACTAAAAATTAGGCATTGAAAACCATTTAAATTCATGCTATAATGTCTTTCAGAACAAATTGAAACACCTATCGTTGTAACAATAATTAAATTATTCAAATAAAATGAATTGTGTAATTGTTGTAGGTAGGTGAAAATGGAAAGCAATATTAATAGCGGAGAAAAAGGTATGAACATTTTTGATATATGCTCACAATTTGGAATAACAGCAGTTGCTAAAAAGGTAATTTCTAAGGGGCTTATAAATAGTTCGTGGGAAGTGACCGACAAGGCTGGTAAAACATATATTGTGCAAGGAATAAACAATAATGTTTTTAAAGATGTAGACGGACTTATGGACAACATAACACGTGTTACAAACCACATTAGAGAAAAAGTACTTTTAGAAGGTGGCGACACAAGTCGTGAAGTATTAGAACTTATTCCCAATGTTGACACTGGAAAAAACTACATAAACATAAACAACAAGGAATATTACAGAATTTACAAGTGTATTACCAATGCCACAACTTATGACGAAGCAAATATGCAACTATTATATCAAGCAGGCATAGGATTTGGAAAATTTCAAAAACAACTTGACGATTTTCCTGCCGAATCACTAACCGAAAGCATTCCAAATTTTCACAATACACCTAAAAGATTTGAGGCTTTTGAAAAGAAACTTGAAGAAGTGGATTTTAAAACATATAGCAAAGCAAAAGCGGAAATTATTAAAGCGTTAAAAGGTTATGAATATGCTAAAAAAATCATGGAACCGCTTGAAAATGGTGAAATTCCAACACGTGTAGTGCACAACGATACAAAACTAAACAATGTTATGCTAGATAGCACCTCACACAAAGCAGTGTGTGTAATAGACCTTGACACCATTATGCCAGGTAGCCTTCTTTTTGACTACGGCGATGCAATTAGATATTGCTCTAATACTGGTGCTGAAGACGAACAAGACTTAAGCCAAGTAAAACTTGACCCACAAAAATTTATGGCATTTACACATGGGTTTTTACAAGAAACACATTCAAGCATTACTACCAGAGAACTTGACCTTATGGCAGTAGCCCCTGCTGTGCTAACTTACGAACTTGCACTTCGCTTTTTAACAGATTATCTAGACGGCAACAAGTATTTTAAATGCGACCCAGCAAGACCAGAACACAACTTAGAACGTGCAAGAGCTCAATTAAAACTACTTGATGAATTTAAGGCAAACGAAAAAAATATGAATAAGTCAATTCACCACATTTTCGATATGTGCAAAAAAAGCGACACAAGAATTAAAGGACATTGTTAAACCAGAAATTTATAAAAAAAAAGACCAACTAACTGTTGGTCTTTTTGCTTCTTAAAATATAATAGCCTTTATCACGTTTTAATATTTCGCAATTTCCAAAAACACTTTCCATGTGCTTTTTCATGCTTTCTTCGCCGTGGCTTTTTCTTATAACAAGCACAATATCGCCATTAACGCATAAATGATCGTAAGCACCTGTAACAACTTCAAACAAAATTGACTTACCAACTTTAATTGGCGGGTTTGTGACAATATGTGTGTATTTTCTGTCAACTTTATCATATAAGTTGCTTTCAAATACATTATTTTGTGCCACATTATTTATTTTGCAGTTGTCTTTGCTTAATGCCACAGCTACACTATTAACATCTAGCATGTCAACATTAATACTTTCATAGAATGTTTTTAAAACAATTCCAATTACTCCCACTCCACAACCAAAATCTAATATGTCACCTTGCATCGTGTCATAGTTTTTTAGTACTGTTTCTAAAAGAACCTTAGTACCTTTATCAATTTTATTTTTACTAAAAACACTATCTACACTTTTAAACGTAAAATCTTTGCCGTTAAAGTTTTCAGTAAATGTAAAGTAATCACTTTCTTTATGTTGTTTTGCAATGAAATAATGTTCCATATTATTTCCTTTCAATATGGTAGCCGTCTTTACCATCTAATACCACATAGCCCATATCAAGCAGTTCAGTTCTTAAATTATCGGCATTAATCCAATCCTTGTTAAGTTTTGCTTGCCATCTTAATTCGGCAAGTTCCTTAACTTCTTTTGGAATATCATCGGCTTTAATGGTAATAAGGTCTAATCCCAACACTTTATCAAATTCTTCTATAAGTTTTATCTTAGTAGCACCACTGCAATCAAGTTTTAATACATCATATAATACTGTGATTGCCATTGAAGTGTTAAGATTGTTTTCAATTGCTTCCTTAAACTTTTGCAAATATTCCTTATAAACCACTTCATCAACAGTGCCAGTCTTTTCTAGTTTGGCACACATTTTTTGAAGTTTTTCAAATGCATTTGCCGAACCATCTAATCTATCATAACTAAATAGTAATGGTTTTGAGTAGTGTGATGTTAGGCAGTAATATCTATATGCAAGTGGATTATAACCCTTTTCAACAAGAGTATCAACTGTTGTAAACTCGCCACTACTCTTGCTCATTTTGCCGTTTTCGTTGTTAAGGTGTTCTACATGAAACCAGTAATTGCACCACTTGTGTCCAAGGTAACCTTCGCTTTGGGCAATCTCATTAGTATGGTGTGGAAACTTGTTGTCAACCCCACCGCAATGAATATCAAGATATTCGCCCAAATATTTTGTTGCAATACCGCTACATTCAATGTGCCAGCCTGGGTATCCCACTCCCCAAGGACTATCCCATTTAAGTTCTTGATTAGCAAACTTTGACTTTGTAAACCATAGCGCAAAGTCGGCTTGATTGTGTTTGCCGTGGTCAAACTCAACACCATCTCTAACTCCAACCAAATTATCATCGGCATTATGGTTGGTAAGGACATAGTATTCTTTAAGTTTTGATACATCAAAGTACACATTCCCATCGGACACATATGCATAACCTTTATCTATTAAGGTCTTAATAATTTTAATGTATTGGTCTATACAAGATGTAGCAGGCACAACAATTTCTGGCCATTTAATATTAAGTCTATCGCAGTCCTTTTTAAATGCATCGGTATAAAACTTAGCAATCTCAAGCACTGTTTTATGTTGTTGTTCGGCACTTTTTACCATTTTATCTTCGCCGTAATCGGTGTCACCAGCAAGATGTCCAACATCGGTTATGTTCATGGCTCTAGTTACGTGGTAGCCCACAAAATTAAGTGCACGTTCTAGCAAGTCTTCCATAATGTAAGTACGCAAATTACCAATGTGTGCATAGTGATACACTGTAGGACCACATGTGTACATTTTAACCTTGCCTTCTTCATGTGGTACAAATTCTTCTATTTTTTTAGTAAGTGAATTATAAAATTTTAACATAAAATTCCTCATATTTTAATATATTCAATCGCTTTAAAATAATTGAATTATATTGGTTTACATATCAAATAAACCTAAAAATATTATATTATAAAATGCCAAAAAAATCAAATATATAAGTTTGCTTTTATAACATATTTATTTTGTGTTTTGTAAAATTTTGGCTATAATAATAAAAACAAAATATTTAAGGTGAGAAAAATGCGAAAAACAAAAATATTAGCAACCATTGGTCCTGCTTGCAACAATTACAAAACATTAAAAGAAATGGTGCAAAATGGGCTTAATGGTGTAAGAATTAATTTTAGCCATGGCGATGTAAAAACAAACCAAGTAATTATTGACCTTGCAAAACAAATTAGAAACGAATTGAATGTTCCACTTTCAATTGTAGTGGATACTCGTGGCCCAGAAGTAAGGGTAACCAAATTTAAAAACGGTAAAATCACGCTTAAAAAAGGTCAATTATTTAAGTTTAATGGCAACCTAGATGGTGGTGACGAAAACCAGGTTGGCGTAACAAGACCAATAATTTTTAAAGCATTAAAAGAAGGCGACAAGGTGCTTGCTTGCGATGGGCTAATTGTAATGAAGGTTGTTGAAGTGTCCGACAAAGAAATTACTTGTAAAGTAACCGCTGGTGGCGAAATTTCAAACAACAAAGGTTTGTTCTTCCCAGGAATCGAATACAATTTTGAATACCTTAACGATGCCGACAAGAAAGATATTATTTGGGCGATTAAAAACGATGCCGACTATATTGCAGCAAGTTTTGTAAATTGTAAAGAAGATGTGTTGATTTTAAAAGACCTTGTAAAAAAACATGGCGGAAAACAAGAAATCATTTCCAAGATTGAAAGCAAATCTGGACTTAAAAACCTTGACGAAATTATAGAAGTTAGTGACGGAATTATGGTTGCTCGTGGTGACTTAGGAGTAGAACTTCCACTTCAAAAATTACCAAAAATTCAACGTGACATGATTGAAAAAACTACTCGTGCTGGAAAATTTGTAATAACAGCAACCGAAATGCTAGCAAGCATGCAAGACAACATTCGCCCTACTCGTGCTGAAGTAAGCGATGTGGCTAATGCGGTAATTCAGGGTTCTTCTACCATAATGTTATCTGGCGAAACTGCTGTGGGCAAATACCCTGCAGAAGTAATTAAAACCATGGCACAAATTGCCGAACAAACCGAAAAAGATATTAACCGCAAAGAAAATTTTGACAATCTTACTTTTAAAAGCAAAAACATTCCAGATGTAATTTCTTACTCTGCATCTAGCACAAGTTTTGACCTAAATGCAAAAGCAATTACTGTGCTTACAAATAGCGGGAATAGCGCAAAACTTATAGCCAGGTTTAAACCAAACTGCCCAATACTTGCCGTAACTGACGAACCACAAGTGTACTACAAATGCGGGCTTATTGGCGGAGTATATCCAAAGCTTACTAAAATACCTTATGGCGACTTAAAGCAAATATTTAAACTTTGTGTAAATACTGCTCTTAATAGCAACTTTGCAAAACAAGGTGATTATATTGTAATATCTAGTGCAAGCCGTCACATGGAAATTGACACCGATTTTGTTAAGATTTTACAATGCTAATACTTTATATACAAAAGTAATAATAAATACAATTATAAAAAACAAACTGATAAAAGTATATTACATGTGTAAATAATCCTTAGTTCCACTTTCAACTTTCCACTTTTAACATTAAAAAAACACCAACGAATTATCGTTGGTGTTTTTTATTAATATTGTTTAACTAAAAATTAGATACATTAGGAATAAATATATCAAAACCAGCCCCACCATAAATATATTTTGTTTTAGGTAAGTAATTACTGCACCTAGTCCGTCAAAGTGCATTATCACCTTGCCTACTAGCCTATCGCGTGCCACTGCACCATCACGTTGTGGGTTGTTGTCACCTTTAGTAATTGCAAGACCATCGTCATTAAAATCCACAACTCTATGGGTGAAAGTGTACATTTTATTAGCACTTGAATAAGTGATAATATCGCCCACTTCTAGGTCATTGTATGACACAGGTGCAACAACAATTAATGTTGTTATTTTAAGTGTAGGAAGCATACTTCCGCTGGCTACAATTTTGTATTTATAACCACAAGCAAGGCTGATACCAAGGGTAATTAAAACCCCTAGTACCAACGAAATGATTGTGTGTTTTAAATAATATAAAAATTTGTTTTCTTTTTTAAAAGCATTTATTTTAGTGTTCATATGTTTTGTAATCTTCCAATTTTTATTGCATTTCTAATTTTAGTGTGTTATTTGCATAAACAAATATTCTAGCAAGTTTTAATTCGGTGTTGCTATTTAATCCACCATCTAAAGTATTAACATAATTTTCAACACTAGCCACTGTACTAAGTTTAATAGCACCAACGGTTTCATCACTTAAGTCGCTAGCAGCCTTAGTAATCCAAGACGAACTTGTAACATAGTAAATATTACCAGCAATGTTGTAATTTTCGCTCATGCCGGTTGCTGATGCGAATGCGCCAACAATTGCACCAGTCTTAATGTTGCTTGTGTTGGTAGAACTTACAGTTACACTTACTTCGCTATAACAATTTTCAGCACTTGCATACATATATCCATCTACTATTGTGTCAGAATTAACAAGACCAACAATACCACCAATGTAGTTGTATTGAGAATTATCGCCATAACCTGACAATGCATAACTACCATATAGTTTTGCATAACATCTTACAATCTTACCGCCAATGTTAAAGCTTGCGATACCGCCAATCTTAACACCTTCGCTTGTTGTGCCTATTGTTGTCAAGTTAAGTGTTCCGTTGCTATAACAGCCTAAGATATTACCACCAACATACTCTTCGGTCACTAGTGAATTGTTTATTGTCATTGTAACAGAAGTTGTTAGAGCTTCTCTTGTTTCGGCATTGGCAATGTAGTTGTTGTAAACCGCAATTCCGCCCATTGTCCAAGCATCAATTCTACCAGTGAAGTCACTATTTAATACAACTGCGTAGTTGCTATAAACCACACCACCAGCATAACGTCTGTAAACTCTTTCATTGCTACCACCACCAAGGTTGTAAACACCGCCAACGGCAATATTGTTCATGATGCCGTAGTTTGCAAACACAACACCACCGCTATATAATGAGCCTGCTGTTGCAGATTTTAGAAGCACCTTAAACGAACTTAATACTTCAACATTTTCTACCTTACCGTAGTTGTAAAGGCTTACACCACCAAACAATACTTGTCTAGATGAGTATGCCGACATTGAAGTTACGCTTGTTGTGTTTCCACCAAGTTTAATTCCGCTAATTGTACCATAGTTGTAAAGTGCAACACCTGCCAAATTAATATTATTATTGAATGCACTTTGATTGGAGTTTTCAATAGCAGTGTTGTACACAAATGTAAAGTTTTTAATTACCGCATCTTTTTCTAGGCGATTAATTAAGCCCGCTATAATTGTGCTACCGCTTGTAGATTGAATTAGGTTAATGTTGTTGATTGTAGCACCATTACCATTTAACACACCTGCAAAACTATCAATCATTGTCCATCTGCCAAGTGAAATTTCGCTTAGGCTACTATCTACTGTGATTACAGAATTTGGACGATATTTAATATTTGCAAATTGTTGTGATGTGCTAACAACATATGGGTCTTCTTCAGTACCAACACCACTTTCAAATAGGTTTACATTACCAAAGGTAATTGTGCAGATATTTGAGAAGAAGTTGTTGCTTAGAATGTATTGAATATTTACGTCACCGTAATTTGCATTTGTTGCATTTGGCAAGTAGTATACTTTACCATATTTTTCAATATAATCGCTACCAAGCCATACACGTTGTTCGGTGCCATTATTTACTTTGTAAGTAATTCTTACTGGGTTGTCGGTTCCACGCCATCTTACAATACCGTTGGTCACATCAGAGCCATTATCAAATGGAGCTTGAACTGAGAAATTAATAACTTTTTTAGCGACTGATGAATTTGCTTTAGCATCATACTCAACACTAGTGTCGGTCACTGTGTTTCCTAATACTGAAATGTCTAATACAATTGTTTCACCTTCTAGGCTATTTTTTTCAACAACGTTTGCTAATACAGAGTAATCGGTGTTGAAGTAAATCATATTAGTATCGGCATTGTATTCAAACAAATAAGTTTGGTCAAAGGCATCAGGATAACTTGTAAATGTGCTTGCATTTCTCACAAACACTTTAGGGTTTGTTTCGCTTAAGTCTAGGTTTAATGTCGCTTTTTCTTCGTAGGTTTCTCCTACTAGTAATTGAACAACTACTTTATATTGTTGGGCATTATTACCATTGCCGTCTTTAATTACTTCCCATTTACTTGCCGAACTAAATCCGGTTTCACGGTTTTTATTATCACTGCCTTCTTCCATAATAGGAACATCAAGTACAACAGGAGTAGCATACTTATACACAACAATTGAAGATGTTTCACTTGGCAAGTGATATGTAGAAAGTCCTGACTCTTCGTCAACAAGGTTATATTCATTGTAATTGATTGTTACTTTATAATACCCGCTTGCAATATTTTCACCAAAACTATAGTAATTAATGTTGCCATCAAGGTCTGCATTTTGATATACAGGCATTCCGCTAACAGCACCACTCTTATCGCAAGGTTCTACAACAATTGTTGTTTTATATGGTACAAGGTTCAAACCATTTTGGTCATTCCCCCAATTAATTACACCATCGGTCACAACAATTGATGGTTCGAAGTATTTAACAATTTTAAAAGGTTCGCCAACAAGACTATTTAGGTACTCGCTTCCACTTGCATAGGCTTTAATGGAAACATCATAGCTTCCGCCAAGTGTGAAGTTGGAGAATTGATAAGCATTAAAACTACCAACTTGTTGAACGCCATTTACGTACACTTTGTATTCGTTTGTATTTGCCTTGTATGTAGCATCAATCACAGCATCATCGGAATATTTCCACTCAATTTGTTTTAGATTTACATTAACATTGCAAATTACATTGGCAAGTCTTGCAAAACCAATTTCTTGCATATCGGCATCGTATTTTGTGATGTCAACAATATTGCTACTAACACCCAATTCTTCGGTTAAGCTTTCGCCACTTACAACGGTAGTTTTGCCACCAATAGCAACAACACCAATTCCATAACGTTCGCCATTGTCACCTCTAAAGGTGTAATCTGTACCATTAATAAGCATTTGTTCTGGAAGTTCAAAGTTTTGAGTTCCCACAAGCGTATTAAGGTTGATTTCGTATTTTTGTCCTTCGCTATCGTATTTATAAACAACAAGTTTATAACCTTTTACTTTTCCTTCATCTACACTATTAGGAGTCCAAGTAAACTCACCATTTTCTAGTTTTGTGCTACCAACATTATTTAATTTATACACTTCAATAGTGTTGCTAGGTTTTGGAGATGTAATAAAGTTTTTGCCGTCACCAAGAGTGGATAATGCACACCAGTATTTACCAGCACTTAGGTCACGTGTCTTTTCGTCAAAGAACATAAAATCGGTTGTTTCGGTGTCAAGGTCAATTGTGATTGCTTCACTAAAATTAACCCAATCCCTACTAGCCATTAAACTATCTACCTGGCTAGGATATTTTGTTTCAATTACATTTCTACTAATAACGTAAATTTTATAACCCTTACTCATGCTGTTAATGTTCCAACTTAAGTATCCGCCATCGGTTGTGGCTGGGTCATATTTATAACTAAACGATGAGTCATCGCTTAGGAATGTAATTTCGGCTGTTTTGTACACATTACTTCTTAGGTACAATGCACCAGTAGAAGATGCACTTTGAGTACCAAGGGTACGAAGTGTGAATGTGTAATTTGAGTTGCTATCAAGATTGCCGTTGTTGTTTTCCCAAATACCAATATTACCATTAGCCATGTAGAAGTAATACTTAAATGTGTTTAGGTCGCCAACAGCAGTACTTGTATGAGTTTTGCCATCATAATAACATTTTTTCAAATCAAAAGGATTAAATTCAAATGTGCTTTCGCTATCGCCTGCAACACTACTATCGATAATTGCAAATAGTCTATTGCCATTAGATACAGCATTTAACACATAATATTTAACATATACATTTCCACTTTCCATTACTCTTGCAAATGAAATTTTGCCATCGTAAGTGATTAGGTTGCCAACATTAGTTGTTACTGGGGCAGAATGCTTAAACACATTAAGTGATTTAAACAATGTAGGCAAATAATTAGTGGTATCACTAGAACTATTTCCTTCGTTGCCCATTGCACATATTTTAAGGCTCAACTCGGTTGTTGCTGGCACAACTGTAGGAAGTTCGAATGTGTAAACAACTTGATATTCTGCTTCTTGGAAAACACAGTTTTCAAGTTTAAGCGGATTAATATCAACATAAGCATATCCTGCTGGATAAACTCTTAAATTTAAGTATCCATAATAGTTTACAAAATTCTTTCTGTCGTTTTCGTCTTCAAAAGTAACTTCGGTTGGACCTTCGCCTGTTGCGATGTCGTTTAGAATTTTTAGGTATTTAGTATAAATATCTTGAATTGCTTGTAATTTAGTGCTATTCCCCGCATTCAAGGTCACCTTTAAAAGACCTTGTTCTACTTCAACTTTATCAATAAGATTATATCTTTCAAAGTTTAAAGATTTTGCTTGAGTTTCGCTATTTATAATAATGTGATTATCTGATTCGGTGCTAACTGGTGTAACATTAATATAATATTTTCCGCCTTCAGCAATAAGTGCTTCATCGGTCAAGTTAAGGCTTGTTGTAGAAAGTGTTTTACTATAAACCTTATTTGCCGAAGCGGTTTCAAATATTTCTACCAAATAGCCCCTAACACCTGTTACGTTTGACCATGTTACAATACCATTTTTAACACTTATTTGCGAAACATTATCTACACAATTTACATTTACATAAGTTGATTCGTCACTGTTTAAGTAATTTACAATTGGGTCACCGCCAACTGTAGCACCAAGTGCAATTATTGCAAAGTTATAGTTGTTGTTTTGTGCTAATCCTTGATCTGCAAATATTGTAGCAAATGCAATACTTGTAGTAGCACCACCATTTACGATGGTTGACTTAGTGGTGTCTGTAAGGTTTAAAATTTTATAACCTGTTGCATTAGTTACAGCACTCCATGTAAAATTGCCGTCTTTAATTTCAAAGTCTGTAATTTTTTCTAGTTTGTTAACAACTATAACGCTTGAAATGTTGCTATCAAGCTTGCCAGAAACACTACTTCCCCTAGCCATAACTTTAAGTGTAACATTTTTAGCAGTGTCAATTGCAATTGCGATTGTGCCGTCTTCATTAACAGCAACTTTATTTTCAGCAAGTGCTGTTAGTGTTTCGCCGTCTACAATGTAAAATTCATAACCGCCATAGTTTTCATTAGTTGTAACTTTTAGTATGCCTTCTTGATAACTAAATTCTGGAGTACTTACTCTTTCTAAAACTTCAACATTATATACACCATTTACAGTGCCTTTAAAGTAAACAAACCCGCCATTGAAAGTGAAATTTGCATCACTTCCCAAGCACATTACTTTAAGTTTGTAACCATTGTAATTTGTAATCTGATGTAAATCATATGTTGGGTTTGAGTCGCTTGAATAAGCAAATTCTTGAAGTTTTACTTCTGTCCAAGTGCCTTCATTTAAGTATTCTAAGTACAATACATATTTATCTGGTTTTGTTGTGCCAAGATATGTCCATGTAAGAGTGTTATTGTTAATGGTAAGCATGCTTGCAAGGGCAAGACGTGTAACATCAACTTTTAATTCCGCACTATTTAGTAAGTACACTTCACCAACCATATTTCCGCCAAGGGTAACAATGGTAATATTGTAGTCCCCTGCTTCGCTTAGTGTAGGAAGTGTATAACTTTCAGTACTAACCTTGTATGTCATTCCACCAAAGGTAACTGCATAGCCGTTGTTGTTGGCAACGCTGTCCCAAGATAGCACACCATTATTTAACACTGCATTAGTAGGTGCTTGTGCCATTTTTAGTTTTATTGTATTAGAACAATCACTATTTAGGTAATTTTCTAATGCGACTGCCTTAACTGAATAGGCATATTCCATGTTGTTTTCAATAACAACAGCAATATAAATTCTATTGCTACTTGCTGAAAGAGTGTAGCCACCTTTAACAAGTTCGCCATTTAAATACAACTCATAACTTTCGGCATTACTAATTGCATCAAAGCAAATTCTATTATCTTCTATTGTAAGATGTGGTGCTTCAATTTTAGTAATTGTGAAAGGTGTAGGATTAGCATAAATTACATTGCCACCTTCTGCCAAGGCTTGAATTGTAAGGTTGTAAGTTCCTGCCAATATATCAGTGAACTCATATTTAAACTCACTGGTGACAACATCAGAATGTTGACCACCAGTGAATTTAATAACAAAGTTTTTTAAGAATTGACTTTCGCCAAATTTCCAAGTAAGTGTATTAGATGTGTTAATATCGCTTACACTGGGATACACCACAAGGGTGATATTTTCGCTAAGTTCGCTAACCATTTTGTAGTTAAGACCGCTTGTTTGGTCTGCTGGGCGAGCTTGAATTCTAACTGTATATGTTCCGCTTGCAAGTTCGGGAAGTGTGTAAGTCACATAACCATCGGAAATGCTAGGTGCGGTAATTTCTATTGTTTTAGTAACACCATCTTTTTTAAGTGTTAATACATAACTTGATGCATCTGCCACTGCACTAAACTTAATTGTGTAAGTATTATCAACCACACTAAAACTATCTGCTACAGGTTTATCAAGTCTTGAAATAGTAACTTCTTCGCTTGGGTCACTATTAAACACACTATCAATTCCACGCACTATTGTAATTTTAGCGGAATCAGCAAAACGAATTCCTGATAAGCCGTCAAATACATTGTCGGTCAAAGTAGCAACAATTGGTTCGATTCCTTCGTGTGTTGTGATTGAAACGTAATATTTACTATTTGCAATATCGCCGTCCCAAGTAAGCACACCGTCTTTAACCTTAACACCTGTAATGTTTTGTGCTTTTCTAACATCGCTAAACTTAGCCACTTCTGAATTAAGAGTGTTTTCATTGTTGCCAATTGCTTGAATTCTAATTGTATTAGATTCAAGTAATGTTTCGGCTACTGTATAACTTCCGTTTGCATCAACTACAGTGTTGTCGTTAATTTGAATTGTATAACCGCTTGCATCGGTACTTGTGTTCCAAGTGATTGTGTTGTTTTTGCCAATTGTATAACCACTTACAGCGCTTAATTTTTTAAATTCAAAGTAAGTTGTTGTGATTGTGCTTGCATCAACTGCTGTACTACTAATTGGAAGAATTTTAACCTTGTATACACCTGCGCCATCAATTAATCCAGCAAATACTGAGTACAAGTCAACTGTTTTTAATGTACTATCGTCAGCATCTGTTGTAATAAGTCCGCCATCAGTTGAACTAATATTGTTTACAATTCTTTCTGTTTCTGTTTCACCTACATTTAAGATGAACTTGTATTTTAATGTAGCATATACACCGGCATTAACATCTGTGAAAGATAGAATACCTGTGTTTGATAATTTTAAAATTTCAACTACTGAAAGTTGTTTGATTAGTGATGGATAAGATTTATTTTGGTCACTAAAATCACTTACAACCACATTACCATCGGCATATTCGCCAGCAACCGGTCTAACCAAAATATTGTAACCACTAGTGTTGTCAAACTTAGTAAGATCAATTGTGCTGCCACCATTAAACACTAATTTACCTTGAGCATTATCATAACTACCTGTGGCTGATTTAGTGAATGCTTCGAATTTTAGTTTGCTAATATTTTCTACCCCAACAAGTGAATTTAGCACACTCGTATCAAGAGTAAGCGAGTTGTCGGCATAACTAACTGTGCCGTTTAAGATAGGTAAAACTACAAAATCGGAAGTTACTTTACTAAAACTTTCACCGAAGATTGTGTTGGAGTCATCGCCCTTTGCAAATATTTCAACTGTGTATTTGCCGGAGTCTTCAATGTCGGAAAGTAGCACTTTAGTGCTTGCATTTCCAACCACATTTTTAACAATTGTATTTGTGCCGTATTTTACAACTTTAATGTCATAACCAGTAGCACCTTCTACTTTGTCCCAACTTAAATATGTACTGCCCTTAACTGAATTTACTTGAGCCACTACACTGTAAGTTAAATTAGTAGGTGCAGTAAGACGTGAAAGTGAAACTTGTGGATTAATTCGGCTATCAAGCACATATGTCTTAAAGCCATCGTCTTCGTTGATTGCTCCATCACGGAAGTTTTCGTTAACAGCAACAACTTGTACACCAAAACTTGTAATGTCTAAGCCCTTATTCACAATATAACTTGCCATGTCAAATGTTGTGGTGTTAGGTAAAATTATTCCGTCAACTGATTGGTTGTTTCCAAAAATAATTTTGTAACCTGTGATACGGTCTTTGTAATCATAATCCCAACTTAGCACACCTGCTGTACTTTTAAAGTTTTTAACACTAGGCAAAGCAAAGAATTTAACACTATCGGACTCAACACTATCGTGAGTGCCATTAATCATGTTGCCAAGCGATTTTACCCTAACAGCATAATCAACACCGCTTTCAAGGTCATATCTAACTTGTGTAGGATATTCGCCATCAACTTTATCAATGATGTTAAGTTTTTGGTCGCCATTACCATCATTAACAATTACTTGATAACCAGAAACATCTTCTGCAACACCATCTGCACCAACAACTTTGTTCCACTCAAAGCATTTTGTGGTTTCGTTGTATTTAAGCCCGCTTGGAGTAGTAAGCACTGTAAGGTCTTCGGAACTAAGCACATTAACTGTAATTTTTACAGCCTTAGAACCGTCCTTGGTAGAAAACTCAATGGTTGTTTTACCCCTATTGCTTCTAGATGCCGTAAACTCAACATCATTTTTAGCACCCTTAATAATAGAGTCGCCAAAGTCAATTTTATTGGCTGGAGTAAGGTTTAGATACACAGTAGTATCGGTTGCGTTGGCTGGCAAAATTTCATACGACACCGTAAACTTTTCGCCCTGCATAACCGAATACTCTTTGGTCGTTTCGTTGTACTGAAGATTATCGGACACGGCTGTTACTTTAATATCAACAACACTTATGTCTGGCCCGCCACAACTGCACGCACCCATTATAGAACTTGCAACTATAAACAAAACTGCTAGTATATATGTTTTTACCCTTTTCATTTGTTTCACCCGCTTTAAATTTTTCATAAATAATTTTACCACACATACCTAAAAACAACCAAATAATTTTATGTAGTTATATTATATAATTTATTATATTATGTGCACTAAACACAAAATATATTTAAAAGCAAGTTAATCAACAAATTTACAATAATTAGCACCGCCTTTGACTATGCAATTACAAAAAAAATGCCTTTAATCAGGCATTTTTTCATAGTGTTTTTTAATTTCATTTAGCACATCTAAAGTTGCTTTTTCTAAGTTGGTATTTTCCACATTAACATCATAAAATTCTTTTTGTTTTAAAAGGTCTTCGTAGTTTGCAAGTCTTACTTTAACATCTTCAGGATTATCGCCACGCTCGGTTAACCTTTTAGCAATTGCATCTTTTGATGCGGTAATAAACACGCCAAAAACCTTATTACCATACAAGTTTTTAAGTGCTTTTAAGCCCACTTTATCGCAATCTTTAATAGGTACTTTTTTATGGTTTAAAATATTATCAAAAGCGGTTTTTGACATTCCACGTTTTGTACCGTGACGTTCGGTTTGTTCAAAAATTACACCTGTATCAACAAGCCTATTAAACTCGTCATCGGTCACAAAATAGTATGGGTTTCCTTGGCTTTCGTATTGACGCATTTCACGAGTTGTAGTGCTAATTACTCTTTCAAAATTATTGGGGTAAAGTTCTATTAGTCTATTCATAATTGAGTCTTTTCCCACTCCACTTGGACCTTCCAAAACTACAATTATTCCTTTATTATTTTCAAACATTTTTAATCACCTAAAATTTATTTTGATAATTATAGCAATATTATTTTTTTATGCCAAATACTTTTTAAATGTTTTTGCATTTTAGTAAAAACTTGACGAAAATATATTTTCTTTGGGTTATATTATGCTAAACATTATTAAAATTTGTTTTTTAATTTAGTAGATTGTGCTAAACTAATTATATGGTTAATTATATGGTTAAAAATTTATACAACAGCAAAACAATTCAAAAGAAACCACTCTCAATTTGGGACGGAATTAGCTCAATTTTATTTATTTTTGTGCTATGTGTTTTTGTTGTATTTATTGCATTTTCTTACACTTACACCGCTAGTGAAGTTGTGGGCGAAAGCATGCTTCCTACTTTTCATGCGGGTGATGTTGTGTATTATCGCACCGAAAAAGTTAAGCATAACGACATCGTTATTGTAAAACTTAATAGCAAAGACATTATTAAACGTGTAATTGGTGTGGGTGGTGACAAAATTGAAATAAGGCTCGATGTTAACGGCTACTACTATGTGTACAGAAATAATGAAAGACTAAACGAGCCATACATTAACGGTATAAACGGAAACAAAGAAAAGTATGAAGAATTTACAATGAAGTTTGGTGAAAGTGTTGTTATTCCAGAGGGCCACTATTTTGTTCTTGGCGACAATCGTGCCAACAGTGGCGACAGCACCGTGTATGGACTATTTAACAGCGATGAAGTTTTAGGAGTTGTAGATTATACAGTAAAACAAGGCAATATTCCACTATTCGACCTATTTATTCAATTATTTTTGCCAATTTTCAAATAAGGTAATTATGAAAGACCATTAATTTGCCGACATGTAGAAAAGTTGACAATAATTTACAAAATATGTCAATTTGCAAAATGCTATTGAAAAGTAGCATTTTTTTTGTTATAATAACAATAACAAAAGCTTGAAGGAGTGTGACATGGACAAACAAACAGACACAATACTTAGAGCAATTCTTAGGTGCGCCATTGCAACCGAAAATCACCGCACCAGCAAAATTTTAGAAAGAATGCCATATGCCATTTTACCTGACACTGGCAAACCTTTATCGTCATCTCAATTTGCCGATGTTGTTTCTGAGAGTAAATACAACTATACTACAGACACATTTGGAGAATTTCAAAGTGTAAGACATGCACTATCGTTTAAGACCTTAAATTACTTTTTCTTTAAAGAATCTAGTCTTGCAATCAAGCAATCTTACAAGTATTTTAATTTGCCAGGAAGTCGTGCCCACACAGCTTACCGAGATCGTGAAGCAAAGAAGTATCATTTGTTTGATGAAATTTATGGACTTATTGAAACCGGCATGTACTCAATAGCCCACCAAAGATATTCACTAAATTTTGACGCAAACAAATTAAATGAAGATATAAATAAAGGTATAGAATCACGAAACCCTTATGCGCAAAAAAATATAGATTTTAAACCCCTTTTAAATATTATTTATAATGAGTTACAAGATCTTGACAAAAATATTGGCATAAAACAATTTAATGATATAGCCGATACTGGAAGAAACACTTTTCTAAACTACTTAAATACTTTTACCCTTGCTGAATATTATGTATACAGAAAAACAATTAACGACCATTTCCTTAATAATTGTGACCGTCCTCTTTACAAATCTCCTGAAGCACAATATTATTTGCTTCAAGAAGCAGTAGACACACAAATTTACCCGAAAGATTGTGATGGTAAAGGTTATGGCGAAACAAACAAAGGTATTTTTAGAGATATTACCAAAGAAAATATTGTTGAAGATTCACTTGACCACAACAAAGCAAAAGAAATTATCAACGACATTATACATAATAGCCCAGAAGTTATTGACGAGCTTCCTGCACTACTTACCCACCTTATGCAAAGCAACAATTCAAATAGAAAAGTTGGTGTAGATAAAGTTATAATTGTGCCTGTTAAAAACGATAACGTTAAATACAAAACACCACGTTTTAAATACAGCCTTTCACTTGTAGAAGACCCAATTAAATTGAAAAAATCTTCATATTCTTATAGCGTTGAAACATATATAAAAGAAAAACAAAAACGTGACGAACAAGAAAGACTAATCGCAGAAGCTAAAAATTCAACCCAACTTACTTTATTTTAATAAAAAGGCACTAGAAGTTTCTAGTGCCTTTTTCATCTTTTAAAATTTGTTAAGTTAAAAAAACAAATAAAAAAAGATTGAGATCCACCCAATCTTTTTAAATAATCTACCTATAAACGCAATATGTAATTGCGGTGCGAGTATTATTAAATTTTTCGTCTTCTTCTTGAAGTTTTTGACCATAGTTGGTAATTTTCAAAGAAAAGTAAACAACAATAAATGTTACTAAACATACTAGTAAAATATTAAATATTTTTTTGTTCATAACAATTTCTCCATAAATAATTACTCATATTCTATATTAATTTTACCCAAATGTCAATATCTAAAAATTAAATTTAACAAAATGCAAATAAAAATTTTGTTTAAATTGTTTACATTATTTATAAAAGTGGTATCATATATAGTGTAATAAGGTTTTTAATATCACATAAGTATTGTGTCACAAAAACTTGCAAGACGACTGCAAACGTGTTATACTATTTATGTAGGAAGATAATATATGTGATATGGATAAAAACAGACTAAACACAGCATTAATACATTTGCAATCTGGCAATCGTGATGCTCTTGATGAGATTTACGAACTTACAAACAAGGCGGTGTTTTCAGTATGTTTGAGCGTTGTTAACAACAACGAAGATGCCAAAGACCTTATGCAATCTACCTACATTATAATACAAGAAAAAATAAACTACTTTAAACCCAACACCAATGGTTATGCTTGGATACTTACAATTGCACGTAATCTTAGCATTAACGAACACAAAAAACTTAGCCGTGCTACTCCCACAGATTTTCAAGAAAACGAGTTTGTGGCTACTAGTGAAGATGTAAACAACGACATTCCCGTGTTTAAAATTGCTAAGCGTGTGTTAAATCCAGACGAACTTACAATTGTGCTACTACATGTGGTTAGCGGTTATAAGCATCGTGAAATTGCACAAATTGTTAACAAACCACTTGGAAGTGTGTTGTGGTCTTATAATAATTCACTTAAAAAAATAAAAAACTTTTTAGAAGGAGGAAAAAATGAAGAATAAGTATATTAAAGACGAACTTAAACGTGAAGTTGATTTACTAACACCAGAAAGTATGGTTGACGAAATTAAGTCTAAAAACGTTGTTCCAAAACATGTTTTGAATAAAAACATTTCGGTTATAAACGAACACGGCAAACGTCGTAGCATTGTTCCTATTATTGCTTCTTGTGTGGCAAGTATTATTTTGTGCCTAGCTGTTTTCCTACCAATTGCCCTAAAGAGCAAAGATGAATATCGTACTTGGCTTGCAAACAAACGAGCACAAGAAACTCAAATTGAAGAAGAATACCAAAACAACAATAAATAATTTAAACATAATTTGTATTTTTAAATTGAACTATTTAGTTTTGTGTAATTCAATATTGACTATATTCAAATTAATATTGATTAAATAAAGAAAAACACCCTAAAATAGGGTGTTTTTTATTGTTTTTATATCTCATGTTTTTATGTTTTGTGAAATGCTATAACTATGAATAATATGGTTAAAAAGTCAACCACAATTTCACTTTCAACTTTCCACATTTCAAAAAAACTATTTAGTCTTTTTCCCAGTTTTGCCCTTATTTCCACTTTTGCCTTTATGGTCGTGACAACAATCGTGTTGGTTGGCACTCTTTTCTTCGTGGCAATCACACTTGTCATCGCAGGTGCAAGTGTCATCACAATTGCAGTCATCACCGCAACCACATTCGTGTTCGCCACAACAGCAATCGTCTTCACATTCGTCAAGTTCGGCAAATTGATGTTTTAAGGTTTTCTTAATTCCTTTAAAATACATTTTCATCGCTTTTTCTAAGCAATTAATAATTTGTGGGTTGTGAGCGCCCAAAAAACTTGTTTGAATATTGCCATCATTTTGCAAAATAATGTTGATACATGTACAGCAATCTTCATTTATAAGTTCTTGATTATTTACACCTGTAACCTTTAAATTAAGGTCATTTGGTGTGTTAAATTTTTCTTCCATATTACACTCCTATACGTTAAATCTAAATAGCATAACATCGCCGTCTTGAACAACGTAATCTTTGCCTTCCATTCTGACTTTGCCTTTCTCTTTGGCTGCCGCCATACTGCCTAATTCTATTAGGTCGTTATAAGACACAACTTCGGCTTTAATAAATCCCTTTTCAAAATCGGTATGAATTTTGCCAGCTGCTTGTGGTGCCTTTGTGCCACGTTTGATTGTCCAAGCCCTTACTTCTGGCTCGCCTGCTGTAAGATAACTAATAAGACCAAGTAGCCTATAACTTGCAACAATTAGTTGACCAAGTCCAAACTCTTTTAGTCCAAGTTCTTCCTTAAACATTTCAAGTTCTTCATCGCTAAGTTTTGAAAGTTCTTCTTCAATTTTAGCACACACAACAATGCTTTCGGCATTATCAAGCACAGCATAGTTTCTCACCTTTGCAATATTAGGGTCACTATCTTGATTTTTAATTTGTTCTTCATTAACATTAGCACAATATATTACTGGCTTACTTGTAATAAGGAAGAACCCCTTAATCATTTCCCTTTCTTCTTCAGTCGCCGGGTACGACCTAACTGGTTTTTCTTGTTCTAGAAGTGTACGTAATTTTTCTAGAAGTGTCATTTCAGCAACAGCAGTTTTGTCACCAGCCTTAACACCTTTAGACACACGCTCTAGCCTTTTAATAACACTCTCTAGGTCTGCAAGAATTAATTCCATATTAATTTCTTCAATATCTCTAATAGGGTCAATACTACCATCAACGTGAATAATTTTAGAGTTTTCAAAACACCTTACAACATGAACAATAGCATCGGTTTCACGAATGTGACTTAAAAATTTGTTTCCAAGCCCTTCACCCTTAGATGCACCTTTTACAAGACCTGCAATATCAACAAATTCTATTGTTGCAGGTGTTATTTTTTTAGTGTTGTACATTTCAGCAAGTTTTATTAATCTATCGTCTGGCACAGCAACCACACCAGTGTTTGGCTCGATTGTGCAGAACGGATAGTTTTCACTTGGAATATTATTTTTTGTTATGGCATTAAACAAAGTACTTTTGCCAACGTTTGGAAGTCCAACAACGCCTAATTTCATGATGATTTGTCCTTTTACTTTTGTTTTTATTTTACTTGTACCTAATTATACAACATAAATACTTTAATTAAAAGTATTTTTTCCTATTTTTAGCCAATAAATAACATTAAGAAACTATCTTAACAAAACAAAAATTTTGTAATAATTTAGGTAAAAACGCAATATTATGTTTTAAAAAGGGTGGAATTGTAATGCTAAATTTTTTTAATGCAATTGTAATAGGTTTTGTTCAAGGGGTTGCCGAATTTTTGCCAATTAGTAGCAGTGGACACCTAGTACTTGTGTACGAACTTTTTAAAATAAACGAAAACTCTTTTGCTCTAACAATCTTTTTACACATGGCAACACTTTTTTCAATAATATATGTGTACAGAAAAGACATATTAAAACTTATAAAGCACCCATTTTGTAAAACCAACAAACTATTAATTACAGCCACAATTCCAACAGTGGTTGTGGCATTAATCTTAAAAAAAACAATCACTAATTCATTTAATCTAAACTTTATAATATTTGGTTTTATATTCACCGCACTTATTTTAGGAGTTGCCGACTATTTGTCAGAAAAGCAAGATTTATTGTCAATATCTCAATTAAAGGTGGCACAAGGCGATGTTTTGCTAAAATACCAATCACCTACTATCACAATAAAAAACAACACAATAATTCACGAAAAAGCACCAATATTTAGCGAAAGCGACATTACTAGTATTAACATATCACATGTTCAAAGTATTGTAATTGGGCTAGCTCAAGGATTAGCTTGTTTCCCTGGAATTAGCCGTAGTGGTAGCACAATAGCAACTGCATTAATTTTAAAGGTAAATAAAAAGGACGCAACCACGTTTTCGTTTTTACTGAGTATTCCTGTTATACTAGGCTCAATGATGCTTGCAATTGCCGACTTTAATAAAAGCGGAAGCACGCTTAGTATTCCCAGTATTCTTGTAGCATGCATGGTAAGTTTTGTAGTGGGAATATTTGCCATAAATCTTTTAAACAGGGTAGTAAAAAAACAAAAGCTAAGTTATTTTTCGTATTACCTACTTGCTCTTGTTTTTGTTATCTTATTTATTAAGTTTGTGTTTTAGTTTTGTTTTGGAATAGAATATTTACAACCGCAATAGTTTTGTCTATATATTCCATAAAGTTTACTATTTTGAATACTCTTTAAATAGCCATCGTTCTTTTTAAAATTAGCTTCTAAATACTTTACACCGTATTTGGCTTCAAGTTCTTTCCCTATTTTATTAATGGCAATGTAATCCTTATGCGGACTAACCGACAAGGTTGTGGTGAAAACATCATAACCTTTTTCTTTTGCATATTGTGCTGTTTTTTCTAGTCTTATTCTAAAACATTCTAGACACCTGTTTCCGCCTTCAGGTTCACTCTCTAAGCCCTTAACCACACTTTCATAGTCTTCTGGAGTGTAATCACAAAATACAGACGACACACCAATTTGATTTAAGTACTTATGCTGTGCTTCTGCCCTTTTAACATACTCCTCTTCTGGGTAAATATTAGGATTATAAAAGAATACAGTTACTATATAATTAGGGGTAAGTTGGTCTAGCACCCCACTACTACATGGCCCACAACAACTGTGTAGCAACAATTTTTCCATATGTTCTCCTTGAACACTAAAACAAAGTTATGATATAGCCCGCCACAACACTTATTAGGTATAGCGAAACAATAATCCATATAGTTTGTTTTTTGTTTTTATTTTCTTTTATTAACATCATTAGCCCTAACCCTGCATTGGCAGAAAGACCAGTGATTGTTGCGCCAAGTGTAAGTCCGCCCATTGCAAACAACTTACTAATTACAACACTTGATGCGCAGTTTGGAATAAGCCCAACAAGACCTGCAAACAGTGGTTGCAACCAAATTGTTGTGCTTAAAAATTCGTTTAATTTTGCTTCGGTTATGAAATAAATCAAAATGCCAAATATCAAATTAATTACTAGTACAAAAGCAAACACTTTTAGGCTATGCAAAAGTGGATGTTTCATAAAGTGCCAAAAATTAAACTTAGATGGTTGTTCTTCATCAATCTCGTGACCACAACAACCAACATGGTGTTCATCAGTAATTTCTGCCATTAGGTAATCGTGCTCACACTCAGTGTCAACCACTTCAATTTTGCTATCACATTTATTATTTAGGCGACCAAATTTTTCAACATAATCCGCATGTTTTGATTTGTGAACCAGTGAGAAAAATGTGATTGAATAACCCACAATTAGTGCCAAAACAAACTTAATAAGTAGTATTATCCAAAGTTTGCTTGCACTATTAGGGTTGGATAATAGCACAGGGATTGCCTCATCACTTGTGGCAATATATAGTGCAAAAAGTGTGCCTAACGACAAACTTTTTTTAGTATACAAATCTGTTGCAATTACTGAAAACCCGCATTGTGGAACAAGCCCCACACCAGCAGCAAAAAGAGGGGCGAATTTGCCCTTTAAAAACCTGCTGTTTTGCAATGTTTTAGCGGTTTTTAATTCAAAAACTTCAATTAAAACATAGCACACCAGCAATATTGGAAATACTTTTAATGCGTCAATTAATGCATCTAAAATTGCTTCCCACATACACCTTTCTCCTAACTTAAACAATATTATACCTTTTTTAATTTTAAGTCAATAGTTTGATTGTTGTATTAATTATTGACCACAATGTATATTTCGACAAAATGTTGCAAAAAATATACTAACAACTTTAAGGAGGAATTTAATCAAATGAAAAACAACGCAAACAAAACCCTACTTACAATTGCGTATTATGGCTGTGTTGTAATAATGCTAGCACTTGTTGTGACACTTATTATTGGGTTACTTCGTACCGATGTTGCACTATGGATTAGAATTTGTTATATTGCAATTGCATGCTTACTTGTTGGGCTTGTAATATATGACTGCGTGTGCATTAATACTGGCATGAGCACTTATGTTGCAGGATTTATTATGTATACCCTAACTGTTGCAACCATGATTGTATGCTTTGTGCTATACTCTCGTCTTGCAATCAACAATGGGCTTGTTCCAACCACCGATTTGTCACTTTATCTATTTGAAATTGGCAACCTTGTAGCAATTAACATTCTTACAATCATAATCTACTGCATTGGAAATTTTTACGTAAAACATGACAAACCCGCTATGCGTACTAAAATTTAATAGTATTAGGTTTTAATACAAAAAAAACACCTTACTACATTAAGGTGTTTTTTATATTTTTAATTATGATATTAATATTTAACTTGTTTAGGTTATTTATAGCCACGTAAAAATACTTTATCCACACAATTTTCAAGAATGTTTTTAAACTCTAATGCGGTGGTTTTTTCTACTTCGTTTAAACCGCTTTTAATTGTTGTGCCATTATCTACAAATTCTTGAAGATACAACACTTTAGCACCTTTTACAAGTTCCCCCATTTCAGTAATGCTTTGTGTTGTATGATAATCTCTCACCAAAGTTGTGCGAAATTCATAGTCTACAACTCCGCTTTTTAGTAGATTAACACTTTTAATTATATTGTCCAATTTTAGCCCCTTTACTCCGCAAGTATCAGGGTACATATTGGGCGAATTTTTAATATCCATGGCCACAAAATCTACAAGTTTTTGGTCAATTAAATATTTTAGCATATTATAATTTGTGCCATTAGTATCAAGTTTTACTTTAAAACCAATTTCTTTTAATGATTTTAAAAACTCTGGCAAATCTGGGTGAATTGTAGGCTCACCACCACTAACAACAACACCATCAAGAAAACCTTTTCTTTTAACAAGGTAATCAAAAACATCTTGTGTATCAAGTGGTTCTACGTTGTTTTCGACAAGCGATGAATTATGGCAAAACGGACATTTAAAATTACAACCGCCAGTGAAAACAACAGCACAACACAAGTCGCCATAATCAACCATTGATAGTTTTTCTAAGCCCAAAATATCCATAACTTCTCCTTTGTTTTACTTTAATGAATTAACATAATTTACAGCTTGCGAACCAGCCACTGCACCATCTCCAATTGCGGTAGCAACTTGCCTAATCTTTTTAGCACGGCAATCGCCAGCAACAAACAAGCCTGGTGTTTTTGTGGTGCAGGTTTCGTCCGCTTTAATGTAACCTGCTTTGTCTAAATCAACATATTCCTTAAACATATCGTTGTCGGACACTTGACCTATCGCAACAAAAAGTGCAGGAGTGTCTAAAATAAACTTTTCGCCGTTTGATTTAGTAAACTCAACCTTTTCAAGCTTAACGTCACCTATCAACTTACTTGCTGTTGCATTAGGAATAATCTCAATTTTTTTGTTGGCTCTAATTGCATCTTCTAGGCTTTTTTCGCCAAAAAACTTATCAAACATTGTAACCATTCTAACCTTATGGCAAAATCCTGCTAGCAATAATGCATATTGCATTGCACTATTTCCGTCACCCACAAGAACAACATCTTGTCCTTTAAAGAACGGGCCGTCACAAATTGCACAATAATAAATTCCCTTGCCTAAAAGTTTTTCTTCGTTTTCAAGGTTTAGCATACGTGGTTTTACACCATTTGCAATAATAACACTTTTACTATCATAAGTGTGATAATCGGTAGTAACCTTAAAAATATCGCCTTGTTTTTCAAGCTTTTGCACTTCTTCTAGCTCGAAAGTTACACCAAGGTCGTTAATTTGTTCAAATATTTTATCAGATAGTTCGTAGCCTGACACACTCTTTAATGTTGGGTAATTTTCAACTTTTGGCGACTTTGCAATTTGTCCGCCATATGTTTCACGTTCTAGAATTAAAACTTTTTTTTCACTTCTTAAAGCATAAAGGGCGGCAGTCATTCCTGCCACCCCACTGCCAATTATTGTTATATCAAACATAATTATTTTTTCAAACCTTCCAAATATTTCTTAATGTCGCTAACATTTTCAAACATCATTTGCATATTGCCATTAGGAACAACTAGTGTAGGTGCATTTTTAATGCCCATTTTTTCACAAAGTTCCTTATTTTCCATTGCATCAACTGCTTCGTAATCGTAATTAGCATTTTTTAGTAATGCTTTTGCCATTTTACAGTTTGGGCAAGTTGGAGTTGTGAATAGCATTGGTTTTTCTACCACTTCTATGCCGTGTTTTTCTTCGTCATGGCAAGTGCATTCACAATCTTTTTTGTGGCAATGTTCTAATTTTGAATTGCCAATGTCATAAGTTTTTCTATCAAGATATTCTTGTGCTTTGCCGTCATTCCAATTGTTTACTGGTCTGTAGTAGCCAGTGATACGGCTATAAACTTCGGTAGGTGCTCCGCAGATTGGGCAAGTTTTTTGTTCGCCGTCTAGATAACCGTGATTAGCGCACACAGAATATGTTGGGCTAATTGTGTAGTAAGGAAGTCTATAGTTTTCGGCAATTTTTCTTACTAAATTCATTGTTGCTTTCCAACTTTCAAGACGTTGCCCCAAGAATGTATGGAATACTGTTCCACTTGTATACAATGTTTGAAGTTCGTCTTGAATATCTAGTGCTTTAAATAGGTCGTCAGTATAGCCTACTGGCAAGTGACTTGAGTTGGTGTAATATGGCACTTTACTATCGTCATTAGCAGTAATAATATCTGGCCAACGTTCTTTGTCGTGTTTAGCAAGTCTATACGATGTACTTTCGGCTGGAGTTGCTTCCAAATTGTAAAGGTCGCCGTACTCTTCTTGGTACATTGATAATCTTTCACGCATAAAGTTAAGGGTCTTTTTAGTAAACTCTTGTGCTTCCTCGTGTGTTAAATCTTGTCCAATCCACACAGCATTCAAACATGCTTCGTTCATTCCCACCAAACCAATTGTTGAGAAGTGATTTGCAAATGTGCCAAGATAACGTTTTGTGTAAGGATACAAGCCGTTTTCCAAAAGTTTTGTAATTGTTTCACGTTTAATTTTTAGGCTTCTTGCAGAGATATCCATCATGTGTGCAAGACGGTCAAAAAATTCATCTTCTGATTTAGATAGATATGCAATACGTGGCATATTTATTGTAACAACACCAACACTACCTGTTGATTCACCACTTCCAAAGTATCCGCCAGATTTTCTGCGAAGTTCTCTTAGGTCTAGGCGAAGACGACAACACATGCTTCTAACATCACTTGGTTCCATATCACTGTTAATGTAGTTACTAAAATATGGAGTGCCATATTTGGTTGTCATTTCAAACAATAGTTTGTTGTTTTCGGTTTCGCTCCAATCAAAATCCTTAGTGATTGAATATGTAGGAATTGGGTATTGGAAACCACGACCATTTGCATCACCTTCAATCATGATTTCAATAAAGGCCTTATTAATCATAGCCATTTCTTTAGCACAATCTTTGTACTTAAAGTCTTGTTCTTCTCCACCAACAATTGCGTTAAGTTCGGCTAAGTCATTAGGAACAACCCAGTCAAGTGTAATGTTGGTAAAAGGTGCTTGTGTGCCCCAACGACTTGGAGTATTTACACCATATATAAATGACTGCAAACCTTGTTTAACTTGTTTGTAAGTAAGATTATCAATCTTAACAAAAGGTGCTAAATATGTGTCAAACGATGAGAATGCTTGAGCGCCTGCCCACTCATTTTGCATAATGCCAAGGAAATTAACCATTTGGTTGCAAAGTGTGCTTAGGTGACGTGCTGGGCTACTTGTAATTTTGCCCGGAACACCACCAAGACCTTCTTTGATAAGTTGTTTTAGCGACCAACCAGCACAGTATCCTGTAAGCATGCTAAGGTCGTGAATGTGAATATCGGCATTTTTATGTGCTTGCTCAATTTCTTTATCATACACATCGCTTAGCCAGTAATTGGCTGTAATTGCACCACTATTAGAAAGAATTAAACCACCAACCGAATATGTAACTGTGCTATTTTCTTTAACACGCCAATCGGCAAGTTTAAGATACTTATCAACAGTTGCCTTGTAGTCAAGGAATGTGTTGTTAATGTTTCTAATTTTTTCGTGATCACGGCGATATATAATATAAGCCTTAGCAACATCTTCGTAGCCATTCTTCATTAAAACGTTTTCAACAATGTCTTGAACATCTTCAACTGACGGAATTTTATCTGGAAACTTCTCATTAAGATACAACTCCGTAATTCTTGCCATTTTTTTGCAATCTTTAATTTCGCCATCGCCAATGCTCATCATTGCCTTAGCAATTGCATTTTCAATCTTTGTGATGTCATAATCGGCAAGCCTTCCATCTCTTTTTCTAATTTTTGTTATCATTTCCCTTTCTCCTTATGTATATATTTTATAAAAAGTGTTCGTGAAACACAACACAAGATATAGTGTTTGTTTTTGTTATCAACCCCCACAATTTGTGTTTTACTAACTCGATACTACCACAACCCCCATATAGTGTCAAACAAAAAATTGAAATTTTTTTAAAATTTTTTTTGTGATGTATCATAAACCATGGCTTATTGTCAAAAACTATCATCTTCTTGTCAATGTCGAATTTTGTCACACTACTATTCATTAAAATTAGTACACAATGTTTTGCAACTCACTTTAAAACACCAAGCCCATTCACACAAAATATGGTGTTTTTAAATTCTAAAAAATTTAAATATTACTCACTTATTGCAGTTAAAATTAATAAAAAGTATAAACCGCTGATACAAAAAACAAAAAAGATGCTTGTTAATCTAGCATCTTTTTAAATATTGTATTTAATTTTTATGTTGTTTTAATATTCACAACATTAGGTTTATCTTATTTTCCTTAAAAAGTTTAAAGCAATGGTTATTGCAAAGATTTTAAAACTTCACTAACTTCCTTCATATCACATTGACCTGCGTAGTTTGTCTTAAAGTGACGCATAACTGAAGGTACTGTTTTGTCGTCTAAGCCCATAATAATTTCTTTAATTTTATCTTTACTAAGCATTGTAGGAAGATATTTTTCTAGGGCATTACGTTGAAGACCAATTTTTTCAAATTCTTCGGTATTTCCAACTTTTTTATAGTTTTCGGCTTCTTCGTCAAGTTCTTTAATTGTTTTTTGAATAATCTTAACAACGTCAACATCTGTTAGTTCTGTTTCGTTGGCTCTAGCATTAATATTAGCCAACATAATTTTATTCATAAGCACACTATAAATGCTACGCAAATTATTGTCGTGTTTTTTTAATGCTTCAATATTTGCCTTTTTAATTTCATCTATTATCATATTCTTTTCTCCAATTCTATAAATATAGGGTCGTCTAAATTTTCTACATATATTCCACGTTTTCCCATTTCAACATCGCTAAGCATATTAGCAACAGCTTCACAATATGGCACTTCAATATTGTGTTGTTTAGCAAGTTCAACAACACGAGCACACATACTTTCCAACTCTGTTGGTTGTTTGTTTTCTAATGCTCTTAGGGTACTACTTACCATTTCGCCATTTTGTTTAATTAGTCTTGAAAACATTTTTCCACGATATCTAAGACCAGCAAAGCTTTTTTCTACAAACTGTTCGTAGTCTAATGTTTCGCTATAAGAAATTATTTTTATTCCTGCCGCTTTAAAGGTTTTAACTTGTTCTTCAACCAAAGCAACAAAGATTTTTCTCGCACGTTTTATTTCAAGTGTTTTACCAAGTTTGTATCCAGTAAGTGCACATACCGATGAAATTGTGTTGCTAAGGATAAACCTACTAACAACAAATGATGGCATATCATCTTCCACAACAACTTCGCTAACACAAGACAAGATGTTTTTTAAGAATGGCAAATACACTTTGCTTTCTTCTGATATTGCGCCCAAGTGAATATGCCCACCATGCAAAACCTTAACATGATTTTCATCAAGCCTTATTGCATTAAAATCAATTACAATAGGAACAAATCTACCATGTGGCAATGTCTTGTCTAACTCGTTGTAATTAAACACATTTTGCACAACCACCACAACACCGTTTGGGCTAAGATAATCTTTAACATCATTAAAAGCTTCTTCAACAGCACAAGACTTTGTGAATATGAATAACACATCTTTAGTGTTTGAAAACTTGTTGTTTTGCATATATGGCACAAGGTAACTACGGTTTCCAAACGCACCATTAATCTCTAAATTAACATTGTTGTCAATTGTAAGACCAAGCGTGTTTTTCTTAGTGATTTCAACATCATAACCCTTTTCTTTTAGTAGCAGTGCAAAAACAGTACCTACAGCACCAACACCGACTATGCCAATCTTTAGTTTGTCCGACATATACACCCCTTTTAAATTTACATTTAGTTTATTATAAAATTACAATCGCTTATTTGTCAAACATTTTACTGCTTTGGCAATTCATTATTACACTAAATAAGTTTTTTTAGTTCGGATAGTGCCCACTTCATTTCACCAAAAGCATCTTCGTAAGGTTTAACCGTTGTTAGGTCTACCCCAACACCTTTAAGTATTTCAAGCGGATAATTACTTCCTCCAGCACTTAAAAACCCGTCAATATACTTTTTAGCAAAATTACTATCGGTCAAAATATGATTAGCAATACTAATAGCACTAATTAGCCCAGTAGCATATTTAAACACATAATAACTACGATAAAAATGTGGAATTCTTAGCCACTCGTAAGCAATTTCTTTGCAGTTTTTAACCGCACTGCCGTGATAAAATTTTACAAGCTCGCCATATTTACTTACAAGCACATCTTTGCTTATTGGCTTATCACCTTCAACAAGTTTATGTGCATAGTCTTCAAATTCGCTAAACATTGTTTGTCTAAATATTGTTGTTCTAAACATTTGCAAGTATTTATCTAGCAAATAGATTTTTTCTTTTTTAGTTGTTGCCTTGTTGTAAAGATATTTTAAAAGCAAAACTTCGTTGGTTGTGCTTGCAATCTCCGCTAAGAAAATTGGGTATTGCGATAAATTGTAAGGCAACCTTAAATCACTAAAATACGAATGCATTGCATGTCCCATTTCGTGAACTAATGTGAACATACTCTCTAAATTATCAACCGTATTTAGTAGAATGTAAGGGTGAACACCATATACTCCCAAGCAATAACCGCCAGTATCTTTATTAAGTGTAGGATACACATCAATCCAACGATTAGCAATTGCTTTTTTTACAACACTTGTGTACTCTTCCCCCATAACCGAAAGTGCTTTTAAAATTGTATCGGTCATTTGATTGTAGTTTGGTTTTTCTGCATTGTTCACAACTGCGACACGTAAGTCGCTGTGTTTTAGTGTGGTTAGCCCCAAAAGTTTTTTTCTAAGTGCCAAGTATTTGTGTAACAAAGGAGTGTTGTTTCTCACTTCGTTTATCAACTGGTCGTAAAGAGATTGTGGCATGTTTCCACTAAACAAACTTTGCGACAATCGGTCTTGAAACTTATACATATTAGTATAAAATTTATTCTTTTTAACATTGGCAATGTAGTTGGTTGCAATGGTGTTTTGAAGCCCCATATATCCGCCAAACAAACTTAAAAACGCCTTTTCTCTTACTTCTGGATTTTTGTTTTCAAGCAGTAGTGAGTAATTACTATTATTAACCACGTATTTTTTGCCATTAACTTCAAATGGGCTAAACTTTACATCAATTGCATCAATGTTATCAAAAATATCGCTAAACTCTCCAGCAAAATCACCACTCGCCGACATAATTTTTTCTATTTCTTCTGGCAAAACATGGTCACGACTACGTTTTAATTCTATTAGGTCTAATTTAAACACCTTAAAATCAGGGTCGGCAATATACTCATCAAGCTTTTTATCTCCAAGTGAAAGTAATTCACTATCACTAAAACTATCAGCAACACCAAGTTTTGTTTCAATATTTCCTAGCACGTTTAGTAATTTTACCCATTGTTGGTCCTCCATATTTTCAGAGTGATTTAGGTAAACATACGCACCAAGTTTTTCGGTGATTTTAGATAGTTCTTCCATATAGTTAAAATAGTTTAAAAGGTCTTTTTTGTTGCCAAGTTTCCCTTTAAATTCACCTATTTTATTTACACCCTGCTCCACTATTTTAAGGTCTTTATTAAATTCGTCTAGGTCTTTGTAAATATGCGAGGTATCCCAAGTGTATTTTTTATCTAATTGATTACGATTTTTCATAAAAACATTATCCCCTTTTAATTGTTGTTAAATTAAAATTTTACAATATACACAAAATGTGGCTTAAATCGCCACATCTTATTATAAGTGAAATTTCTTTAAAAATTCTTGTCTTACTGTTTTGAAATCCATTAGCATAATACCAAGCACAATAAGTGCATTTAGTATTACCAATATTTGATAAAGTAGTTTAAATTCTGCAAACTTTGTGCCCCAGAATATTGCACCCACAACTATCATAATAAGAAAAATTATTAAAAAACTAAACAAATATAATTTTCTTTTTCCACTGATAAACAACACAAGCAAAAGTGCAACACTGGCAGCAATTAACATTGAAGGTAAAACATAATTTAAAAACCAACCCTTATCTGCCGACATAAAACTTGTGGAAACAAGTAATAGTGCCAGACACAAAAGTTGTAGAAACACCTTTTCAAAAGTATTACGAAGCGACAATATTGTATGGCGAATTAACACCCACAAATAAATAATGGAACTTATTACAATAAACGACCAGGGCTTACCCTTAGTAACAATGTTTATAAACAAACACACGGCAATTGCGATTATTGAAAGCAAAGCAAAAAGACGTGTTACAAAATGACCTTTCACCCCAATCTTAGGTTTTTTACTACACTCATCATATAGTGGAATATTAGGCTTGCCATCGTCATGAAGTTCGCCATAACAAAGTGGGCAAACCAAACTATTACTATTAACATTTACATTACATTTATCACAATGTTTCATTAGTTTTTCTCCCAATAATTACTACTAACTTCTACATCAATACCCTTACTTGCAAGGGTGGAAAAGAACATTTTTTCACACTTGTTTTCTACAAACAATCTGCTAAAACTTGCATTAACATGATCGTTGTAGCCAATTAGCGCCAAGTGTGTTTTGCACGAAAAACTTGGGCCAAGCGTGAAAATAAAATCGTCAACATAAGGTTTCATACTTTCTGGCAAATCAACAACTCCCAAGTTGCTAAGGTTTGCCGAATGCAAATTGTCGCCCAAATAATTGTATGCTATACGCATAACAATTGCTTTTAAAAATAGTGGCACAATTTTTAACAACCAATTTTTTTCTTGTTTAACATTGCTATAAGCCTGCGCATCAAGTTTTTGCTTGTCTAGCCCACTAGCAAGTTGTTGTTTACAAAGTTCAATACATTCATCAAGTGAAATTTCTTCTTCAAAGTTGTGTCCAAGCCTACAAAACATCGCAAAATTTCTAAGCGTGTGTGTGTCGTAAAGTTTTCGCATATTAATAGGAATAAGAAGTTTTACAAGTTTGTTGCTAACTTTTTTACCCTTAATAAACGATTCATAAATACAGTGCATATATAATCCACTTAAATATGCAGTAATTGTTGCATCATATTTTTTTGCTTCAGCCTTTAATTGAGCAGTGTTAATTTTGCCTGTAATTATTCCACAGCCGTCATACTTAAATGGAGTGCCATCAGTCTTAAAAGCATTTTTTTCTTTTTCTGGTTTTAATTTTGTTGCATCACATAGTTTGTTGAAGGCATCATTGCTTTCATCAAAAGTGTATGGGGTCACACAAGTAAGAATTTTGTTTTCGCTTTCAACTTTTTTACCACTTAGTAGAAGGTATTCAAAAACAAGGCTTTTAAACACATCTAGTGCACCTGTTCCATCGGCTAGCACATGATAAACTTCCATTGTAATACGGTTTTCTTTATAATACACCCTAAATAAGTAACCATTATTTTCAATTTGGTCGATGTATTTAAGTGTATATGCTGGTTCTTCTTCCACCGTAAATGGACGATTATTTTCTTCCAAATAATACCAAAAAATACCACGTTTTAATTTTACATTAAAACTTTCAAATCTATTTAAAATTTCATTGGTTGCTTGTTGTAAAACATCTTTATCTACAGTTTCTTTTAACACAGCAGTGAGTGTAAAAGTACTTGGGCGCATATAATTACTAACAGGCGGATATATTTTAGCTGCATTGTCTAGCGGATACCAATTTTTTCGTTTCATAAATCTTTCCTTTCATATGATAATACTAGCATTATAAAGTATTATTAATTATATCTTTTATTTGTTTTTCAAGTCAAGCAAACTTCTTACCTGCTACAAAGTAAATACACATAAATTTCGATGTTTGTTTATAATTTTTGCCAATTTTTAGTTAAACTACAACCAACAGAAAAAAAGACCTTGTAAATACTCAAGGTCTTTTAATTTTTATTTATGTTTCCATACTGGATTTAAAGTAATGTGACTACCAATTTCCAAACTGTCAATTGCATAACTTCCATCGTAAATGTTTTGAACATTGCCATCTGTCCAGCCAGCAGTAACAAAGTTGTACTTTGTTCCATAAGAATGGGTTGTTTCTGCAACAAAATTACTAAACACTAGCTTTGTCCCTTTTTCTATTTTCACCTTATTGGTGTTGTTGGTATTTGACACATTGCCTAAGCTAACTTGTTTATCTTTAAGTAGTCTGGAAGGTTTCCACCAATCAGGTTTAACCCATGCACTTACATTAAATGTAGCAATGCAGTAATCCTTAACTTCCCACACTGCTGTATAACTACTATCGCCAGCATCTACAACAGTGTTTCCTTTAATAAGGGTTTCACTGCCATCTTTACTCCAACCCATGAAGTGATATTCGGTTGTGTAAGAAATATTGTTGATTTCGTAATTTGTGTAAGTTGGAAGTGTAATTGTGCTTCCTTCGTAAACACTTTCTACATTGTTATATTCGCCACCATTTAGTGTAGTGTATTTAGAGTAGATTGTGTATTTGTATTTGTTTTTCGCATACCAAGTAGTGTCACTATTAATCACAAAATCCGTCACCTTAATTGTAAAGGTTTCGTCTAAGTAATATAGTGTATCTTCTTTAAAGTAATTGCTTACTGGGAATTCAAAACTTACACCCGCTTGAACTTTTGCATTATACACTTCAATTCCTGCACTATAAATGCTTACGTGATAAGTTTTTGTTTCTACTGTTTCCCACTTAGCATACAAAGTAACATCTTTGTTAGGCATTGTATCCAAGTTGTACAAGGTTGTAAAGGTTTCGTCTAAGTACCAGCCCTTAAACACTTTTAGAATTGATGTAGTTTCGTCAAGTTCCATTTCAATGTTTTTAAGTACTGGCAAATTAACTTGTTCGCCAGTAAGACGTGTGATACTTTCTGCCGAAACATTTTCGTTGGTTTCAAACTTAATTGTGTGATATGCCCTATCACTAATTAAGTTCCACTTAGCATACAACACGGTGTCATATCTTGGATATGCTGTTGAGGTGTACTTTGTTCCGTCCGATGTAAACCAGCCCAAGAACTCGTATACCTTTTCACTTGTTCCGTTGTCAACTGTTTTGTTTGGATAGCTTGGAAGTGCGATTGCTGTGCCAATTAAACCTGTCAAACTGCCCACTTGAGTTTCGCCGTCATATAGAATAACAGTGCGTTCGCCTTGATTTGCCATTTGCCAGTTTCCTGTACCAGTTTTTTCATACTCTCCATCTAATTGGAAGCGAGAGTTGCTTAAAGCCACAAGTGCTTTAGAAACATCTGCACTGTTTCCAATATCGGTTAGTTTTAAATTACTATCATTATTGGTCTTCAAGATGATTAGGCTATTTAATAAATCAAGGTTAAAGTTGATAGTGCCCAAATAATCTTTATTGCCTGTACTTGCATTATTTACAGTAGACAAGTCAATATGTAATTTGCCAAGGTCGTTATTGTAAGCAAGTTTTCCAATGTTAACATCAAACGAGTGAGTATTGCCATTCTTAACATAATTTAGAATAACATTACTATAATCATAAGAGCCGTCATTAATTGCATTTGCCTTATTGGTTTTGCTGGTTTCAATTGCTTCGTTAATTTTAGATTGGATTGTATCAGTAAAGCCCATCAACCATTGCATGTAGTAATTAATATTATCAACTAAGTACTTAGGTGTAACCTTAGTAACACGGTCAAGTTGTTTGTAAGCGCCCCATTTTTCATCTGATGTTTGAAGGTATATTTCGCCATTGGCATAATAAATTGATATGCTACGATAACGTTGGCTAATAAATCCTAGTCCTGTATCACCTACACCGTTAGTGTTGCTATTATTTACAAGACCAATTAATGGGTACTTGCCTATTTCAACTGCAATAATTGGCTTTTTATTTTTATCAAGTTTCACCTTAACATCTACATCAAGTTTTGCCGCATTAATCTCTAAGCCACCAAGTTTTAGATTCATGATAACATTACCATTAATGTGATAGTCATTCATGCTAGATGTGTTTACAAATGCTCTAATAATATCCGAACTATTAGAGATGTCAATATATTCACTATCAACAACTTTTGTGATACCTTTGTATTCATTTAATGTAATATTAATTGTAATATTTTCATCAGCAGTGACACCAGTATAAAGTTTGTTAATTCTCACATTAGCAAGTTTTCCGCCTGCCATTTCAAGCCTTACGATTGGGTTAAAGTGTGGGTCACCGTTAAGGCGAGCACCATTAAGTGTAATTTCAATTGCATTTTCATTAACACCAATATTCTTAATGTATTCCAAATAATTTAGTGGGTTAATATTACTTAGATTTGGAGCAATTTGCGACAAATTATCGGTATCAATATCAAATTCTTGTTTTAGATTATTAAGCACTGGAATATTAGATGTATCCACATTTAATACTGTAAGCACAATACCTAAAATTTCTTTAATATTATCTTTATGAATGCTTACTTTTAAGCCGTCATAATTAGCATACAACTTGTGGTCAAAGTAACCTAAATCAAGTTTAACTTTCTTTTCTCCACTTACTCTTGCTACACCACTTGCTTCCAAGTTCGTACTATCAAGTTGTTCTATAATATTAAGCACAAGGCTTAAATCTACGTCATAATATTTTGCATTGTTTCTAAACACGTTTGTATTTGCGGTAATATCAAATTGACGTTCGCTAATTGTACCATACACTGCGTCTACAATATTTGTAAGGCTTGTGTAATTAGCATAATCACTATCAACAACATTATTTAATGTAAAATTGTCAAAGTCGGTCACATACAATGTTCCACTAATGCTACCGGCATTAAACTTAACTCTATTAAAACTATTAGCGTATTCTGCCACTAAGTCAACTTTATCAAACAATCTTGCATTTACAACGCCATCACTAAACACAACGCTTGTTAAGAAGTCTAGGCTAATTGTAGAAACATCAAAATCGTCAAATAGGCTATCAACATTAAAGTTGGTGTTAAACTTGCAGTTAATCCAGTTTAACATGCTTGGAATATCGTCAAACGCAAGTTTTAATTTTAAGCCAATAACGTCTAGATAAAATGTTTTGTTTACATAATAAATATTTACGTCAAGTCCTTTAAATGTAGTGTTTATATAACCACTAATTTCTCCGTCAAACTTAACACCATATTTTATATTGATTGTGTTAAATTCATTAAATAGTTCAAGATTTAAGTCAATGTCGCCAGAGATTGATTTATTCTTAAATGTGTTATAGAAAGCATTTCCAACTTTCACAACATCGTCTAATTCAATAATTCTATTATTAACAATATTAAATTCTTGTTGTTTTGGATAGTAAATTGCAACATTTCCGCTAATATTGTTGTAATTAATCCTGATTCTTGAGATTAAGTCGTTGTAAGTCGAAACTCTAACATCAATGTCAGAAATTGTAATATTTAATAAGTTTTTGGTAATTTCTAGATTTTGTAGTTTCGACAAATCTAGACAATTTACTACTTTAACCAAATCTTTACTAGCGTTTAGATTAATGCCAAACACTTCGCTAATTTGGTCAAGGTGTTTTTCCATATTATTTAGGTCAAGCATAAAGCAAATGTCAAATACATTAACATACACTTTGCCGTCTAGCAAGTAGCCCCAAACTTTAATTCCTTCAATAGTTGTTTCAAATTTAACAGTAGCACTGCCATTATTTACATAGTAAACATTAACAACATATGCTTTGTCATCTATATTTAGGTTAACAACCGCTTTAATGTTTTTAGCACTCGCAGTGTTAATAAGGCTATTTACAACACTATAAATATTTTCCATATTAAGTGTGTAGTATTTAATCTCACGGTCGGTTAGTTTTGTTACAACTCCGCCTTTATTTAAGTTAAGGTCAGCATCAACATCATTTACTTTCACCTTAACACTAAGGTCAGTAAAATCAATAATTGCCTTAACATTTACGTCACCAGCATTTAGTGTGGCAACAATCTTACTGTCTTGTTTTTGTAAGTTTAGTGTGATATTGCTATCAAGTTTTGTGTCCCCTACCAGACTCATAACATTATTAATAATGTCGCTAATATCTTCAAATGAACCACCAATTTTAATTGTGTCAAATTTAACATACACATTGCCGTCTTGAACATTCACATTTAGTGTTTTGCCAAACACATTTACTTGTGCTTGAGCTAGTACATTGTTAATACCATTAGTAAAGTCAAGTGCAATATTGTAATCAATTGTGTTATCTTTAACTTTTACACTGCCACTTAGTGAGTATGTCTTAGTATTAATTAAGTCTAATACCTTTTCAACATCTTGCGATGTAATTACAATTTCTTCAAAGTCATCAAAGTTATTTTCAATCTTTACATCTGTGGTTTTACTTAATGTAATATTAATATCACCTAATTTTACTTCAACACACTTTAGCATGCCATTATCAGCAACAGCACTAATTGTTGTTTGTTTGTAAGATGCCACAAGTTTTTGATTGTTTACATTTGTAAACTTAACTGTGTAGTTAAGAAGTTCCTTTACAAAGTTATTTGTGTCACTATTAATATCAAGGCTATTTACAATATCAATAATATTGTTGTAATTTAGTTTTACCTTAACATCGCCTGCTTTTACAAATACACCACTTTCATTTAAAGTCACAGCAATTGAAAGTCCGCCAAATTCTGTGTTAATTTGCATATATGGGTCGCCATTAAAATCTGCCACCAATGTGCCATTTGCTATTGTGCCATTGTATGCAATTTCAATGTTACTTTCAATGTGTTTTTCGTTTATGATTTGTTTGATTGGTTCTACTAAAAATTCAAAGTCATTTACAAGTGTATAAGTGTCGTCAGCCACTTGAATATCGGCTGTATTTGAAATATACACACTATGTGTTTTTCCATTTTCAACAACTTGAATTTCTTTTAATATGTTGTCGCTATTTACAACAAATTTTAGTTCTACATCACCTACAATTGTAGAATATCCAAAATCGGTTTTTTCTACGGTAGTAAGTTTAAATGTTTTTAGTGATTGAGCAAATGTTTTTGCTGTATCTTTTAACTGTTCAATCTGATTTTCGTTAATGTTAATACTATTAGTTCCAAGGTCTTTTAGTTTTGCAATGTCAAGTTTTGGAAGTTGTGCTTTTAATTTAATAATGTTTGTATCTAAGTATATATAATTATTAAGGTATGTAAGTGAGAAGTCTTTTTCTAGTGCTTTTACATTTACTTTTCCTGCAAAGCCATTTGTAAGGTCTAGGCTTGCTAGCATATCAACACCATACTCGTTAAAGCCAAGTGACATTTTGCCACCCTTAACTGTGTTGAATATTGTTTCCATTACACCAAAACTTTCACTTAAGTCGGTGTAATCAACTAGGTTATCTACACTAACAGTTGTTTTTGTGTTGGTTTCCACAAAATCTATATTTGCATCAAGGTCTATTCCTTGTAGTTTTGTTTTTTGAAGTTTAACATTTAAAATGTTGTAATCTTTATCCACATTAATGTCTAGTTTTACATCATCGGTGGCAGTGAATGTAAGTGTCATTCCGTTATCGGTTTTTTCTTCGGTGATAAGGTCGCCAATGCTATCCATCATGCTCATATCAAAACTTGACATAATGTCACCGCTAAGGTCTAGGTCAACCCCGCACAAGTTAAGCACACCCATTCCCGCACTTACAATGCTACTTGCTTTCATGCTATAGTGTTGGTCGCCAATGCTAACATATGCAACATTATCTTTGTAAATTACAACCGCATTAGTAACCATGTCATTTACTTTAACTTTAGTATCAACCTTAACATCAACACCGCTAAAGCCAGAGTAAATCATAAGCGAAACATTGGCTTCAAGTTCTACTGTTGTGTCGCCACTTTTAGCAGAAGCGGTTAATTTAATCTTGGCATCTTCGGTTTCCATAAGTTTTGTAACAACCATACCAAGAGTGCTACTATCTTGTGGTTTTAAAATACTAGCATTTGATGAGAAAGTTTTGTTGGAGAAAGACACAACCACAAAAGCAACAGAAAAAGTTACTACAATGTATGTAGCAATATACATAAGCAAATTACGCCAATTCTTTTTCTTTTTTAAAGCTGGGTTTTTCATTTTTCTCCTTATTTAGATTTTTTATCTAGGAATTACAAAACTATTATCGTAATCAAATAGGTCAATTATTTTGCCTGTAGTTGTAACTTGACCAAGTACGGCAATATTAACATTGTATACTTCATTGTACGAAATTTCATATAGTGTAAAGTCATCGTCAATCATAAAAGTAAGTTCGATGCTTTTAAACCCCGGGAACTCACTACTATTAGATGTCTGTTTAATCTTGTACATGTAGTTTTTAACCGAATAACTATTATCAAGTGTAAGTGTAAACACATACAATTCTTTGTCGTATTTTCTTCCTTCTCTGCCTGCAACTGTAGCACCAACTTTTGACTTGCCAACGTAGTTTTGAGCAAGCACTGTGTTGCTACTAACAATGTAGTTTAAAAAGTATGTAGCCTTAACACCGTTTTGAGCATTAAAGTCGTCTACGTTCATGTTATTTGGAGTAACACCATCATAATTGGTGTTAAGCTCTTTATCAACACTGCCCTTATACACACTAACTGTATTAGAGCCCTTAGTGTGATAATACTTGGTAGCAAGGTTAACCATACCTTGGCTAATTTCTTCGCTATAGTACTCGCCATTTACTAGTGCCTTATTACTAACAAGTTTTTGTGTAACACCAGCTGCTTTAACATCACCATATGTGCTACGTTTTACATAGTCACGTTGATTTAGATAGTATTCCGCCAAAATCATATTGTCGGTGGCAGATATTTGCGATGGCGATTTGCCTTTGTTTTTCTTTAGCACGGTGTTTACGTTATCTCGAATTGCTTCTTCGCTAGGAAGTATGTCCGCTTTAACTCCCCCCATATATCTATTAACATAAAAGTTGCCAACAAAGTATCCGGAAAAAATGCCCACCACAATGATGACCACAAGATTTATCCAAAATCTCTTTCCGAATCCTTTTTTCATTTTATTTGCTTTCCTTTACTGTTTCCAGTTTTTTATTGTTTTCTTCTTTATCGTCTTTTTTCTTAAATAGTCCCCACAAATATCTTAGTGATATTTTAGTGACCCTGCCTATTTGTCTTGCGCTTGCCTTAGTGATTTTAACCACTTGTGTAAGCATCTCGTTAAGAAGCGGTTTGCTTATTTTATTTAGTTCTGTTGCACGAATGTTGTAGGTGTAAAATATGTAATCCGCAATTTGTTTGTCTGTAAGTTTTTCAAAAACCATAACCTGTTCGGCTGGTTGGCTCTTATGGTGAAGCCTTTCAAAGTCGTCTTTTCCCACAACTTCCAAAACAAGGTTTGAGTTAATAAGTTCGTCATTAAAATAATTATCATAACTAGTAACAAAACCTAAGTTTTTGCCCCTGGCATCGGTTTTGTCTTTAAGCAAATGGATGTTAACAATGCTTTCTAGCATATCACTATTGTTGTTAATAGGTTCACTTAAATACCTATCGTAAAACACACTTGAAATTGATTTGTTGTGCTTTTTAAATTTACTTGTAAAACTAATACAAAGTTTTTTAACGAAATTTGAGAGTCCGCTTTCGCTCTCTTTCACAACAAGATATGCGTCCTTGTTGCCAATGGCATAACACAAAATTTGTGTGTTGTCTTTTTCTTTAATTGTTTTAAGGGTGGCAAAAAACATGCGCTTCGCTTCATCTTCCTTAAAACATAATTTTTTGGTGCGAAGTACAACGGTATATAGCCCTAATTCACTTGTTTTACGTTTTTGTCTTGCCATATTTCCCCTTTTTAGCATTATAATGCTATAACATTATAAATATATTGTCAAGCATTTTGAAAAAGAACTGTCCCTTTTGCAACACTTTTTGTTTTTTAGGGCTATTCAACCAACTAATTTATATTATTTTTCAATCTGTGATTTCATTTAAAGATATAATCAACCGCAATCCCACTTTCAACTTTCCACATTTTTATAGTCCCAATTATTGCACCATAAAAAATATCGTTATTTATTTCACAAAATAAAATTTTTTGTGTATACTTTAAATATGGATATATTTACAAATAGAAATTGGAAATTTAATATTGCCTTTGACAACAATGCATACAAAGAAATTATGCACCACTCTTTTTTGTACGAACCAAAAGAACGTGACATTTTAAATTATCAAATTGATTTTTATCGCAAAAACTTCACATTTGAGCAGTTGATAAGGTCATTTAGGGTGCTAAAAACCTCTGATGAGATTGCAACATTTAAAGATGTAGTTGTTAAAAGAAAAAACGGCATTATGTTTATGCCAAAAGAATTAAAACAATACTATCTTGATATTATTAACACCGAATTCCCAAACCACAAGGAATTTTTAATGGAAATGCTACTTTTAGCTTGCAACAAAAAATGTAGCAAAAACCCAATGCTTGGTGTTTATAAAAAATTATTAGGTTGTTATTATAATCCAGTAAAAGCAAAGTTGGCAAATTATGCAAAACGCAGAGCGATAAAGCCGAAAACATCTCCTTACACAGGTGATTACCGTGCCATGACAAAGCACATTATTAAAGACCTATCACTTGACCTATTGAGCCAAGGAATTTGGGGCAAGTACGATGTAGACAATTTACGCATTGACTGTACAAGTGATGTTGGAACTGGTAAATTTATAACAAAGCATTTGTTTAATAGTGACACGGACTCATTTTTAATTCAAACCGCTGGCAATACATTATCACTTGACGAATTAAAACTTTCAATTTACGGCAATGTTTACCCAGGACGTGGGCACATTATAAACACCCTACTTTACAAAAGAAGTTACAATTTTGACGGTGGTGCGGAATTTGTTTTACACGGCTGGAGTGTATTTTCGGCTTGGCATATTTACAATACCGCCTACACTAAGTACAGCAAGGTTTTGTACTCTAAAATAAATAATTTCTTATTGCATGGTAACTGGCAAGATAGTCTTACTAAAATGTATTATTTTCTACTAGGTCATTTTTCAAAACAAGAAGCAACAAGGCTTATGATTATGATAACACAATACCCTGGAAAATTTGAAAGTTATGTTATGGGTGCACTTGCAACCGAACAACTTATTCACAAAAAATTTGCGACATCTCCTATGGGCTTACTTGATGAATACAAAAAACGCAACTTGGCAGATTTCTTTGCCTTATTTAAACCAAACACAAACCCTTGCTAACCGCACTATTTTAATATGGTTTTAATTAATTATAACAATATTATAATTACATAAATTAAAAAAACAACACAAAATTATGTGTTGTTTTTTTATAATTACCTTACTCTAGGTTCTATTTCATATGTACTTTTAAAAGCGGAGTTTGTTACGGAATATTCTTCGCCTTTGCCGTATTCAACACACAACATCGAACCTGCAGGAGCAAAAATTTGTTCGCCCCAACTTGCTTTAAATGTTATGTTTTCTGTAACAGGCATAAAATGTCTTGCCCCTTCTTTAGACACAAAACCATTTTCTGTGCGGTCGTATTTAGCGTCAAACTGGTCTGACGCACTTTTAACTAATTGACCATCTTTATATTTATCCTTAATAACATACTGCTCGCCGTCAGGATTGGTTATTACAATTGCACCTGCAGGAGCCTTATTAGTAGTTTCTTCAAAAACATACACTCTGCCATCAACAACAGTTCGCACTCTTGTATCAACAACAGTATCTTCTTTTAATTTTGTCGCTTGTACTTTAGCTGTTTTCTTTGCTTCCACAACTTGCCCTGTTGTATAATTTCTAGACTCAGATGCAGTAGTTTCTATAAAATCTAATTCAATATCAGGATATTCTTGTGGATTTATTGAATACAATACTTTTTTCATTATGTCACCTACTTTTATTTTATTTGTAAATATGAAAAAACCTAAGTTAAGTTAGGTTTTTTTTCATATTTATGCTTCTTTTAAAGTGCCAATATAAGCATAAAGGTCTGCTTGTTGTGCAACACATTTTACTTGATATCTGCTTGAAGCACGGCTAGAATCTAATCCTTGGTCTACAAGATAAATGGTATAGCTTGTAAAACTTGAAGAATTTTTAACTTCAATCCACAACTCGGTATACTTTACAGTTTCTTTAGTTGTTGTGTTTTCATCAACATAATCTTTACCATTAAATACTAACACTTGAGCATTAGAATAAACAAAGTGAACAAAGTAAGCGCCGTCATTGTTTTCAACAACTTCTTTTACTTTAACTTCTTTGTTTTCAACCTTAGGTTGAAATCCTTTAGCTCCTTGGAACAATGTAGATAAGTTGTTTTCTTTTCTGCTTGCTTCAAGTTTAGAAAGCACTGTTTTTACTTCATCTTTGCCCTCAGCATTTTCATAAGTTTTTGCTACTTCAATATAGCCCGTTTTGTAAACTTCCATAAGTTGAACTTTATCATTTACAATGCCATAAGCAGTATAGTGTGTGCAAGCTAAAATTATAGTTGCAATTAATAGTACGCCAATTAGGCTTGATGTGATTGTTAAAATAATTTTTTTCATATCTATAATCCTTAAAACTTGTTTTTTGATAATACTAAATTAATATATTTTTAGTAATTTGTCAAACAATTATTTGTCTTTCTTGTCTTCGTTTTTCTTTTTAGCAGTAGTTTTACGTTTTTTAGGTTGTTCTACATTTTTTTCTGCTGGTTTTTCTTCCATCTTACTTGTTTCAGCTATTTTTTGTTCAATTTCGGCTTCAACATTCTTTTCTGTTTCGTCCGCTTGTTTTTCCGCTTTTTTCTCTGCTTTTGCCTTAACAATTTGGTCACGCAAACTATCACCTTGAGCCTTAATACTTTCAAATTCTTCTTTACTAATTACACCCGCATTATTTAACGCTTCGGCAGTTTGTTCTTTAAGAAGTTGAAGTTTTAACTTTTGGTCGTGTTCCTGTTGTTCCTTAAGTTCGGCATCTTTTTTAGCACGTTCGGCATTGTCTTTGTCTATTTGTTGGCAAATTTCCTTGTAATCTACACCAGCCATAACTTGGTCTACTTCTTTAGTGTAAATTGTTTCTTTCTCTATAAGTAGTTTTGCAAAGTTTTCAAGTATTGGCATATTTTCACTTAAAATTTTGTAACCACGATTATAGTTGTAATCAATAATCTTTTTAATTTCTTGGTCAATCATTGCAGCAGTTGCTTCACTGTAATTTACTTGTGTCTGGTAATCTCTACCAATAAACACTTCGTTTTTGCTACCAAAACTTAAAAATCCTAATTTTTCGCTCATACCCCATTCAGTAACCATTTTACGAGCAATTTCGGTTGCTTTTGAAATATCACTGCTTGCACCAGCTGATATATCTTTTAGACATAACGATTCGGCAATTCGACCACCCATAATCATACAAATACGGTTGTTAAGTTTTTCTAATGTGTAGTGTTCGTCATCATCACTTGGGCGAGTAGATGTATATCCACCTGCCATTCCACGTGGAATAATACTAACTTCGTGAACTTGGTCACCGCAGTCAAGTTTTTTAGCCAAAATTGCGTGTCCGGCTTCGTGATATGCAGTAAGTTTTTTGGTGTTTTCGGTGATAAGACGGCTCTTCTTTTGAGGTCCCATCAACACCTTATTAATACCTTCGGTGATGTCTTCCATTGTGATTGTTGTCTTATTGTTTCTAGCGGCTAAAATTGCGGCTTCATTAAGCACATTTTCAATGTCGGCACCAGTAAATCCGCTTGTAAGACGTGCCACAACTTTAAGGTCAACATCGCTTGCAAGTGGTTTATTTTTAGCATAAATTCCAAGTATTCCTTCACGTCCCCTAACATCAGGAACATTTACATAAATTTGACGGTCAAATCTGCCTGGTCTTAGTAGTGCTGGGTCTAGTACGTCTGCACGATTTGTAGCAGCAAGCACAATAACACCTTCGTTTGCTTGGAAACCGTCCATTTCGGTTAGAAGTTGGTTAAGAGTTTGTTCTCTTTCGTCATTTCCACCGCCAAGACCTGTTCCACGTTGGCGTCCAACTGCGTCAATTTCATCAATAAATACAATACATGGTGCGCATTTTTTTGCTGTTTCAAATAAATCTCTTACACGTCCAGCACCAACACCTACGTACAACTCAACAAAATCACTACCTGTGATACTTAAGAAAGGCACATTGCTTTCACCAGCAACTGCTTTTGCAAGCAAGGTTTTACCTGTTCCAGGAGGGCCAACTAGTAACACTCCCTTAGGAATACGAGCACCCAAAGCCCTAAATTTCGCTGGATTCTTTAAAAACTCAACAATCTCTTGAACTTCTTCTTTTTCTTCGTCTTCGCCTGCAACGTCAGAAAAACGAATGTTTGATTTTTCAACCAATTTAGCACGGCTCTTATTAAATGCTCCAACGCCATTTCCCTTTGTTGAAAACATCTTAAACAACAAGTATCCAATTACAACCATAACCACAATGCTTACGTAAGGTGCAATTGTTTCAATAATTGATGCACTTGGATTTTTTTCTTCTAGACTAACAACAGTTTTGCCAGCATACAATGCATCTTCTTCCGGTGTGTGTGTTTCGGCACTTTGATATTGTCTGATTGCATCGTTGTATTCTTTAATAAAATCTAGCGATGAATACGAAATAAATTCAAAGTTGTAGTCAGCCTTGCTTGGAAATTGATCTGGTAAAATTTCGCTACCAGATTTTCTTGCAAGACCAACGCCATTGCTTTGCACATATACTTGTGTAATTTCGCCGTTTCTAACCATTGTTTCAAGTTGGGTGATGTTGATGTTTTTGCCAGGAACACCAGAATTTGAAATAATGATGATTAATACAAAAATAAATATAATTGCTATAAGCGATATAATACCGCTATAATTTTTCTTCTTTTTTTGTTCCAAATTATCCTCCATATGATGCTATTTTGTCGGTTAATTTTAACATAAACCTTGCAAAAAGTATAGTATTTTATTAATTTATTATAAATAAACATTTAAAATACTATATTTGTTTGACTTTTTTGTAATTTTTTTACACAAAAGATTGAAAATGTTGAATTTTTATTTTTGAGCTTATTCACTAGTTTTTAACCTAACAACACTTAAGCCAAAGCACCACAAAACTTATATGCCAAGCTTACACTATCGGCTATAAATTTCGCTAATTTTGTTATGGTTTTTAATTTTACACTTTTTAAAAAATTCAATCCGTCTATACCTTTTACATCAACAACACCCAATATAGAGTAGTCGCCAAGTTTTATGCCATTATTAAATTCACCGCCCGCAACACAGCCATATTCGTAATATTTCACGCATCCAACTTCGTGCATTTCACCACAAATTCCGTCCACAACAATCACAGGGTTTTGTGGATAATTTTGTTTTATATAATCGTTTACTATTTGCAAGTTTTTGTTTGTAATCGCATAGTCTAAATTGCCATAAACGTAGCCATTTATGTGGTATTTGTGTGTAAGAAGTTCGCCCACCAATACACCCACCAAATCGCCCACAACCTTGTCGGAGCCCACACACAAAAACACTGGTTTTTCTTTACTCTTTAGCATAAAAGAACCTAGTTCTAATGCAAGACGTTGTTTGTTTTTTTCTACATCACTATTTACAATCATATTTTCCACCCAAAAAGTTATTATTTTTAAGTATTGACGTATTTACACTATGGCAAAACTAATAAATAAAAATAATATTTTTTAATAATAACATTATGAAATTAGTGACATTTCATAAGATTTGTGATATTATAAAATAAATAATATGTGTAGATTAGGGGTGTTTTATGAACTGGATTGACATTGTTTTCATTGCAATTTTAGTTGTTTTCGCCATTATTGGATTGTGGCGTGGTCTATTTGATTCGCTACTTGGTTTAATATCTTCTGGTGTTGCGCTTGCTATTGCAATCTTCACCGCAAAACCTGTGGCAAAATTTTTAAACAAGCTTTTAAAGATTGATGCTTGGTTTTTAAAAATTGTAAACAAGGCTGTTGGAGAAAGCGGAACTGTTTCACTATTTGGTAGCGAAAAACTTACCTTCACAGCACAAGAAGTTGCACAATTTTTATCAATCGTATTTGCTGTAATTGTTACTTTCGTTTTAATCAAACTTGCTGTTTGGTTGTTGGCAAAATTATTTGACAGTGTTACATCTAGTACAATCGGTTCTGGTTTAAACAAGGTTTTGGGCTTTTTCTTCGGTCTTTGCCGTGGTGCGGTTTTCGTAATTCTTGCACTAAGCTTATGCTGTGTTTTTAGTAGTACCAAAATTATTGGCAACTCAGTTCAAGAAAATATCGACAATACTAAGATCACAAAGTATGTTTATAAGTATGTAAGTGATTACATCGAAACAAGTCTTGAAAAAACAGATATTAAAGAATATGTTAGCGACCTTGTTAAGGGGCAAACAACTTCAAGCGAAACAACACCTGAAGCAACTGGTAAATAAATAATTGATTTAATATTGATAACATAAAAAACCTTATCGAATTTGATAAGGTTTTTATTTTTTTACTGTCTTTATATTTGTTATTAGTCTATTGTTGGTCAATGTTTATCATTATTAAATGCGGTCAATTAAATCATAAATACGGTCTAAGTCGTCTGCACTATAATAATCTATGTAAATTCTACCTTTTTTATTGTTACCAATAATATTCACCTTAGTAGAAAACTTTTTAGACATTGTGTTTACAAAATCACGCATTTCCATAGAAAGCGATTCTTTTGGTTTTGCTTGTTTTGGAGCGGTAAGATCTTTTACGGCCTTTTCCATATCTCTTACTGTTATGCGTTTTGTTATTGCTTCCTTGGCAAGTTTTAGTTGTAGAGCAGGGTCAGTAACCACAACAAGACATCTTGCATGACCTGCGCTTAGTTTTCCGCTCTCAATTAATTCAATAACCTCTGGGCAAAGTTGTAATAATCTTACATAGTTTGCAACAACTGGTCTACTTTTTCCAAGTCTATCAGCAAGAACATCTTGCGTCCAATTGTAATTGTCAAGCAATTCTTTCATTGCTTTTGCTGTTTCAATTGGGTTAAGGTCTTCTCTTTGAATGTTTTCAAGCAAACTTATCTCTTGAATTTGTTGTTTCGAATATTCCTTAACTACTGCTGGGATTTTCTTTAATCCCGCAAGTTTAGAAGCCCTAAACCTTCTTTCACCTGCAACAATCATATATCTATCGCCTACAGGTGTTACAAGAATAGGTTGAATTACACCATATGTCTTAATGCTATCAGCCAATTCCTTTAGCGCCGTTGGGTCAAAGTTTTTTCTTGGTTGTTCTTTATTATTGTCAATCTTTGAAATTTCAATTTCTATAGTGTTTAAGTTATTGTCAGAAACTGGTGGTTTTTTGTCAGAAACTTGTTTTTTTGTTTCAACAACCTCATCTCTGCTGTCAAAAATACCTAAAAGACTATCTAAGCCTCTTCCTAGTCCTTTTTTCTGTTCCATTTTTATTTTCCCCTTTTTAATTTACTTTTTAATAATCCCTAAATATAGCTATTATTGATGTTTTAAAAATTCTTTTGTTAGTTCTTTGTAAGCAAGTCCACCAGTACTTTTTGGATCATAATAGTTAATTGGTTCTCCATAACTTGGAGCCTCAGCAAGACGAATATTACGTGGTATAATTGTTTTGTATACCTTTTCTTTAAAGTACTTTGCCACATCTTCAGCAACATTTGTGCCTAAATTGCTTCTACCATCTTTCATTGTAAGAACTACACCTTCAACATCAATTTCTGGATTAAGGTGTTTTTTAACCAATTTCAAGGTATACATCAACACACTTAAACCCTCCAAAGCAAAATATTCACATTGAATAGGAATAATTACCCCATCACTTGCTGTAAGAGCATTTACTGTAATAAGCCCTAAAGATGGAGGGCAGTCAATACAAATAAAATCATAATCATCTTTTATTTTACTTACAGCCTTTTTAAATGCTTTTTCACGATTATTTATATCAACAAGTTCTACTTCAGCCCCCGCAAGATCAACATTTGCTGGAATCAACTGCAAATTTTTAAATGGAGTATCAAGTATTGCTTCTTTTATATCGTCTTCGTTAATAATAATGTTATATATTGTTTTGTGCTTATCTTCTTTATTAATTCCCACACTACTTGTGGCATTTCCTTGTGGGTCCATATCTATTAGCAAAACCTTTTTACCAACTTCAGCCAAACAACTCGCCATATTAACACAAGTTGTTGTTTTGCCAACACCACCCTTTTGATTAATAAAGGATATTATTTTTCCCATAATTCTCCCCCTATATTAAATTTGTAATTAAATTATATCATTAAAATAATTGTATTCCAAACAAATAAACACACCTAAATTAAGATATTTTTATAGAAATATACAAATTTTTATTACATTTTTCTTGCACGTACAGCATTTTAACTAAATTAAGGTTTTATTTGTTTAGACGTTTACTTATTAATTATCTTTAAACAAATTGTTTCACGTGAAACATTCTTAATAAAACACATGTATTATAATATTTGCAATTTACAAAACAATATTTTAATACTACAGAAACGTATGGATGTTTAAATATATGGATACAATAAAGAATTTAGTTATTTATATATAATTAAATACATAATTAAAAAACAATTTATTTTTACCATTGTAACATGTTTTTCACTAATGATATATAAATTTGTGCTTTTATAGTACATATTATTATACTGCAACACACATTATAACAATAGTATAAAATCGTATAAAGATGTTTAAAAAAATGTTTCACGTGAAACATTTTTTCATATTTTATATTGTTTATTAAAAATAGTTTTAGTTATAAATAAAGAATAAGGTGTATTATCAAGTATAATATTATCGAAATAGCTTAAAACATGATTTATATTAAATAATTATTTAATAAATAATTAATTCTTATTAAAAACCAAATAGGTGTTTAAAAACCTATTAGAGATTAAATTATATGATATTTATACAAGGCAAACTCAATTCGCTTATATATTCATGTGATATAATATGGATTATATAATTATTTTTTAAATAGAAAATTTAAAATTAAAAACAACAATAACAAAAAGATATTAAGCATATAAAACATATTAAATAAAAAAAGAGATATTTGATAAAATTATCTCTTTTTTAAATTAAAATATTAATGCAACGGTTCAAGACGAGGTTTATTTCCACCACGTGGGTATTTATTAGATGTTGTTTGTTGCTTATTAAACACAACAATATATCTTTTACCGTATTCTTTAAGGTCAAATGTTAATATATCAGATTGTTTCACGTGAAACATTCTAATAACATTCCTACAATCAAGTAGTTCTTGATTATAATTGTCGCCTTTATACATTACTATACTTCCGCCTACCTTTGCAAAAGGAACCATATATTCTAGCAACGTATTCATAGAAGCAACCGCTCTTGCAACAATATAATCATACTTTTCACGATTATCTTTAGCATAATCTTCACATCTAGTATGATATGCAACAACATTTTGTAAGTTTAAAAGGTCAATTAATTGATTTAAAAAGTTAACCTTTTTGTTAACACTATCAATAAGAGTGAATTTTAGGTCAGGTCTAAGTATGGCAAGTGGAACACTAGGAAAGCCAGCCCCAGCCCCAATATCAAGTATATTTGAATTACTTTTAAATACATCTGTAGGTAAAACACTGTCTAAAAAGTGTTTTATATATACTTCATTTTTTTCAGTAATGCCTGTAAGATTATACTTTTCATTTTCTTGAATTAAAAAATTAAAGTATTTATCAAACATTTCGCATTGTAAATCAGAAAGTGAAATATTATATTCTTTAAATAATTCTTTTAAATCCATTTAACTCTCCTTATTGTAGATTAAGAAAGTACACATTTAGAAAATGTTTCACGTGAAACATTTTCTTACATTGTTACATACTTAGACCATAACATATTTATATATCAATAAAAACAATCATATTTAATGAAATATAATAAAATATATATAATAAGTTTTATAATATATAAATTATATAAAACCCTATATAAAACAAAATCTTATAAACTCAAACAAGCTGTAATTATTACATAAAAGCATTAATTGACATGGTGCATCTTTAAAAATACAATCAATACAGATATATCTGCAGGACTTATACCAGAAATACGGCTGGCTTGACCAATGTTAAGAGGTTTAATTTTGTTAAGCTTTTGTTGAGCTTCTTTTCTTAATCCTTTTATATCATCAAAATTAATATCACTAGGAATTAACATGTTTTCTTGTTTAAGGCTTTGTTCTATCTGTTTTTCTTGTCTTACAAGATAGCCTTCATATTTTGCCATAATTTCAACTTGTTTTAAAACATCATTAGGATACTTCTTTAATTCATCAAAAATCTCGACTAAATCAGTCATATAAATACTATTACGTTTTAAGGCATCAAAAACACTAATACCAGTTGTAGGAAATACTTCATTTTTAGATAACATAAGTTTTCCCAAATCGCTTTTTATACTAAATCTTTGTTCGCAAAATCTTTTTACTTCATTAATTTGTTTTAGTTTATTTTTATATTGATTGTATCGTTTTTTGTCAACAAGTCCATATTTTTTGCCAATTTCTGTTAGTCTAATGTCAGCATTGTCTTGTCTTAGCCATAATCTATACTCGGCACGGCTAGTCATCATACGGTATGGTTCGTTGGTTCCTTTACTTACAAGATCGTCTATTAGCACACCAATATATGCTTCATTTCTCTTTAATACAAGTTGCTCTTTATTTAGCACATATTGTCCAGCATTGATACCAGCAATTATACCTTGTGCACCTGCTTCTTCATAACCACTTGTACCATTAATTTGACCAGCAAAGTATAAACCATTAATAAATTTACATTCCAAAGTTGGGTAAAGTTGGGTTGGGTCGATGGCATCATACTCAATTGCATAAGCATCACGCATAATTTTTGCATTTTCCAAGCCTTCTACACTATGCACAATTTGTTGTTGAATGTCCACAGGCATACTTGTAGATAAACCTTGCACATACATTTCGTTTGTTGAAAGTGCTTCTGGCTCTAAAAACAATTGATGACGGTCTTTATCAGAAAATCTTACAATTTTTGTTTCGATACTAGGGCAATATCGTGGGCCCTCACTCTTAATAATACCGCTATACATAGGCGCTTTATCAAGATTGTTAAGAATAATGTTTTTAGTATCAAGAGTTGTGTAGGTTAGCCAACAATCAGCAACATTTTTAGGTTCTTTTTTGGTCATAAATGAAAAACATTGAATACCATCTTCACCTTTTTGAATTTCAACCTTAGAATAATCTACCGTATTGTTGTAAATTCTTACTGGTGTACCTGTTTTGAATCTAACAATTTTAAAACCAAGGTCAATAAGATTTTTGGTAAGATAATTTGCATTAGAAAAACCGTTTGGTCCTTCATTTTTTAGATATTCACCCACAATAATACGGCTATTTAAGTATACACCTGTGCAAATAACAGCGGTTTTGCACACAAAAGTTTGACCTTGTGCGGTTTTTACAGCAGTTACACGACCATTTTCAACCACAATTTCACTTACTTCGGCTTGTTTTATATCCAAATTAGGTTGATTTTCAAGGGTTTGTTTCATGAAAGTGTGGTATTTAATTTTATCTGTTTGTGCTCTCAAACTTTGAACAGCTGGACCCTTACTACTATTTAACATACGGCGTTGAATTGTTGCTTTATCGGCATTAATTCCCATTTGACCACCTAGTGCATCAATTTCACACACTAAGTGACCCTTAGCAGTTCCGCCAATACTAGGATTGCACGCCAAAAAAGCAATGCTATCAAGATTTAGAGTTAATAGCACAGTTTTAATTCCTTTTCTAGCAAGTGCAAGGCAGGCTTCACAACCTGCATGACCGCTACCAATTACAACAGCATCATAATCTGTAATTATCATTATTTTCCTTCTTTTGTTTTTATTTTCCAACACAAAAATTCATAAAAATTGAATTTATAATTTCTTCATTGTTGGTTTCCCCAGTAATTTCACCAAGAACACTCCAAACATTGTAAATATCTACAGCAACAAGTTCTAGTGATACATGATTATTAAGAGATTCAATAACATTTTTTAGACTTTCCAAAGCACGATCAAGTGCATTTATGTGACGAGTGTTGGTTATTATTACACTTGAATTCATAATTTTTTCATCAATCATCATATCGAAAAGCTTTTGTTTAACATCATTAATTCCGTTTTTTAACAATGCAGATGTTTTAATAATATTGTTGAATGGTAATTTTGATGTATCAAGTTTTTGGCCAAGGTCATTTTTATTAACAACCACCAAAACCTTTTTATCTTTAATAAGGTTAATAATTTTTTGGTCGTCTTCAGATAATTCGCAACTCCCATCTAATATCAACAACACAATATCAGCCATATTAATTGCTTCAACAGACCTATCAACACCAATTTTTTCTACAGTGTCATCACTTTCTCTAATTCCTGCTGTATCTACAATTATAAACTTTACACCATTGTATGTGAAAGTTTCTTCCAAGGTATCACGAGTTGTACCCTTAATATCTGTTACAATTGCACGGTTGTAGTTAAGTAGGGCATTCATAATGCTAGATTTTCCTACATTTGGCTTACCCAAAATTACAACACGACACCCATTTTTAATTGTCATCCCTGTGTCTGCAGTTTTTCTAATATCTAAAATTTGTCCTTCTAATTTATGCATTCTAGTTAAAACTTCACTAGCAGTTATGTCTTCAATGTCATATTCTGGATAATCAAAATTAACATCAATAAAAGCAAGTGTGTCAGTTAGTTCTTTTTGAATTTTTGCAATCTCTCGTTGCAAGTTTCCCTGCAATAAGTTGTAACCGGCTTTAAGTTCGCTATCACTTTCAGCATTAATAATATCAATAACACCTTCAGCTTCATCAAGGCTTATTTTTTTATTTAAAAACGCACGTTTTGTAAATTCACCTGCTTCAGCAAGTCTAACTCCGCTAGACATTATGGTTTTTAATATTAAATTAGTTATTGCAACACCGCCGTGGCATTGAAACTCAACCAAATCTTCACCAGTATAACTATTTGGTGCTTTAAAATAAACACAAAGACAGTGTTCACTAAAATCACCCAAATTAAATTTACCTAAATACATATAACGTGGCTTAATATTATCTACACTAAAATTTTTGGCAGTAAAAAATTTGGAAACGACATTTAATGCATCGTCACCACTAACACGAATTATTGAAATTCCGCCCACACCAATTGCTGTGGATATTGCACAAATTGTGTCTTGCGTCATATTTGTACTTACCTTTTTTTATTATTTTTCGGCTACATTATATCACAACAGTATTAATTTTAAAATAGTTTATTAAAAAAAAATGCCAAATGGCATTTTTTTATTGTCTTATTAAGTTATATTGCATTGAAATATTTTTAATTTTTTTATAATTCATTAAAACTATGCAATATAATCAATTACTAAAAATCTTGTTGGGTCAGTGCCTTCGCTGTGAGTCCCAATATGATTTTTGTTTTGAAGTGCATTGTGAATAATTTTACGTTCATAACGGTTCATAGGTTCTAGTTTCATGCTACGTTTGTTTTTAACAACTTTATCTGCAAGTCTTAAAGCCATATCAACAATTGTACTTTCTCTTTTAGCACGATAGTTTTCAATATCAACATAAACTTTACGTTCGTAATTTTTAAATTTATCACGAACAATAGTATTTAAAATGTATTGTAAAGAGTCTAGTGCATCACCATGATAACCAATTAAGCCACCCATATTTTCGCCAGTAACTCTTACGATAATATCTTTATCTTCTTCAGTTACTTCTAAGTGATTTTCACCGCCATAAACTTTTAGTAAACCTTCCATAAAGTTTTTAACTTCTCCCATAACTTGTTTTGAAAGTTCGGCATCATAAGGAAGTTCACGTTTTGGTTCTGTTTTTACAACAGGTTTTACATTGCTTTCTTCGTATTCTTTTTTCTCGTCTTCGTTTTCAAACAATGTCATTTCAATTTTAAATTTCTTTAATGTTTTGTTTTCTTCTAACACTTTTATAGCAACTTTATCTTTTTCGGCTTCTAGTAACATAAGACCTTTTTCAATTGCTTTATCCAAACTTGTAGAACTAACTTCAATTGTTCTCATAAAATTTTCTCCTTATCTTGAGTATTCAGGTTTATTGTTGTTTATCTTTTTTTGTGCTTTCTTTTCAAACCAACTATCAATAGCAAGTGTGATAAGTGGTGAAGTAATACACATAAACAATGAGCCTGTTAGAATGTAAATACCAAATGCGGCATTATAGAAAATCATAAATAATCCCATAACAATAGGCATAATTATAGTCATTGCCTTGTTTTGAGCCATACTACTCATGTAAGGAAGACCTTTTTTCTTTGCTCTTGTTTTACTAACAACATCAGACAAATACATACTTAAAAAACTAAGTCCTGCGTTTATAATTGCTAGCAAGAAATAACCGTTCCAGCCTTTATATTCTGCTTGAATAGGGTTCATAATTTTTTCGTAATTTTCTTGGCTAATTTCTTCAGCACTAACTTTAGTTGTTTTTAAGAATGTGTTGTAAGATAGCGTAACTTTTCCGCTTGTATCTGGACGCCAAATATTTTTAATCCACAAAAATCCGTTTTTAATTTCACCATACTTCTTAACAACCGCATTTTGTGCTTGGGTTGTTGCATACTCGTCAATAGTAACACCATCAACAGGGTTAAGGGTATATTCTTCTTTTGCTGTAGTTTCAACAATAGTGTATGTCTCGTTTAGGGTAGTGTATTCTTGATACAACTTGTAAGCACTCATTTTGTTTAGGGTGCTAAATAATGTAAAGAACACAACCATTGTGATAACCATATAAGCAAGCATACCAAAACATGTACCATAGATATTAAAGTTGTTCTTTTTGTAAAGCTCATTTAATTTCTGGTTTTTCATGTTTGGGTTATTTGCATATAGTTTGTTTATTTTTTCAAGTTCTGGTCGCATTTCTAATTGCATTTGCATGTTCTTTTTAGAAACATATTTATTGTAAAAGTCAAAAGGCAACAACACAACTTTAATAAGTAAGGTCAAAACAATCAAAACAACGGCATAGTTTGCAATTCCGCCTTCAAGCCAGTTAATAAGTTTTGCCCAAAGTCCTGTTGGAGCAGTAATTTGCCCCAATACGCTTAAAAAATCCATTTCTTATCTCCTTTTAAATTGTATGGCACTAAATCAAGACCGCCCTTACTAAGCGGATTGCATCTAACAATTCGTCGTGTGCCCAGTATTATGCCTTTAATAACTCCCCATTCTTTAATGGCCTGTAGCATGTATGTACTACAACTTGGCTTAAACCTACAGTGGTTTCCGCTAAGTAATGGCGAGATACAGATTTTGTATAAATAAATTAATAAGTTGGCAATCAGTCTAAAAGGATAACCAACAATATATAGAAATTTATTCATTAATAATCATACCACTTTTTTTGTAAAGTCCCAACATTTCTGCATAAATTTCATTAAATGTTTTGTCGGTTATGCTAGGCTTAGCAACAATCACATAGTTAAACTTAGTATTAACCTGTGGCATAATAAGTTTAAATGATTCTCTTAACCTACGCTTAATAAGGTTTCGGGTGTGAGCCTTACCAATCTTTTTAGACACACTAAACCCAACCTTATAACTTTTAGCTTTTACAGGAGTGTATAGTAAAACCATGTTGTCTCCACTTTTTGAAACACCATTTTTATAAATATAGCCAAACATTTTACGTTTAGTAAGTCTAAATTGTTTTTGTAGCATAATAAATACCTTTTATTAAAAATAAGTGCCTAACCATTTCTAATTAGACACTTTTAAATTTTTATTATTTGTTTGATGTTGCTAGTTTTTTTCTGCCACGGTTTCTTCTTCTTTTAATAACATTTCTGCCACCAGTAGTTTTCATTCTTTGTCTAAAACCATGAACTTTAACTCTTTGTTTTTTCTTAGGTTGATAAGTTCTTTTCATTTCTGCAATCCTTCCTTTTTGATATATTAAATAGTAAAAGTACTATTATTTAACTTAAAAGCGTTTTAATTATAATTTATAAAACAACGTAAGTCAAGACATTTTTTATTTTTTTTAAACTATACAATTCTTACAGGCAATATTAAATATAAAAATTCGTCACTATCATTGCCAGTAATAATACATGGCGCAACACTTGATGAAAAACTTAATTTTAAAAATTCATCAGTTGTTACTCTTAATGCTTCGGTAAAGTATCTTGCATTAAATGCAATACTTAAGTCGTTACCTTTTAATGAAATGGTGATGTTTTCTTTAATGTCACCTAATTCACTTTTGCTTGATAACACCATAACACGGTCACTTATATCAAACTTAACAAGGTTGTTTTTATCTATTCTAGATAGTAGTGATGCTCTCTCTAAAGCATCGGCAAGTTGTTGTTTGTTTAAAATAAGTTCGGTGGTAAAATTGCTAGGAATTATTTGATTGTAATCAATATAATTACCGTCTAACAAGCGAGTTGTAATTTTAGTGTTGTCAATATCAACCATTAAGTAGTTTTTTTGAATAAACACCTTAACAGGATTATCATTTTCTTCTAATAGTTTTGAAATTTCATTTAAACTACGAGCAGGAACAATAACATTAAATTTACCAGTTGATTTTAAAATTGGTTTTTTAACAACAGCTAATCTATAACCATCTAGAGCAATTGATTTTACAAAACCATCTGAAACTTCAAGTTTGCAACCTTTTAGTATTGGTCGTGTATCTTCTTGTGCTACACTAAATATTGACTTATTAATAAGATTTCTTAGGTCGTTTTGAGTAATTTCAAAATATTCGTTGTAATCAAGTTTTTTTACTTGTGGAAATTCTTGAGGGTTTAAACATTGAATTTTTCCTACACTATCGGTGTATTTAATACTAAGCACATTGTTTTCGTTTAGGTTAAGTTCAATTTGTTCATTGCTAAGCTTTTTAATGTATTCATTAAATAGTTTACCAGGAACAACTGTTTCACCTTCAAGTTTTACTTCAGCACGAATTGTTTTTTCAATACTAAGTTCTAGGTCGGTTGCTGTTAAAACCAAATTATCTTCTTCTGTAGATAGTTTAATTCCTTCTAGTATTGGGTTTGTGGTTTTACTGCTAGTACCTTTAGATACTTTTAATAATGCATCACTAAGTTCTAATCCTTCGCAAACTATTTTCATAATACTTCTTCTCCTAATTTGTTATATTATATATTAAATAAAATTTATATTCAATAATATTTTAATCATTTTAAATAGAATTTTAATTTTTGGTTTATTTGACTTTTATTGGATTTATTTTTTGAGTTTTGTTTTAATTAGTCGAATTCCCCACCAATTTATTTATAAACATAATTAAATAATATTACTCATTATATACAATGTGAATATGTGTACAACTTTAAAAAACACAATATATAGTAAATTAAAATGCCTTTCTTTCGTAAACCATATACTATATGTTGTTTGTTTATATGTGCACAACTAGTGTGTAAGTATGTACAACTTACTCACATCTCGTGGTTTACCATGTGTATAACTTTGTTTTTTTTTAATTTTTAACATTGCTTCAACCGTGCTCTAGCACCACAGAACCAACAGCAGTAAGTGAAATCACTACAGTTGGTTGACAATGCCGTGCGCTAGCACCACAGAACTCACTGAAGTGAATAAAATTACTATGGTGTGTTGATAGAAAGCGTGACAACGCCCGGAACCAACTATGGCAGATATAACAACTATGGCTTGCTGATAAGAAGTGCGACAGCACCCAGAACCCACTAAATTAAGTTATAATCACTATAGTGTGTTGATAAAGCCGTGCGCTAGCACCTAGGAGTTTTGACACATGGATTTAATATCACTAACAATAACCTTAATACGGTTGTTTTCCTTAATTTTTTCAGAAATTTTTTCACGAGCATGAATAACAGTTGTGTGGTCTTTCTTTCCAAAAATAGAACCAATAGAAGTAAGTGGAAGGTCAAGTAAATCACACATTATATACATGCTAATTTGACGTGGCTCAACAATCTCTTTGTTTTTCTTTTTACCAAGTAAATCTTCTTTGGAAATAGAAAAATATTTGCAAACACAATCAATAATTTTGTCACTGTTTAAAGATAACTTGTTGCTGCTAACATGGTCTTTTAAAGCTTCGGTTACATCTTCCATAGTAGCAGTGGTTTTGCCTAATAATTTAGCAATAAACCAAACTTTTGCAAGTATACCTTCAATTTCACGAATGTTGGTGTCGCAGTTTTCGGCAATGTAGTTAACAACTTCGTCATCAATGCTGTAATTTTCTTCTTGAATTTTCTTTTTTAGAATTGCAAGACGTGTTTCAAAATCAGGTGATTGAACATCTTGAATAAGCCCCATACTCATACGAGTTTTAAGACGTTCTTCTAAAGTTTCAATCTCTTTTGGTGGACGGTCAGAAGCAATAATAATTTGCTTGTTTGATTGATATAAATCATTAAAAGTGTGAAAAAATTGCTCTTGTGTAGAAGTTTTTTTACTGATAAATTGAATATCATCAACCATTAATACATCAAGATTGCGGTACTTCTCTCTAAACTTAGAATTAGCATAATCTTTACCACTTGTAAGGCTTGCAATGTAATCGTTTGTAAAGTTTTCACAAGTTACATACATAACCTTTAATTTAGGAAAATTCTTCCTAATGTAATTGCCAATTGCATGAAGTAAATGGGTTTTTCCTAGCCCAGACCCACCATAGATAAATAATGGGTTTATTTTACCTGTCGGATTTTCAGCAACCCCACGTGCAGCGGCATATACAAACTTGTTGCTGTTTCCTACAACATAGTTGTCAAAAGTATATTTTTCTTGAAATTTGCAAAGGTCAAGGTTTTCTTCCGCTTGTGGTTCGGTAGGCTTACTTTCAAATTCTTTTACTTCGTCTGGATCCAACACTTCAAAATTTTCAATTAAAGGGTTAATTTCCTTTAATGCAAAATTAATTTGTGTAGAATGTAACTTTTTTACACGTGTTTTTGCGGTTTCGCTTGTGGCACTTAAATAAAAAACACCATCTCTAAAATCAATAGGTTCTAGTGTTTTTATCCACAAATCAAACGATACAGCAGTCACTTCCTTTTCAAGTGTTTCTAATGCTTTGTCCCATGTTTCTTTAATTCCCAACATCACTTCATCTCCGTATAAAAATGTGTCTTAATTTTCTCGACACTTCTAATAATAATATAGTACCAAATAAATTCCCAAAAGTAAACAAAAAATAAAAACAAACACTCCAAAATGCTTGTTTTTCTATTATCTTTTAGGTTTTTAAATATATAAATTATTGTATTTTACTTATCCAGTTTTCTAGTACTTTTAATAAAGTTTTGTAATGCTCAAAATTTTCCTTTTTGTTGGTTATGTCGCACCTTATTTCAATCTGTATCGTCCAAATATCACAAAATTCGTTTTTTAACGACCCGCTAATTGTTTTGTCGCCACCAGAAAATGGCTCGTCGATAAAAACGTTAAACCCACTAGCCATAAGGCTGGTGTTTAAGTTGTTAAACAACTCAATGTTGTTTGATACGTTTTTTCCACCACTTATGCCAAGGTTTATTTCGCACTCTCGGGTTTCGGCAAGTCCGTGTAAATCAATTATGTATTTTATTTTGTCCGCACGAATTAGTTCTTTAATTGAATCCTTGTAACTGCTTTGCTCGTCGTAATTAGCATCGTCGTTGTTGTTTTTGGTTTTCGCAATAAAAAAACTTCCCGTTTGCTTTTGTAAATATAAACCAGTGGTCACAGACCCTGGTTCATACACCTTTGATTTACCGTTTCTAGTTTGTTCGACCCCGTGCGGTGCGGAAACTAATACGTTGTTGTTTCCCGTAATAACAACGTGGTCAAGATTTGCGTTGTCGTTAAGAAAAACGTCCCTTTCGACCACTAATTTTTCAAATGTGATTTTTTTCATTTTTTGCCTTTTTATTTAAATAAAACCGCTTTAAATGTTGCGGTTTTACATTATTATTTTTATTTTAAATTGTTTAGTTCTGATTGTAACTCACTTTCAATAATTTTACCATTCTCAACAGTAAACTTGTCGCATGGAAACCTAAAATCAAAATCAGTGCAAGTAATAATTGTTTGAATGTTTTGTATTTTTTCCAACAACTTTAACTGTCTTGAGCCGTCAAGTTCGCTTAACACATCGTCTAGTAGCAACACTGGGTACTCGCCAAGGCGGTCTTTAAATACATCAAGTTCGCCCAATTTTAGTGATAATGCAACAGTTCGTTGTTGACCTTGCGACCCAAAATGACGCACGTCAATGCCGTTTACGGTTATTTTAAGGTCGTCACGATGTGGTCCAACACTTGTGTAACCTAATTGCATGTCTTTTTCAAGTGTTTTTTCGTACTCAATCATAAGCATTTTTTTAATAGTCTTTTCGTCATCGGCAGTAAAACCAACATAACTAAGGTCAAGGGTTTCTTTGCTGTCTGTAAGGTATTTTTGTGCGTAGTTGCAATACACCTTTAACTTTTCAATAAGTTTCATTCTGTCGGCTATTATTTTAGCCCCAACAGTGGCAAGTTGGTCATTCCAAATAGAAATGGTTTCTGATAAGGCATTCTTATTTAAACTGGTTTTTAATAGTTTGTTTCGTTGAACCAAAATTTGATTATATTTGTTAAGGTTATAAAAATAATTTTTATCGAATTGACAAAGGTCAATATCCATAAACTTCCTACGTTGGTCAGGGCTATCTTTCACAAGTTTTAGTTCGTCTGGCGAAAAGTATATCGCGTTTAAATTGCCCATAAGTTCGCCCATTTTTTTAATGGCAAGCGAATTTATTTTGATTGTTTTGTTTTGGTCTTCAAATATAAAAACCTCAATTTTTTTCTGCGATTTATCTCGCACAAGTTCTAGGGTGACTTTTGCAAAACTACTACGCCACTTAATAAGTTCTTTGTCTTTGGCTGTGCGTGGACTTTTTCCAATTGCACACATAAAAATACCCTCTAATATATTGGTCTTTCCTTGTGCGTTTTTTCCAATCAAAACGTTAATGTTTGGACCAAATGTAATTAGTTGGTTGTCGTAATTTCTAAAATTTCTAAGTTCTATTGATTTAATATACATTACTTTTACCTAAATATTCCCTATAAAATATTATACCATATTTTGCGGTGCTTTCAAAATATTTTTATAGATAACATTTTTAATTTAACACCGCTTTTAAATATGTAAATGAAGCAATGTTATAACACAACCACTACAGTAGGCTGATAGAGAGTGTGTCAACACCCAGAACCCGCTACAGTGAATATAATCACTACAGCCGGCTGACAATGCCGTGCGCTAGCACACAGGACTCATTATCGTAAATATACTAACTTTGGCTGGTTGATAGAGCCGTGCGCCAGCACTATATATAATATAATTTATATATTATTTTATAAAAATTATTTGTTATATAATAAATTTTATGTTATTATATAAACATATAAAACTATAGTAGGTGAAAATTTTATGGCAGAAGAAATGCAACATGTTAACATGAAGTCAGTAAAATATGACGAAAACGACATACAGGTTTTGGAAGGGCTAGAACCTGTTAGAAAACGCCCAGGTATGTATATTGGTAGTACCGATAGTCGTGGTCTACATCACTTGGTGCAAGAAATTGTTGATAACAGTATAGACGAATCACTTGCTGGATATTGTGATACAATTAAAATAACCCTTAATAAAGACGGAAGCTGTACTGTAAGCGATAATGGTCGTGGTATTCCTTGCGGAATGCACAAAACCGAACATAAAAGCGCAGTTGAAGTAGTACTTACAAAACTTCACGCAGGCGGAAAATTTGGCGGTGAAGGCTACAAAATTTCAGGTGGCTTGCATGGTGTAGGTTTAAGTTGTGTTAATGCTCTTTCTGAGTGGCTAGAAGTAATAGTTCACCAAGACGGCAAAATTCACGAACAACTATATCGTAGAGGTATTCCACAATACCCATTAAAAGTTACAGGCACATGTGAAGACACAGGCACAACCGTTACTTTTATGCCAGATGACGAAATTTTTGAAACTTTGGACTTTGACTACAACTTACTAAAAGCACGCTTTCGTGAAATTGCATTCCTAAATAGAGGTATAACAATAACTATTGAAGACTTGCGTGGTGAAGAACCTGTTAAGGAAACATATCACTTTGAAGGTGGTATTGTAGAATTTGTAGACTATTTAAATAAAAATAAAGAAACATTGTTTCCAGGAACTGTGTATGTAGATGTTGCTAATGAAGACAACGAAGTTGAAATTGCATTCCAATATAATAGCGGTTACAACGAAATTATCAACTCGTATGCCAACAACATTAACACCGAAGAAGGTGGAACACACTTAGAAGGTTTTAAAAACTCTCTAACAAAAATTATTAACGACTACGGCAAAAACAATAAAATACTAAAAGAATCAGAAAAACTAAACGGTGATGATGTAAGAGAAGGTCTTACAGCTATTATTAGTGTAAAATTAAAAGACCCACAATTTGAAGGTCAAACCAAAACTAAACTTGGCAATAGTGAAATGCGTAAAATCGTAAGCGATGCCATGGTAGATAAATTTGGCGATTATTTGGAAGAAAACCCAAGTATTGGTAGAGAACTTGTATTAAAATGTATCACCGCTAAAAGAGCACGTGACGCAGCTAGAAATGCAAGAGACCTTACAAGACGTAAAGGTGTGCTAGAAAGCACCACCCTTCCTGGTAAACTTGCCGACTGTACATCTAAAGACCGCTCTCAAAGCGAAATTTACATTGTAGAAGGTGATAGTGCTGGTGGAAGTGCAAAGCAAGGCCGTGACCGCCGTTTTCAAGCAATTTTGCCACTAAGAGGTAAAATCCTAAACGTAGAAAAAGCATCACTTCATCGTGTTATGGGTAGCGAAACAATCAAAAATATGATTACAGCATTCGGTTGTGGTATTAGTAGTGAGTTTAACGAAGAAAAACTAAGATACGATAAAATCATAATTATGACCGATGCCGATGTAGACGGAAGTCATATTAGAATACTTCTTCTTACTTTCATATTTAGATTTATGCAACCACTTATTGAAAAGGGTCACGTGTTTATAGCTCAACCACCTTTGTATAAAATTGCATACGGTAAAGAAACACACTATGCTTATAGTGATGACGAACTTAACCAAATTCTAGATAACATGGGTCGCCCAAAGGTTACCTTACAACGTTATAAAGGTCTTGGTGAAATGAACCCAGAACAACTATGGGAAACAACAATGAACCCAGAAAATCGTGTTTTACTTCGTGTAACAATGGAAGATGCGGTTGTTGCAGACGAAACATTTACAAAACTTATGGGTGAAGACCCTGAAGTAAGACGTGAGTTTATAGAACAAAACGCAAATCTTGTTAAGGACTTAGACATTTAAGGAGTGTAGGCAATGGATAAAAAAGATATTGACGAAATTTTAGAAAAAAATGATAATTCAAAAATTATAGACGTTAAGGTTAAGGAAGAACTTGAAAAATCATTTATTGCCTATGCAATGGCGGTTAATGTTAGCCGTGCTATTCCTGATGTTAGAGATGGTTTAAAACCTGTTCATCGTAGAATTTTGTATTCCATGAACGAACTTGGACTTACTCCAGATAAACCTTACAAAAAATGTGCTACTATTGTCGGTGATGTTCTTGGTAAATACCATCCACACGGCGATAGTTCGGTATACGATGCATTAGTTAGACTTGCTCAAGACTTCTCTATTAACTTACCACTTGTAGACGGTCATGGAAACTTTGGTAGTGTAGATGGTGATAGTCCAGCGGCTTACCGTTATACTGAAGCCCGCATGAGTAAACTTGCTATTGAAATGCTTAGAGAAATAGATAAAGAAACAGTAGATTTTTACCCTAACTTTGATGATACTCTAATGCAACCAGTTGTGCTTCCTTCACGTTTTCCAAACTTGCTTGTTAATGGTAGTGACGGTATCGCCGTAGGTATGGCAACCAATATTCCACCACACAACTTAGCAGAAGTTATTGACGGTGTAATAGCACTTATTGACAATAAAGATATAGATATTGACGAATTGTGTAAAATTATACCTGGCCCAGACTTCCCTACACGTGCACTTATTCTTGGTAGAAAAGGTATTAAAGATATGTACCGCACAGGCCGTGGCTCATTCTATATTCGTAGCCGTGCCGAAATTGAAGATTATGCTAATGGCACTCGCCAACGTATTGTAATCTCCGAAATTCCTTACCAAGTAAACAAAGCAAAACTTATTATTCAAATTGCCGATTTAGTAAAAGCAAAACGTATTGAAGGCATTAGTGATATTAAGGAAGAAAGCGACCGTGAAGGTATGCGTATTGTAATTGAAGTTAAGAAAGATGCAAACGCACAAGTTGTTCTTAATACACTATACAAACACACCCAACTTCAAATAAGTTTTGGTGCAATCATGCTTGCACTTGTTGATGGTGTTCCTAAAATTTTAAACCTTAAAGAAATTCTTACACACTATTTGAATTTTCAAAAAGATGTTATTGTAAGACGTACTAAATACGATCTTGATAAGGCAGAACAAAAAGCACACATTTTGCAAGGTTTAGTAATTGCTCAAGCAAATATTGACGAAGTAATTCGTACCATCAAACTTTCTGATGATAAAAACGATGCTATTGCAAAACTTATTAAATTATTTGAACTTACCGAAAAACAAGCAACCGCAATTCTTGATATGAGACTTCAACGTCTTACTGGTCTAGAAGTTGAAAAACTAAAACAAGACCTTGTTAGCACTGAGAACGCTATTAGAGAATTTAAAGAAATTTTGGCAAGCGAAGAAAAAGTATTGTTAATAATTAAACACGACCTTACCGAAATTAAAGAAACCTATGGTGTTCCACGTAAGAGCGAAATTAGTTTTGATTATAGCGAAATTGATGTTGCTGACCTTATTAAAAAGGAAAATGTTGTTGTTACACTTACTCACGGTGGCTATATTAAACGTATGCCAGTTAGCGAATACAAGGCACAACATCGTGGCGGTATGGGTGTAAGTGCTCATAAGACTAAAGAAGAAGACTTTGTAGAAAGCATTTATGTTACTTCTACTCATGACGAACTATTCTGCTTTAGTAATAAGGGTAAAGTTTACACAATGAAAGCATACGAAATTCCTGAAGCACAAAAACAAGCCAAAGGCAGAGCATTTGTAAACTTACTTCAACTAGACCAAGACGAACGTATCACAACAATTATTCCAATTGCTGATAAATCAAATGGTTATTTGGTTATGAGTACTAAGTATGGTTTGATTAAAAAGACCAAACTTGAAGAATTTGAAAGTATACGTAAAAACGGGAAAATTGCCATAAAGCTTAACGAAAATGACGAATTGATTAGCGTTTATGTCACAAACGGCAATAATGAGATAATTATGGCAAGTAGTTCTGGTAAGTGTATTAGGTTTAACGAGAAGTATGTAAGAGTACTTGGTCGTGAAGCAATGGGTGTTAAATCTATTAGACTTGAAGAAGGCGAATATATTGTTGATATGGCTGTTGTTAACCCAGACCTTAAGATGCTTACAATTAGTGAATATGGTTATGGTAAACGTAGCAATCCAGACGACTACCGTGTACAAGGCCGTAACGGAAAAGGTATCAAGGCTGGTATCTTTAACGAACAAACTGGCGGTCTTGTAAATTTAAAACAAGTATCAGATACTGACGACATTATGATTATTTGTGATGACGGTCAAATTATTAGAATTAAAGCAAGTGAAATTAATGTTATTGGTAGAAATACCAAAGGTGTTAAAATTATGAAAATGCGTAACAATGGTAAGATTATTGCTGTTGCTATCACACCTAGCGAGGAAGAAGAACAAAACATGGCTGAAAACATGGAAGAAGGTGTTGTAGAAGATGTACTTCCAGACGACCTACCAGATGATATGCCAGAACCTACTCCAAACCTTGCTCAAGAAGACGATAGTTTGCTTGACTAATTGATTTTGGTAAATTGTATTAAATGTTAAAAAATACTCTAAAATTTTAGAGTATTTCCGAAAATGATACGGAATAATATGAAAAAACACTCAAAATTTACTTTGAGTGTTTTTTTATTTGCTTAATACGGGTTAGTTTTAATTAAAACCATTTTAAATATACAGCCATTCAAATTAAAATATTCCCAGCGACTAGAAATAATTAGTTTTTAATAGTATATAGTTAATATTTTAAGGTTTTTATATGTTTTAGTGAGTTTTAATATGTAATACTATGTTTTTGTAATTTTGTGCCGTAAAATTGAAGTATTAATGTTGTTTTGTAGGTGTGTTTTTAAAATCCTTAATGATATTGATGTACTCGTTTGCAGTTTCGTATAGTTTGTAACCAGTTAGTCTGGCATATGCTAGCGGATTACTTTTTTGTAATCTTGTGTTGTTTTTGTAAATGTTTTTTACATATTCAAGGCTTCTTAAATGTGTTGAGAACACATTATAAATTCGTCCGTCATTATTGTTTTCGTTAAGGTATTTAGAAACTTTGCAGGCTTCTGAAAGTGTTGTAAAATACACATTCTTTTTAATCTTTCTAGGAATTAGGTACATTCGAGAACCTTTTTGTTTTAATGTTAGATTGCTTCTATCTGCTAAATTTTCATCGGCAATAAAAGAAATTCCATATACTTTTTTTGTTTTACTAATTTCGTTTTGTTTCATGTTTTTCTCCAAATATTACTAATATAATGTTATCACATAATACTCTATTTTTCAATACAAAGTCCTTAAAACATAAATAGACATTAAATTATCGACATTTTTCGACAATTTACACATATTGACATTATTTTTAAATTTGGTATAATAAAAACGGAAAGGAAAAAAGAGAGGGAAAAATTATGTTAGATAAAAACGGGAATGAAATAACATTCGAAGAAGAAGTTTCAAAAAATAGAAGTGCTTTGTGTGAAATTAAAGAATACTTGCTTCAAAAATCACTTACTTCTGCAATGAAAGAAAGTTACATGGATCCTTTTACAATCCAAAGTTATTATATTAATAATGTTTTTGATTATATTGTTAATAAGTATAGTGCAATTGATATGCTTAAATACAAAATGTATCCAGATTTTCCAGAGTGTTTTAATGACGATATGGCACCTTTAATTTTGCCACGTTTTGAAGAAAGAAATGGAGAAAAAGTTTTACTTGTTAGTGGTGATGGTGGTAAAAAGTTTAAAGAGTACGATGAGATAAATGAAAAATACGGGAAATTAACCAACCTTGTTCAAAATGATGACTTAAGAGTATATGCTACACCAAACTCACTTACAAGGCTTGCCCTACTTTTACATATGCCAGACCAAAATTGTAGAAACTTTGATTTATTTGTAAAGCCTTATAGTATTGGATACGATGTGTTTAAAATGAGAGATGTGTGCAAAAAAAGATATGATTACTATTGTAAGTTTTGGCGAATTCCAGAAAAAGGCGGAACAAAATGGTATACTGAATTTGAGTATCCAAGCCAACGAAAAACAGAACTTGAAGAATCTACTCACAAAAAAAGAGAAGATATCCAACTTGACTCTAAATACAAAGAACAGCGTATTGATATGGACGAGTACAATTTAAGAAAAGACGATCAAAATATTTATTATCCCGAAAAGACCCCATATGAATTGGGAATAAGTAAATATGAAAAGATGCATTTGTTAAAAGATGTAGAATTTATTGGCTCGTACAGTGTTCCTAAAAAAATTGTTCTTACTGACAAAACCGAACGAAGTGCAATTAATTATTTTACACGGGTTGCCTCAGAAAAAAATGCTGGCGAAGCATTCCATAAAGCAATGATTAATGAAAGACAGTTATAAAAAAACTTATAAAAATAAAGATTAGTTTTTAAAAACAAAAATATAAAAAAACGGCTTGACTTTAAGCCGTTTTTTTGTTGTGTTAATTATAGTTGTAACAAACATTGTTAACAAATATTATTTATTTTTTAAAATTTTGTCTAGTCCAATCATAATTCCAAGTTTACCGTATTCGTACATAAGTCCGCCTTGCATGTAAGCAATGTAAGGTGGCTTTACTGGACCATCACAACTTAATTCTATTGTGCTACCTTGAATAAAACTTCCACCAGCCATAACTTCATCGTCTGGGTATCCAGGCATAGGTGCAGGTACAGGAGTTACATAACTTTCAATTGGGCTACCAAATTGAATACCTTTGCAAAAGTTTACAAGGTTTTGTTCGCTTTTTAAGGTTATGGTTTGAATAATGTCGGTGCGTGCTTCATCGTGTGATGGGTCTACTTGAAAACCTAACTTTTCCAACATAAGACTAGCAAAAACCATGGTTTTTAAGGCATTTTTAACAACAACAGGTGCATTAAACAATCCTTTGTAAAAACTTAAAAGTTGGTTTAGATTTGCACCAATTTCTTTGCCAAGCCCAGGTGCAGAAAATCTTTCGGCAATGTCTAGCACGTATTCTTTTTTGCCCACAATGTATCCGCCGGTTTTAACTTCGCCACCGCCCAGATTTTTAATAAGCGACCCTACAATAATGTCTGCTCCAACATCGGTTGGTTCTTTTTTCTCTACAAAATCGCCGTAGCAGTTGTCCACCATAATAATAACATCTGTATTAACTTCTCTAATAGCTTTAATTACACGTTCAATTTTTTCAATGCTTAGGCTTTTTCTTTCGCTATAACCACGGCTTCTTTGAATTTCTACAAGTTTAACATCGTGTTTACTTAAGCGGGTTTTAATTGTATTAATATCAAAATCGTTATCAATAAGTTCAATTTGCTCGTACTTCATTCCGTTTTTGATAAGAGAATTACGGCTGTCACCTGTTAGACCAATTATGGTTTTTAATGAATCATATGGGTCACCTGTAATAGAAATAAATGTGTCGCCGTGTTTTAGTAGCCCCGAAAAACACAAATTAATGGCATGTGTTCCGCTCATAATTTGTGGTCTTACAAGTGCATCTTCTGCATTAAAAATTTGGGCGTATATTTTTTCAAGTTTGTCACGTCCGTCATCAGTGTAACCATAGCCAGTAATCTCTGTAAAATCGTTTGTTCCAACACGATTGTCTTGAAATGCTTTTAATAGTTTTGCACTGTTAAACATACATACATCGTCAATTTTCTCAAAAATTGGTGCAAGTTCGGTTTCTGTTTCCTTAGATAATTTTGTTATTTTTTCATCAATATCATAATTGTAATACATACTTTGCTCCTTAAAATACATAGTATTCTACTAAATATTGCCTAAAATGTAAATAACATTGTTAATTTGTGTTTAAAAAATTTACAAACACATTTAAAAGATATTGACTTTTTACTGTAAAAAAGGGTAAAATTAGTTATTAATAAAGTGAGGACAATTATATGATAGATGTAAATGACATTAGAAATGGTATGACTTTTTTATTTGAAGGAAATATTTATCAAGTTATAGAATTTTTGCACGTTAAACCAGGTAAAGGTTCTGCATTTATGAAAACCAAAATTTTAAACCTACGTACTGGTGCTACAATTGAACGTACTTTTAACACCAATGTTAAGTTTGAAGAAGCAAGAATTGATAGAGTTAAAGTTCAATACTTGTATGAAGATAATGGTAATTTCTGCTTTATGGACGTTAATACCTACGATCAATTCGAACTTACAGCAGACCAAATTGGCGACAAAAAACGTTTCTTGGTAGAAAATATGGAACTTGATGTTACCCGTTATCAAGGCGAACTTCTTGGTGTTTCACTTCCAGAAAAAATGGAATACACAGTTGCTAGCACCGAACCTGCTGTTAAGGGCGGAACAACAACCAACGCCAATAAAGACGCAGTTATGGAAAACGGACTTGTTGTTAAAGTTCCTTTGTTTATCAACGAAGGCGAAAAGATTATCGTAACAACATATGACGGAAAATACTACGGTAGAGCTTAATTAAATTAGTTAATAACCCCACATTAATAGGGGTTATTTTTATGTAAGGAGATTTTTATGAAACAAACAGTTTTGGTGACCGGCTCAGCCAAGGGAATAGGTAGAGAGATTATAACTCGCTTTGCAAAAAGTGGTTTTAATTGTGTTATCAACTACCACACTAGCGAAAAGCAAGCCAAAGAACTAAAAAACGAACTTGAAAAACTTGGCGCAGATGTGTTACTTATTAAGGCTGATGTGTCTAACGAAGCACAAGTAAAAGAAATGGTGTCGAAAATTGTCGAAAAATATCAAAAAATTGATGTTTTAGTCAATAATTCGGCGGTCACTTACGATAGTTTGTTTTGTGATAAACACCAAGATGAGTTTAATAAAGTGTTAAATACTAATATTACAGGCACATTTTTAGTAAGTAAATATGTTGGCGATATAATGTTTAAAAATAAATATGGCAAAATTATAAACATTGCATCAACTAATGGTATTAATACATATTATCCAATGTGTGCCGAATACGATGCTTCTAAGGCTGGCATTATTTCTCTTACCCACAACTTGGCTGTGCAATATGCCCCATATATAACAGTAAATGCTGTTGCTCCAGGATTTGTGGCGACCGAAGCTGAAATTAAAGATATGGACGATGAGTATATTAAAGCAGAAACCGAAAAAATTATGGTAAGACGTGCCGGCACCCCAAGTGATGTGGCAGGACTAGTGATGTTCTTGGCAAGTAAACAAGCAGATTTTATTAACAACACTGTAATAAGAATTGATGGCGGTCTTTACGGAGCATAACAAACAATCTTCAACAAAAACCCATGAATTGTAGCCAATTAATAAAACAACTCTACCAGTAGTAGAGTTGTTTTTTGCTTGACTTTTTAAATTGTTTTGTTGTGTTTTGTTGTGTTTTTAAGGCATATAAAGTTATTTTGCATCAATGCTCTCAGTGGTCACATTTGTTGAGATACTTTTTTCTTGTATTTTGTTTACTTCGTCTATTTTTGTCACATCACATTCAGTGCCATAAAAGTCGTTCATTACTTTTATCATGCTATCTCTTGAACGTGTTTTTAAATCTTCAATTCTTTGTTTTGTTGGTAAATCATTATTTGCATATACTGGTGGCAAAACCTGAGTTGTTATTTTAAAATGTCTACCCCAAAGATTGTCCCACCAATTGGCTTTTCTAATTAAATTTACAATCGGTATAATTGGAACGTTATTCTTAACGGCATAGTAAAATGCACCGTTTTTAAATGGTCTAAGTTTTGTATATCCTCGCCACATGGCTTGTTCTGGGTTAAGACAAACCAATTTTCCTTGTGATATATAATAAGTTATGGCACTATCTAAATTTTTTTGATTGCTAAATTGTGAAGATAATGGTAAAAACCCCAAAAGTTTTATTGTATAACCACCAAAGCCTCTCTTGTTGTTGTGTTCAGCTCCTACAAAATATGCTTTTTTAAAAATTGTTTGTTTTGTAATCAGGCAGTCAAAAAGTGCTACGTGGTTACAAACAACAATACCACCAGTTTTACCACGTTTCTTTAGATTTTTTCTGCCCTTTATTCGTAGTCGGTAAGTAAAAAACAACAATATTGGAGCAAAAATAAAAACTATTACTCTCAAGAAGGCATAATAAATTTTGTCTATAAATCTATTGTAGATATAGCGATGGTTTGGTTCTTGTTGTTTTATAAATTTGTACTCGCCATAATTAACATCAACATCATACTTTTGTTGGCTTTCTAGGTTTTTAAGTTTTTCTTGGTATTTTTTATACTTCTTCATCTTTTTTGCTCAATGCTTTATTTATTATGTCGGCTATTTCCATAGAACCGTTGCACTCTTTTTTAAATTTGTGCGTGTTTTTAATATAGGTGTCCAGCAAACTTGGGTCATCAATAAATTGTTCTACACGTTTACGAATTTTATAAGGGTTGCTAATGTATTCACCACATTTATATTTATCTACAAACAACTTTTTTGTTGCCTTTTCAATTGGGTGTGGATAATAATCTATTAATATTGGTGTGCCCATAAACACAGAATCTAGCACGGAGTTTGGTCCTGCTTTTGTTATAAATAAATCAGCAGCTTTGTACAACTCGTGAATATTTTCAACAAATGGTAGCGGAATAAAATTAATGTTGTCGTTTACTTTTTTGTCTAAAAAGTAATCAAGTATTTTTTGATTTTTTCCAGCAACTGAAATTATGGTTAGGTTCTTTTTGGTTTTTAGTAATTGATTTGTTACACTTTTACATTTTCCGAGTGCATAGCCACCATCTGCAACAACGACACAAAAAGTATTTTTATCTATGCCATATTTTTCTCTAAAAAATTCTTTTGGTTGGTTGCAAGTTACAATATCGTTTCGTGCAGTAAAATTAACAGTATAACAGTTTTCACCTAAAAATTTTCGCCTGTTTACAGCTTCGCTTGTTGCATAAATATTATTGGAAATAAAAATTCCATCACTATTATCCCACCATGGGTGAACATTGTTGTCGGGATTGTATGTAACAACCACACAATTTGGGTTGTATTGTTTTTTATATTCCAACGCACAAAAAGTAATAAAATAGTGTGTGCTAACAATGCAATCTGGATTGTGATTTTTAATTGTTTCCACAGTAGCCTTAACATATTGCTTAAAAATTGTTTTGTGTGTAAATTTTAAAAGTTTTACTCCTCCCAATGTTTCCATTAAGGCAAAAACAAAAAAGCCGTAGCCGTGAAGTTTGTTGGTTGCTTTTGTTTGGTTTGTTAAGAATTTTTCAAAAGCTACAGATTTTTCGTTTTCTTTCATTATGTTAACATCTTGAATTTCGTACAATTCACCATATTTTTCTTTCAAACTATCAGATATTGCTCTGGCACTTGTAATGTGTCCAAAACCAGATTCAATAAATGTTACTAGTATTTTTTTCTTATCCATATTTTCCTCTTGATGTGCAATTTTTAATTATTTAATATTGGTTTTATTATATCTAAAAAAACAGTTAAAACGCAAATACTTTGTTTTGTTTGATTTAAAATGTGATTACAAACTTGAAAAAGTGTTCAAAATTAAAACCTTTTGTGTAAAATTTGATAAGTTTGGAGTTTAATTTGTTTTGTGATGAGTGTTTTATTATGTTAAACTATAAATAGTTTAAAGTGGTTTTATTGTATGAAAAAAGAATTTCTAGCAAAACTTAAAGAATCGGTGCTTTCAATACTTCCAATTGCAATAATTGTAGTTGTATTGACGCTAATATTTGTGCCAAACTGTAGTATAAGCTTGGTGGCATTTTTAGTGTGCTCGCTGTTTTTGATGATGGGAATTTGTTTGTTTAATATTGGTAGTGATATGTCGCTTATGAAAATGGGTGGATATGTGGGGTCTCACCTAAGCAAAACAAGAAAAACTGCACTTATGATTGCGTGTGCGTTTTTAATTGGTTCTATTGTAACAATTGCAGAGCCCGACCTTATGGTGCTTGCAAATCAAATACCGGGAATCAACAAATGGGTGTTTTTAATAACCGTGTCGGTTGGTGTGGGTATATTTTTGGTTTTGTCGGTGCTTAGAATATTGTTTAAAATAAAAATTCAATATATCTTAGCAATTTGCTATGGGCTGATTGCTGTTTTAATGTTTTTTGTTCCGTCTAATTTCTTGCCAATCTGCTTTGACGCAAGCGGAGTTACAACAGGCCCAATATCTGTGCCGTTTATTATGGCATTCGGTCTTGGTATTGTTGCTGTTAGGTCTGGCAAAAGCAACGAAAGCGATGGATTTGGGCTTTTGGCAATCTGCTCAATTGGTCCAATTATATCTGTTATGCTAATCAGTGCCTTTTTAAAGGGTGGTGCTAGTACTGAAGTGCTTAACACAACATACGCTGTGTTTGGTAGTATGGGTGAATTTGGAAGTTTAATGCTAGCCACGCTTTTAGATAGTTTAAAAGAAGTTGCACTTGTGTTGTTGCCCGTGGTTGCATTTTTCTTAATTTATAATTTTACCGCATTAAAACAACCTGTGCGAGCACTTGCTCGTCTTGGCATTGGTATAGTGTACACATATGTTGGTATTGTATTGTTTTTCACCGGTGTAAATACTGGTTATTTGCCACTTGCCAATGTTATTTCTACCAGCATTATGGCATCTAAGGCATGGTGGATTGTAATTCCAATTAGCATTATTATAGGTCTTGTTATTGTAGTGGCAGAACCTGCTGTGCATGTTTTAAACAAGCAAGTTGAAGATCTGTCATCTGGTGTTATCTCTAAAAAAATGATGCTTGTTTCTATGAGTATTGGTGTGTCAATCTCGGTGCTACTTTCTGCATTAAGAGTGTTGTTTGAAATTAATGTAATTTATTTTTATTTTCCACTTATTGTTGGTTGTGTGGTTCTTACGTTTTTTATTCCAAACCATATTACAGCCATTGCGTTTGACTCGGGCGGAGTAAGTGCGGGCTCGGTTAGTGGGTCGTTTATCTTACCATTCATGCAAGGTATTTGCACCGCACGTGGTCTAGATATTATGACTTACGGCTTTGGTACAATTGGGTTAATAGTGCTTACACCAATACTTATTGTAGAATTTATGGGTTTAAAGATGGCTATTAATCAAAAACGTCTTGCCAAAAGATATGCAGAACACGATGATGAAGAAATTACTGTTATTGAGTTTGATTAAAGGAGTATAATATGGTTAACTCGCCAATAGAAATGCTTTTTGTAATTGTTGGACACAAAAACTTAGAAAAAGTATACGAAATTTTTGAAAACAATGGCATAGAATACAAAACAGTTATGCCTGGCAAAGGTACGGCAGAATCAAAATTGGGCGACCTGTTTGGTTTTGGAATTATTGACCGTGATGTGATTGCAACTGTTGTGAAAACCGCTCAACGAGGTAAAATTTTGAGTGAACTAGATGAAAAACTAAATCTATCCGAACCACATAATGGTGTAGCCTTTTCAATGAGTATTGATGCTGTTACAAGCGATGTGCTACAACTGTTAAATATTAAATTGGGGGAATAATTATGATAAAACCTAAGAGTATTAAAGAACAAAAAAACACACCAATCGAAATGATTGTTGCGGTTATTAATAGGGGTTATGCGGATTATGTTGTAGATGCTTCTCGTGATGCTGGTGCAACAGGTGCAACCATTTTGTATGGCAGAAGTTCAATTAAAAAAGAAGATGCCGAATTTAATGGTGTAACAATTCAAAGTGAAAAAGAAATTGTACTAATTTTGGTTACTAAAGATATTCGCAAAAAAGTTATGCAAGAAATTAGCAAACGTACACACTTACAGGAAAAAGGTAATGGTGTGTGTTTCTGCTTGCCTGTAAACGAAATTAAAGGGCTTACTCCTTTTGAAAAGAAAAGCATGAAATAGGAAAAATAAAATGAATTTAAAAATTCTTTCTCCAGTAGGGGATTTTGAAAGTTTAAAAATGGCTGTGTTTAATGGTGCGGACGAAATTTATCTTGGAATTACCGATTTTAATGCCCGCAACACCAACGGCTTTTCATTAGAACAACTACCAAAGGTTGTTCATTTTTCACATCTATATAATGTTAAGGTTTTGTTGGCGGTAAATATTTTGTTTAAAAATTCCGAACTTAATAGGGCTGTTGACCTTGTTGTGGACGCATATAACATGGGCGTTGATGCATTTATAGTACAAGACTTGGGGCTTATATCACTTCTTCATGCTAATTACCCAGAATTAGAACTTCATGCAAGCACCCAAATGGGCATTCACAATCTAGAAGGTGTAAAATTTTTAGAAAAATATGGCATAACTAGAGTTGTGCTAGCACGTGAAACACCACTTGATGAAATTAAAAGAATAAGACAAAATAGCGATGTGGAAATAGAGTATTTTGCACATGGTGCACTTTGTGTAAGTTTTTCTGGAAATTGCTACTTAAGTTCTAAGTTTTGTAATGCTAGTGGAAACCGTGGTAAGTGCAAACAACTTTGTAGGCTTCCATATACTTTAAAAAACGAAAATAAGACGTTGGCAAAAGGCTACCTATTAAGTGCTAAAGATTTTAATATGATTAATAGACTTTCAGATTTGGAAAATGCAGGTGTAAATGTAATAAAAATTGAAGGTAGAGCAAGGCGACCATATTATGTGGCAACTGCAACTAAAGAATACTACAATGCTATTCACGGTGAAAAAGTTGACAACACGACTCTACAGCTTGCATTCAATAGGGGTTTTACTGAAGGTTACTTTAATGGTAATGGAAATATTATATCAAAATATAACAACCATATTGGTATTAAGGTTGGTAAAGTAGTAAAAGTAAATAATGGTAAAAAATTTAATGAAGTGTTTTTAGAAACTTCTTACCCAATAAACAAAAAATCTGCTTTTAAGGTATTTGTTGATGGGGTGGAAAAATCATCTTTCACCGCATTTGATTTGCAAGAAGTTGGAAAAAACAAATATAAGGTTACCACAACTAATAATGTTCCGCTTGGTGATTTACATCTAATCATGGATAATGCCCTAGAAGAGCAAGCACTATCTAAAATTAGAAAAATTGCTGTTTATGTTAACTTGACCGCAGTTGGTGGTGAAAATATTACTGCTATAGTAAAATGTAGGAATGTTGAATTTAAACTATCTGGCGAAACATGTGATATTGCTAAAAATAATCCACTTACAAATGAAGAGCTTAACACATGCTTTAATAAGTCCGAAACCTTTTTGCCAAATATAACTTGTACTACATATAATGCATTTTTACCAAAACAAAAACTAAACGAGTTTAGGCGAAATGTGTATGCGGTGCTAGAAGAAAAACTTACTGCAAACATAAGAAAACAATTAGAAAAGAAAAATCTAAACACAAACCTACCATTTAAGGCTCTTAATGACTTTAGTGTTGTTTTGTCACAAAATGATAAGTTTTTGACAAAAAACATTATTTATTCACCAGAAACGTATACAATTGATGACATTATAAAATTTAAAGAAAAGTGTGATAAATTAAATAAGGTTGGTTATTTGGATTTGCCAAACTTTGCTCTATATGACGATATAAAATTATTAAGAGAGATAATTGAAAAAACAAAAATAGGAATTGTGGCTAATAATTATTATGCGCTAAGTTTTGATACAGATATAATAATTGGTGCAGGGCTTAATGTATATAATTCTGTTTCCGCACACGAATTTGGACTTTTTGTTGTTACGGCCGAAAGTGATATTGCTAGTAAAATAAACTTTCCATATATGGCATTAAGGCATTGCCCGTTTAAGTGTGATTTAGGTGCTACATGTGCAAAATGTCCTTACAACAAAAATTATACACTTACAATGCAAGATGGCACAGTTCTTCACTTAAGCCGAAAAAAACTTAGCACTTGCACATTTTATTTAAGCTAGTGTTTTAATTATAATATTTTAGGTTGTGATTACTTTTATTACTAAAGGTTTTTATAATGAAAAAAGAAAAAAGAGTTACTTTAAGTAGCAACTCTTTTTTTGTTGAAATCTAAAATTATTTAGCAATAACTTCATATCCAATAACAAGTGTTTCAATACCAGCAACAACACCAGCAATGATTGCACCAACACCTAGAGCTGAAGTATAAGCTTCGTAAATTGATGCAGTGTTTTCAGCGAAAACAATCATGTTAGGCATTAAAAACAACATAATTGTGCCAGCTAATGCACATATAGCACCAACAAGTTTTAAAACCTTACTCTTAGAAAGTTGAAGTAATGCACCAGCGATTGGTAGGATAATAGCAAGAAGGTTTAGAAAGCTAAAACCTAAAATTTCTGTTTTAACTGTAGAACCCATAACGGTTGTTTGTTCTACATAACCAAAAATTGTTTGCCAACCAGTGTATTCAATTTTACTTCCAAGAAGTCTGCCAGTATAACTAACAACAGTTAAAAACATCATACAAACTACAACAACTGCCAAAGCCACTGGAATGAATTTTACCCATTTAGGTGTTTTCATAGATTTTCTTTTAGCCATTTTTTAATCTCCTATATTTATTTTATATATTGATTATAGCAAAAATATGTTTTAAAAGTAAAATAAAGTGTGTGCCAAATTTTTAATTTTGTCAATTTTGAACATTTTAGCAAAAAATTATTTAATTTTGCTAGTTTTTATAGATTATTTTAAAAGCTAGTTCAATTATTTTTTCGTTATGTTTTGAGTTTTTAAACATTTGTTGTATAATATTACACATATTTTATGTATATATGGTATAGTACATTATAATTTTAAAAGGACAACTAAAAATGGAAGACAAAATTAAAGTAATATTAGATACCGACCCTGGGGTGGACGACACAATAGCATTAATGTTTTTTATGTTTGACCCCAGAATTGATGTAAAGCTTATTACAACCGTATCGGGAAATCGCCCCCTTGAAATAAACAGCCGTAACACAATGCACTTGCTTGAAAAATTTGGAAGATGTGATATTCCTGTTGCACTTGGTGCTAACAAACCACTTAAACGTGCAAGAAAAGATGCGTCTTTTATTCACTCTGCTAGTGGAATGGGGCACTATACACCAACCGAACCAACAAAAATTAAACCTATTAAAGACCCAGCATGGGAAGCAATGTATAAAACGATTATGGAGAATAAAAACGAAATAATTATTTGTTTGCAAGGGCCTCACACCAACATGGCAAAGTGTTTAATGGCTCACCCAGATTGTGCACAATATGTAAAGCAAATCATTTACGAAGGTGGCTCGCCATATGGATATAAGGGAATTGCTCCACACATTTCGTTTAATGCATCGTCAGACCCCGAAGCAATGAAGATAGTGCTAGAATCTGGTATTCCTATTGTTATGATTCCGTCAGAAATGGGCAGGATTCACACATATCTATCATACAAACAAGTTATGAAAATTGAAAATGCCAACGATGTTGGAAAATTTATTGGTGAAATGTTTGATGCGTATTGGGAACCAGGCTACGAAGACAAACGTATCGCAATGAATGATTCTTGTATCTACTTTTACCTTGTAGAACCTAAAATGTTTAAGGGATATAGGGCAGATATTGACCTAGATATTAATGAATTTCCAGGCAAAACTGTTATGGACTTTAAAAAAGACGGTAAATATCTAATTTTAATGAGTGCAAAACGCAATAGAAGTTTTAAATATCTTTACTCGCTTGTTAAAAAATTGGACGACTATAAATTTTACGAATAATAAAAACAGACCGCTTCTAAAATTTGGCGGTCTTTTTTGTTGCGGTTTTGTGTATAAGGCTCTATTTTTTACAAGAAGAATAAAACAATTTATTTGTTATAATTTTGTAGTTTAAAAAACATATTTTATGTTGACATTTTATCATTTTAATACTATAATACGTAAGTGTTATAAAAAAGATAAAACTAATAAACAATACTACTCTTTCATTAGGGCTGTAGTTTTATAATATAATTTTTATAAATATGATATTATTATATTATACCTTATTTTATAATCAACTATCCTTGTTTTTTTATAACAACAATATTACAACCTTTGGTTCCTACCATAAGTTGCAATACAAAACAAATTTAATATCACATATGCACCGTTAGCTCAGCTGGATAGAGCGTTGGTCTACGGAACCAAAGGTCGAGAGTTCGAATCCCCCACGGTGCACCAAAAACGAGGTAATCAAGACTTTTTGTCTTGATTTTTTTGTTGAATTTTAAATGGCACAAAATATTGCAGTTGGGCTTATCGTGTGATAAAATGTATAAAAAGGAGAAATTATTAAATGAATTTTCAACCGATTATAAACTTTGAACCGATTATGCACTATCATACAAGAGATAAGAAAAAAGGAAATCCGATTGCTTTGAGAGATTTTTTATCTTTAAGAAATGAAGACCCATATTTTTCAGAAAAATTTGTTATTAAGATAATGGAAAACTCAAAATTCTTTAATGAGCAACAATTGCAATTAGTTGAAGAGCAAAGTCATAATGAACCTGATATAATCGATGTTTTGAATGAAGACAATAAATACGAAGTTAAAACTTTTTGGAATGAGAGTGGTTGTAAACTACTATCTTTAAATAAAAATTTTGGTGATGTTTATAAAGAGTTGTGTATTAATGAAGAATTAGATTATCAGTTTGCCAATTGGAACAAACCAGATATGTATAATGAAACAAGTAAAAAACTTATAGAAAAAATGAAGAAAAAGCCAATGGATTATATTTTATTGATGGTAAATACTTTCTCACTAGACAATAAAAATATATATCATTTAGATAGGTCTATTGATGTAGATGTTTTAAAATGGCAATATGTATTAAATGTATACGATTTTAACTATGCTATTTACTTAATAAAACCAACATATTACAACCAGTTTACAATTTATCATATTACAAAAAAACAATATTGAAAATGATTTAATAAACTACAATGACTTTTTTGAAAAGTATGTAACCATAGAGAAAATTATATTTAGATAAGGAGAAAGTTAATGAATGTAATAAGATTGCTACCACTTGCACTAATAAACAACAAGCATGTATGTGGAACGAAGATTAACTATGAAAATGATTTGATTGATGTGCTAAATAGTTCTTTTGATTTATTAAGAATAAAGGGGCTTGATAGTTTTTCTCCGATCACAAGTCAGGCGCATGGAGAATGCGATGCTCGCTCTGGCAACTACGAAATCGATTTTAAACTGTTAGTTCCTACCGAATTCATGAACAACAAGAAAAAAACCATGCCTGATGTTGACTATTCACATTTATCTGATGGGTTTATTAGTATAAAAAATAACGAAAATAGTTTAAACAAAAAAGCAAAAATAGAAGCAGATAAATTGTTCTACACTTTTATTACCGCTTTTTTAACAAAAGATAAAGATGATTTATTAAAAATAACAGACAAAAAGAATACATTATTTTCAGCAATAAAAAACATGCAGGTAAATAAAAATTTATTAATATATATTCCCTGTGAGTTTGAAAATAAAATTGACGCCATTGGGGTAATAAGTAAACTTTTGATGCCATTGTTTAACATAAGAGACGATTATGAAAAAGATACTTTTTTAACTTATTTTCAAAATGATTGTTTTGTTGTTCTTTATTATAAAAATGGACAACTATTTAAAGTTAATAGTGTTAGCAAATACTTTGTTCAACAATTCAATAAATATTATACTCTTGCAAGCAGTATAGAAGAATAATAAATCAAAATAGCCCCTAAACAAGAGGCCATTTTTTTAATTTGCATACAACAGATTTTCTATTGTGTCAGAGGCTCTTTTGTCGGATTGTTTAGTATAGTGAGAGTAAATATTTAATGTTGTTTGAGTGTCGCTATGACCAACTCCACCAGCAACTATTTACTTGTTGCGTTATAGTACTGAAAACACTACCATAAAAATGGAAACTCCATCAACAAAAAATATTACATATACATCAAATCTTATAACCTTTAATGGAATGAAAGTTGAAACTGAACACAAAATAACAAGCTTTTAATAAGGATTGAAAACAATTAAAAAAAAGCATATTTTAGGAATTTTCCTAGATATGCTTTTTTTGTGTGGGTATAAAAATTCTTATAATTTTTTTTAAATATTATTAATATAATATTAATAATTGTTACTCGCTATCATCACTTGGTGGTTCTGGCTCGGCTTCTTCATCGTATTTGTCTTCTAGACTATATAAAAGTTTTTCGCCGCTACTGTCTCTTAGGTCGTCATCTTCGCTGTCACTGACTTCGCCGTTCTCGTTTCTAACAAGTGGTTTTGCAGATTGGTGTTTTTGTGTCTTCTTTGCAACTTTACTTTTGTTTTCCGAGTTGTTGTTGGCTGTTGTGTCGCCGTCAGCATTTTCGGTGTCTTCTGTTGTTTCACTTTGTACATTGGCTGGAAGGTTGTCCATTTTAAATACTTTATTGTTGTTTTTAATTTCTTCAGCAATTCCAAGTATACAACTAATGTCGTCATAAAGATTATCAAAAACATTCACGCTAAGCTCTTTTAGGTTGCTTTTCATTTCAAATAAATTTCTATCCAGTGCAATATACATTTCGTCTTTGCATAACAACAACCCAAGTTGTCCAGTACGTTTTTTTAGGTTTTTAAGTTTGTTCATCATAGTTGGGGTCAAAATGCACAAGGCTTCTACTTGGTCATCGGTGCTTACAATAAAGTTCTTGTTAAATTGAATGTCTTCTAGTTTTATTACTTCAAGGTCTTCTTCGTCATCGTTAATGGCAAGGGTGCACTTAAATTGAAATGGGAATTTTATATAACCAAAAGCGCCTGTAAATATGTCAATAGTCCTTGTTTCTTCTTCGGTGTAGGTGATTCCATTGGCATCTCTTCTTGTCACGGTTTCGGTTTCTTCTTTTGTTACGTCAAGGTCGCTTATTAAAAATTGTGTGTTAGAGTCTGTTCCGTCATCGTTTTTAATTGTTATTTTAAATAAATCTTCGCCACCATATGAGTCGTATATATCAAACAAAAAACTTTTTCTAAATAGTTTTTCGTCCATATATTTATCTGGTTCGTAAGAGTAGGTGTAGCCGTCAAGCAAATAGTCCATAATGGCTCTAATATGTTTTTCTTTAAAGTTGTCCCACTTAAATCCGCTTATGGCTGGGATTGTAAAACAAGTTACAAGTATTACAACACCCATAAAAACACCAACAATAATTTTGGATACAGTACTATCTACACATATCACAGCAAAAATTGCCATTAATATCTCAATTGGAAGTATTGTGGCAAGTAGTATTTTTGTACGTTTTTTGCACTTTAAAAATTTCTTTTTGTCATCACCGGATATTCGTTTTTTGGCAAAAGCTTTAAATTCTTCTTTTGATACCATGATTTTACTCCTTAACTACAGGCAAAACCTTTTCGTTTGCATCTATTTTAAATAGAACTTCTTTGGTGTATCCATAAGTTTTTGCTAAAATATTGCTAGGAAATGTTTGTATAAGCGAATTGTATTCGTTTACATTGCAGTCGTAAATTCTACGAGCCGAAACAATCCTGTCTTCAATATCTCCAAGCTGTTCCATAAGGTTTTTAAAAAGTGGTTGTGCCTTTAAATCCGGGTAACTTTCTGCCACGGCAATAAGACTTTTCATTTGCGGAACAAGTTGGTTGGAGTAGTCAAGTTTTTGGGATTCGTCAGTCGCTTTAACTGCCAAATTTCTAAGTCTTGTTACTTCGGTCAAAACTTCCTTTTCGTGTTTTGCATAACCCTTAACAGTGTTTACAAGATTTGGCACAAGGTCAAAACGCAACTTTAAGTGAATGTCTATAAGTGCTAGGCTTTCTTTTACCTTGTTTTTGTATCTAACCATTTTGTTGTAAATTGAGATATAGGTGATAATAAGTGTAAATGTAAGCACACCAAATATAGCCCCCAATATGTATTGTTTAACAGCAATTAGTGCAGTAGAAACAGCAAAAAGAACTGTAAATACAATTCCAAACATCATTTTTAATCCATTTTTGTTCATATGCTATAAATCTTCCCTTTTGTGATAATAAATATCACTTTATTATAAATATAAAATAACATATTTACGGTTTTTTATCAATTTAATTAAGGCTAATATAATGTAAAAACAAAAAAAGGCACTGTTTAAAGTGCCTTTATAATTTTTTAAAATGGTTTATTCACCATCGTGCATGTTGTTGAAATCTTCTTCGTCATCATCTTCTAGGTTTATGTGGTGTTTTGATGCATTCTTTTTAAGTTCTTCATTAGACTTTTTAGCATAACTTTCTTCATAAACTTTTTCAACAGTGCTAACCATTTTGCGTTCTAGTTTTTCTTTGATAGGCTTTTTAAATGTAACAACTATAACCACTGCAAAAATGATAGCAACTGCTAGTATGCTAAATAGCCAAATACCAGTTTCAGCAAACCAATTTGACTTAGTCATCATAAAGGCGTAAGTGCCAAGGTCTGAGTTTTTAATTACAATGTAGCCATTCTCAACATTAAAATTACATTCGTTGTATGAGCCGTTGTTAAGAGTGAAAATGTGAAGTTTTGATGTGTCAACATTGTTAAGTTTAAATCTAATTGTTTCCACATTGCTACTTTGACTTTCATTGTTTTGAAGTCCTAGTTTAATCATTTTAATTAGGTTTAAGTCGTTTCCAATTGCAGACAAACTTGTGTCGCTTTTGTTTGCGGTAATTACACCAATAGTAAGTTTTGCACCAATTTCAAATCCTCTAAGACCTTCCACCTCAACCATAACGTCATTGTTTTTCGCTGTAAGTTCGGCAGGTAAAATTCTAATTACACACAAGGCCTCGTTGCCTTTAATGTTTTTAGTGTCTTCGGTGTAAACTTTCAATACGTATTCGCCAACTTCTTTTACACCACTTGGGTACATAACACCAGCAGCGGAGAACATAACTTGTTGTTCACCGTCATAAGTATAACTTGGCAAAATATATTGACCGTTGTATCTTTGAGTGATAAGGTTGCTATTTAAAATAAGTGTTTCTGATTTCTTTAAAATATAGTAAGTAGTTGTTGCGTTCTTTAGTTCGTAGTTTTGATTGCTTCCGCTTAATTTTGCAGTTGCAACATATGCGTTTGCAGAACCTTCGTTTGCATCAATTTCAGCACCCATAACTTCAAGGTCAACAATTAGCCCGTTGTCTAGTGCAAGTGCTTTAGGTGCTTGTCTTAGTCCGTTGTAATATAGTGTGTAGTTACTCCATCTTACTTCAATTGTCTTTTGGCTAATCTTCCAACTAAATGTTGTAATTGCTCCGCTTGCAAGTTTGTAGTTTGGATTGTTAAGCCCAATTACTTTTACAGCATACTTGCCTGCATTGGCGGTAATCAAAACAGAGTCTGCAGAATATGTAAGATTAACATTAGAGCAAGCGCTGTTGTCTTTGTGGTATAGTGTAGGGGTTACGTTTATTGTTGTGCCATTGTAAGAAAACTCACTAACACTAGGCCATACAATTGTAAGTTCGCTAGGCAAAACAGAAAATTTCTTTTCGGTGCTAGAAAGTTCGTAGTTGGTGCTAAACGTATCTTTTAGTGTAAGCACAGCCTTCCATCTACCTGTTCCAAAAACGCTTTCTTCATAGGTTTCAGTTTCGTTGTTTGTTAGTTTTAGTAACTTACAATTAGCATAATCTACTACTGGGTTGAATTCAACAATGTCAATATTTTCATTGTATTCGATTGAATTTGCAATGTTCCATTCAACATCTATAATCTTCTTTGCAACAGTAAAGTTATAACAATTGTCACTAAGTATATTTATATTGTCAAGAAACTCACTTTTAACATTTACAATCATTTTGTACTTTCCGGCATTAATAATGCTACTTACAGGAATGTAATCGGTTGTAAAATAATTATATTGCACATCAAAATAGTTGTTTGTAATATAACTTAAGTTTGTGTTAAATGGTAGTGTTAGGCTAGAGCCTGTGTATTCAAGAAGTGTGTCATTAAATGTAAGTGAAACTTCTGCTTTTTCAATTGTAATAAAATAAGTGTGAGTTTTTACAAGTTTGTTGTCGTTGTATACTTCGTAAGAATATGTGTAAGTGCCTACTTTTAATCCGCTTATTCTTATGCTTTTAGATGTATCAATTTGTTCGTCACCTCTGTACCAAATGTAGTCACCACTTTCATTTATGGTAAGGTCAATTGATTCACCAAAAGTGTGTGTTTGGTTTTCGGTTGTGCTTGTGCTGGTTGTAATAAGTCTTTCGTTTAGGTTTACCCAATTTTCGCTTGCATTTGTGGTTTTAAAGTTTTCAATGTCGTCACTTGTTTTGAATACAAATACAGTTGTGTCAGGAAATGAATCAGGTTGTACAGTGATGTTTGAATTAACATAAACCTTTTCAATTTGTGTTCCTAAAAATGCTTTGCTTCCAATTTTTGTAAGGCTTGCAGGTAATGTTAGTTCGCCACCTAAGTTACTGCAGTTTTGAAACGAGCATTTTATAATGCTTTGTAAGTTGGTTGCTTCTTTTAGGTTTAGTCCAACAATTAAATCTCTTGCAGCAGGTGAGTTGAAGTTTATTGCATCGCCATTTCCAATTGAAGTTATGTTAAATTCACCATATTTAGCAGGAACATCAACAATCACTTCGCTTGTTGGTGCTTCCCTAAATCCGTCTAGTTGGTTGCAATTAAAATGTAATGCTTCCGTACTAGAATAGGTGTAAGGGGTGAATAAAATTACAACAAGCCATAAAAGGGTTGTTGTAGCCATCAAAAAATATTTTTTCATCTTTTTTAGTCCTTTTTCGTAAAAACCAAACAAAATTCTACATAAATTACCAAGTCGTGTCAAGTTTAATTTGCACAAAAAATGGCAAAATTTGCCATTTTTAAAACTTTTGTAATATGTGCCAAATTTTATTATTTTATTATTTTTTAAAAAAGTTTTACAACCACTATTACTTAATAGTATAATATATATAAGTAGTTATTTCAATATTAAATCGACATTTTTATCTATTTTTTTTAAACATCAAAAATTTTTTTGATTTAGTAGCATAATAAAAACCAAAACAATTAATGTAACAAGATTTAAATATCGCAATTATTTATAACAACTAAAAATTGTATGCTCCCATAGTGAAGTGGATATCACAATGGTCTTCGGAACCATTATGGAGGGTTCGAGTCCTTCTGGGAGCGCCAATAAAATGTATGCAAAAAAACATACAACTTGCCATATCACTTATTTGGTGGCTTAATTAATAAAAAACAACCGACTATACTCATAAAAATTTAGTCGGTTGTTTTTTATAATTTTTCTTGTTTTATAAATTATTTAGTTCTTCTTATTTTTTTTGGTGAACAACGATTTTATTGCAATACCCAAGTCTGCAAAAGTTTTTTTCTTAATTGCAAACCAGAAGATTGAAAACCCGCCAATTCCTGCAAATACCACTGCGCCGATTATTATGCCTGTAATTTTACCACTGGTTAGAGTGTTGTTGTGTTTTTTACCGTCATTTGTTTCTGAATCGGGCAAAGGTAAAATGTCGTAAACTGCTGTAAGGCTTACTTCGCTATTTACTGTGAATGTGTAGTTTTTGTCTGTGCTTACAATTTCTCCTCGTTCGTTTTTCCAGCATTTAAACACTTTTCCAGTAGTAGGCTCATCGGCTGTTATGGTTATACTTTCACCTGCTTTAACAAACTCTGTATCACCGCTAATGGTGCCACCAGTGACGGTTACTTTGTACGTGCCGGTTTTTGCAATTCTAAGGTCAGTAATTTCGTTTCCAGCTTCATCAAAGTGCTTTCCACAAACCAAACAGTCATAGTGTCCTTTTGTTCCAAACTCTGTTTCGGTTGCGGATACCTCTTCTTTCCAGTCACTATAAGTATGGGGTTTTGTTGTACCATAAGCAGCTTTGCATACGGCACAAATTGCTTGTTCTGTGCATGTTGCAGTTCCACCCAAACAGTTTGCTGTTTCGGTATGACTACCATCTTTCTTACAAGTGCGAGTGTGTGTGCCATTTCCGTTGCTAATCCACTCGCCCCAACGGTGAACATGAGTATTGGTTTGTTTGGTGTAATAATATGTCACCGTTTGACCACTACCGTTTATTGTTTCGTGTTGTCCTTCCGCTTTTGCAAATGTATGCCCCAAAAGTGTAGGCGGTGCAGTCCAATTGAGAGTAGTTCCAAGTGGAATAGGTATTACAGCTCTTGGAGCGTTTGGAATTTCAGTACCGTCTTCAAACTTGTATTCTATATTTACGTTTGCGTAAATTTGAGTTTCTGTGTTGTCATTTGCCAACACGTTCCCTGTTTCGTCTGTCACTTCAAAAGCAACTGTGTCGCCACTGTTTAAAACCGCATTGGCAGGAATTTGATAAATCATAGAACAATTCACTAGTCCAGAATTAAAATCGCTACCAGTATATTCTAAAGCACCTTTAGGCCAAAACTTGTTTTTATCGCCCCATACGGGAATAGTAAAAGTTTGAGTTAATTCAAGCTTATTGCCACTTGTTGTAGTTCCAATACTTCCGTCAGCACGTTTTATCCAAACCTTCATGGTGATGTATCGTTCTGTAGTTTCAGAAAGATTTTGGACAATTGTTCTAAGCTCAATTTTTTCACCTCTCATATTAGTGCCGAATTTGTTTTTGTTTGCTCCGCTAAGAATTACATTGTTATGATAATTTGCAAAATTATAATATCCAGTATAGCTTGTGTCTTCAAACTCTGAGTAAGTGGTATATTGCCCAGTATATTTCTTAACTTCAGGGTTGGCAACATAGAGGTTTTTTCCATTTACAAGTTGCGATAATCTCTTATAACCTTGCAACTTGCAAACTTCACATAATGGGAAGCTTGTGTCACGCATAAGGCACTCAAAACTTGAGTTGTAAGAATTGCCATAACCTAGTGCATTGCATGTATAAGTTTTTCTAAAACCTAATAGTTGTTTCCACTTTACATTGTTTGGGTCGTGAGTGTGTGTCACATTTAATGATGTGATATCTGTTTGGGGTGAAGTTCTATCTAAATACTCGTCACCGAGACCTAATAGCCCGTGTCCAAGCTCGTGAGTAAAAGTCTTTGCAGCTCGGTCGCTGTCTGATGGTGTTATGAAATAGTGAAATCCTGACTTAAGATTTGTATATGCGTCACCAAAATTACGGGTGGTATTTACAAGCAACGCAAACTGGTTAATGTAATTATGCACGTAATAAAATGGGGGATATTGTTTGTTGTCGTCCCAATACATTACGTCAGGTTCAGTGTTGTTAGGAATATGAGCATCGTGTATTTGTTCAATAAAAGTAGGGCCTATACATCTTTCAAAAATATGATTTTTCCAACTGTTACCCATATTTGTTGATATCGAAGATGAATTCTTATTGCTTACTACTACGTCAAAAAATGTACTGCCACCATTTTCAAAACTCGACTCTGATGCTGTGCAAAGTGCGTAAACGTTAAAACGGTCGGCATAACTACGGTATGGTTCGTACTGCATAGCGCCTCTCCAAACCTTTTTGACATCATTTATAAACTTTTGCTGTTGACTTTTTGTATAACCTTCACCACAAAACACGATAACCATGTTTTCGGTGTCGCTTCTTGTTTTTTGAATAGTGTATACTGGGATTGTTGGATTAGCATATTTGCCGTCATTTGAGTAATAAGGGCCAAGGGTAAGTTCAAGCTTTTGTTCAATATTAATATCCCACTCTTGATTTGGGTCGTCTTCAGGCTCGGCAACGGTATAATCGTCTTCCATTTTGTCGGGAGCTGAACCAATATATGGGTTTAAAAGTGTTCCATTGCCTGACGTTGCCACATAATAGTTGGTATCAAGATAAAACGCAGGTCTCACTCCAATGTAATCTCGTTGAGGCGACTCTCTGCCTATTGTTCCATTATTATGGACATAACGCATATCATGGTTGCAATCTGTTACCGGAGTCCTTAGCCAATATGGCCAGTTTGTTCCTTCTTCATTTTTACCCACATAGTAGCTGTCAAAATTTTTCCAAACAGCGTTTACTTGCTTGACATCAAGAAGAAAAACTTTTTCAGTTGAATTCTCGCCGTATGCGCTTTCAAAGTTGTTGGCAACGCTTTGAATATCATAATTTAATTCTAAATCGGAGCGACCATCGCCGTCATAAATTCCTTGTTTGTATTCTGGATGAGATACAAGCGAACGTTGGGTAATAGTCTTCATTGTTGCAATTTCAGCTTTTGTAAAGTCGCTTAAAAACCCAGCTTTTCCATCATAAGCACTACCATCAACATAATTAGCTTTTGGTGGATTACCACACAACCACTTTACTTCGCCAGATGATGCAGTGGAATTTAACCACGAGCGCATATTACTGTCTTTCCAGTAATTGGAACCATATTTATCACGCTTGTAATTTCTGCTGTGCGATTTCGAACGACTGTTGTCGCTAGTCATGGCATCATACGGAAGAGTATCAATTATTTTGTCTGCAAGCATAAGGTAGCCTTTTTCATCAATACTCACACACTTCCAAATAATATTTTTGCTATTATATTTGCCAAGACTTATATAATCACCAAGTTTTATTTGGGTGACATTTGTTCTGTTTGTTGACAAAGAGTTTAGAGTGTTTTCGGTTGTTTTATTTTCAGTGTTAGCAATACTTCGTATTCTCATTGCCTCACAGCCAAAAACAACAAGAACAAGTATTGTTGCGATTAATATTAAAATTGCACTTATTTTTTCAAAACATTTCTTCATTGAGGTTTGCATCCTCCTAATTTTTGTTTTTTTTAAGCTGTGTGAGATAGTATTTATTTTAGTTTTTTTGTTTTTATGCTCAATAGTAAAAAAGATTTTATTAGACTCAAGTTTTACTTACTAATTATTTTTCTCATTTTATGAATTATATCATACATTAATTAAATTTCATATAAAAAAAGTCTAAATCAAATACTTTTTCCAAGTGTTAAATTTGTGCTTTTGGTTGTAAATAAAAAAGGACACTCATTACAAGTGTCATCTTTTTTAATTTGTTTATAATACTTTTTGTAGCAAATTATTGTTCTTTTCCACAACTTTTACAAAACTTGGAATCATTGTCGATTTTTGCACCGCAGTGTTTGCAAAATTTTGTATCTTTTATACCGTCTTTAATTGCTTTTGTTGTACGGGTTATTGCTTCTTCGTGAATTTCCGCATTAGTATTTGCCATGTTTTTCATAGTATCTTTGTTTTCACTTTGAATGTCACCAATAGTACCTATCATAAATGCACTAATCTTCTTTGAAAAACCCCAGGTAATTAGTGTAAGGGAAATAGGTATAAGGAAGATTCCGATTACAAGCAATGGAATATTAGGAATAGTTCCGTCGCCAAAAGAACCTCTAAATACTACTGTGCCTAGAATTATTAACAAAATTCCAACACCAAGTGAGGTAAATCCCAAAGCTTTAAAAATTGTAAAAACTTTATTTCTTTTATTATTCATTGTTTTCTCCCCATTTATTCTTATATGATTAACAAAGTATAACATATTACAATAATACCGGTCAACACTGTAAAACTTATTTTTAAAGGATTTAAACAAAATAATTTTGCTTTAATCTACAAAAACTCTTGATTTTGTGGTTAATTTATAGTAAACTATGCGTAGTTTTTAATAAAACATATCTATTTACAAACATTTTTTAAATGTGTTGTTAGTAAAGTGTTTTTTAAAAATAAAAACATAATATGGAGAGTTGGCTGAGCGGTCGAAAGCGGCGGTCTTGAAAACCGTTGAAGTGAGAGCTTCCTGGGGTTCGAATCCCTAACTCTCCGCCATTAGTATCCAGTCTAACATGTTGTTTGGCTGGATTTATTTTGATTTTAGAGGTTTGTAAAATGAATATCGAAATTCTTGCTCAATCTATTTTACCATTGTCTATACATGGTGTAAACCCACGAAAAATTATGGGCGATTATAAATGGAAAAAAATAAAAAAAGAAAAACAAAAAGAAGCAGATCATCATTGTATGTGTTGCGGAGAATACGTTGAGCACGTTCCAGGTAATTATTTAGAATGTCATGAATTATATGATATTGACCTTGAAAATAGAGAGTTTAGATTTAAAGATGTAGTTTGTATATGTAAAAAATGTCATCAGTTTATACATTCGGCAAGAACTAAATGCTTAGTGGAAGAGGGTGAAATAACACAAGAATATTTTAATGAAATAATGGAACGTGGCAATAATTTATTGATGATAAATGGCTTAGAAAAAAAAGACTTATCACAAAAAGAAATAAAAAATCCCAAGTGGGTTTTAATTTATGAGAATAAACGTTACAATAATAAGTCGTTTTAGAAAAAACTTACTTCGTAAATTCTAAAATTTTTGGCAACTCTCAAAATCTTACCGCAAAAGAAGTTTGTTCTCACTTGCAAAACAATCAATAAAACTCAAAAAGGAAGAAGTTTAAACTTCTTCCTTTTTAAGTTAAAAAATAAAACTGATTTATATAATCAAATTTATGTCCTAATGTTACAAGTCTTAATTTGCTATTATAATACAATTGTATTTTATCAATATATTTCGGTATTTCAAGAGCTATTAAAGTCATATTTAATCTTTCTTTACCTTCAGCGTCAATTCCACCTTTTAAATTTCTTTGAATAAATAAGCTATTGTCTTTATTTTTAAATGTGCAGATATAATCTACAAATCTTTTATACTTTACCAAATCAAAGGTATTTATAAACACCCATTCAATCATTTCGTTTTGTGACATAAAAAATTCATTAAGATAAGGCAATAAATCTATTTCTTCTGGTAACTCATCAAATATCTCTAATATTTTTCTCTTAGTTATATTAAATTCATCAATCAACTTGGACTTATGCACACAAACTTTCATCTTTTCATTTATATTATTTTGCAAAGAAATAATAAATGATTTGTGTTGAGATATGTTTCTTAATTCATATAAAAATCTATAACTTAATCTCATATCATAAAAAGTATGTGTTAGTTTAGTGAAAAATTTATCACCACATATTTGTTTCAAACCATTTAAAAAAGGTGAAAAGTTTCCTAAAAAAGATTGTATTACATTTTTTAGTTTTGTTGCCAAATTTGAGTTAATGCGATTATCGTGAACATTCCTTACGCATTCTACAATATCAGCAAAAAGCATTTCATTTTCTTCTGCAATTTGATACAATTTACCCACTCGAATGATTTCTTCAAAGTCACTATCAAATTCAGGATATAAATTTTTCTCATCTACCAATGTTTTAAGGTTGTATATTCCATCAATTTTCTTTTGTTCAATTAAATTACTCATACTTTTCTCCACAACAATTATAGCATATTTGTAATCGAAAATCTATATTTTAAAGTTTTAATATAATATTTATCCTAACCCTCCTATCACCAACATACACTTTTAAGTTAGAATTGGATAGCATTGACTCCGCCAAGTGTGAAATGGCTAGATTTAGCCATTTTTTTGTTTTTTAAAGTAGCGGCAGGACTCATTTTATTTTGTGCTTTTATAAGCATTGTAATGAGTAAATAAAAATACCTGTTGTGTAAAAGAGTTAATTTGACTTTTTAGTAAATATTTGGTATACTAATTATATGGAAATTAAGAAAATTTTAAGTGAAAAAGAGTTTAAAGATTTTGAAGATGCCGTTGTTAAAATAAAATTGGATTGTTTAATAAAAACCGAGAACGACCCAGACTTTCGCCGAAAAAATATATCAACATATATTGATGTTGACAAAGTTGTGAATGACAACACCTTGTTTAAAAGATTGGCAAACAACTATCACAATGCAAAAAATTGTTTGGAAAATCTTTACAAAAAACATGAAGATGAATACGTTGATATGTATGAATTTGAAAGAGAACTGTTTAACAATCTTAAAGGTTATGTGTCAAATCAAGCGGTTTTGGCATCTAAAAATGAATTACCTAAGCGAAAATTAACCACAGAAGAAGCGGTTAAATACGAAGAAGCCCGAAACCTTTACATACAGATGATTAGAAGTATTGATAAAGGGCATGCTGACTCGCAATTGATTGCCGAATCGCTAAAAACCCTACCATTGGAAATACTAGCCGACTATGTGGACAAAGTGGAAAAAGTGGTTGAAGAAAGGTATAACAAACCAAACAACAACAGCCCAAGAATGGCTATTTTGCACGATTATTTATCCACAATCGTTCCATTTTCAAGTACTTACGGCAACAATCTTGTTACACAAAAAATAGATATAAACACCACACGATTAAAAGGCTCCGACCCCAAATTTGCCTTGATGCCAACACATTTAAGAACCCTTGCGTTTCTTGAAAACCAACTACTGCTTAGCGACACTGGGCTAGACAAACAAAACATAGGATTTGACGGATACAGATTTTTTAACACAATTACAAACTCAACCATTTTAAGTTCTACACTAAAACTTAATTTGACTTTTCTTAGCACAGCGGACATATCAAAACAATCAAACTTTGTTTTGGACGAAGACTTTGCCGATATGCTTATTTCAATCCACAAAGTTCACCGTAAAGTTACAAACAAAAATGTTATAACAAGCGTGCAGGAGGTTGATGGCGACACAATAATAACAACCAAAACTTTGTTTAAGCCTGTTTTTGATGATTTGCCAAAGGCAAGAAAGACTTATGTTCAGCTGTGTATGGGGTTGGGACATTTTTGCAAAGTTAAGGAATACAACAAAACAAAAAACACATTTAATATTGAATTGTATTACTTTGCCGACCCAAACAGCACAAACGGCATACAACTTCTACGCTTAGATAAAGTGGCAGATATGTTTAAGGGCAAACCAGCGAGTCACAACCTTCGTGGTAAAGAAAAAATTGAAACAACCATGCATATACACAAATATAATCTTGTAGATGCTGTTTTAAAAAACTACCAAAGTCCAGATAGTCTTGGTAAAATGGATATATCGTACAACTTTATCACTGTTTCAAAACCCAATATATATGCGGCAGAAGAACTTTTTAACAATAAATGTGGAATATATAACAAAGCTCTAAACAACAAAAATAGAAAGTTTTTTGAAAGAAAGCCCCCACTTCCAGACATGGAAAAGTAACGATGAATTTAAGTATTAAAAGTTAATATTGTGCTTGTTTTTTATTTGTTAGCATAAAAACAATTAGTATAAACAATAACAAAACTGAAGCTTATAAAAAAGATACAACAATATTGTTGTATCTTTTTTTTTAAAAATTTTGTATTTAAAAACATAATTTAATGTTTAGTGTATGTTTGCTGTTGTGGAAATTAGAGACCATACAACGGCATGTTTTTCTTCGTTGTACTTATATTGAGATAGTACTTTATAGACACCCAAAAACTTGCGACAAGAAATTCCTAATACATTTGTATATTTCAAAAAGACGTATCTTTCAGTGTTTTGTTTTATGTGGTAATCAGCATCTGATATCGTTTTCTTCTCTTTTTCGCCTGTTTTATTGTTGTAACATTCATAGATGTGAGTTAAATCATCGTCTATCGTGTTTACCCAACCACCTTTATTTGATCCGTCAACAGATAGAGTGGGTGACCATACTTTATTCCAAGAACATTTGTAATAACCTTTAACTATGTGCCCAAATACTCCTAGTATGTCTTTCATGTATTTAAGCGAATCTCCCTGCTTCAAATAACCTCTTTATAAATTTACACATTTTAAAAAAGATATTTTCTACAATGTTAATCTTAGTTGTTTACAAACTGCTTTAAATATTGTTCCTTTTTGAAATGTTTGACACATATTCAATATGCTCAACAGCAAATCCTTGTTTTTTTTCTATTATTTTTCCAAGCTTAATAATATCCCCAATTTTGGGAGTAAAATCCAGCCTAAATCTAGAAAAATAAATTCCTTTAGGATAATCTAAGTTTTTAACAAAACCAAAATCTTCTCTAACATTGTATATTATGGCTTCTCCTTTATTTAATGATGCCAACTCTGAATCAACATCAAAGACATAGGATAACAATTCTTCTCGGCCATTAAAATTAGGGAATTCGCTTTTCTTTTCCCTTATAATTTTTTTTAAGCGTTTGAAGTTTGTAGTTTTAAATAAATTAGTATTATATTTTCTAAACGTTTCATTGATAATCTCCAAAACCTTTTTGTTGGGGACGACATAAAACATATCTGTAAGTACAAGTGCAATAAAATTTAGAGTATCTTCATCTGGATCAGGTTCTTTTTCAACAGTGGTCAAACATTCACTAAGTTTCTCTAGTTTTAAAGAAATGTTTCGATTATCAATTTTTTCAGCCTCTCTTCTTTTTATGTCAGACAATCTTAAATAAAAAAGATTTCTAGCAGTCCTATTTTTTTCTATATTGTGAAACTCAATTGAATCTATACAATTATAAGCCTCATCAAATCTTCCGCAACAAGATAAAATTTTCGTTTTTTCAAAAACAATATATTCATCTTTTTTAATTAGCTCTGCCTTATCCAATTTGTCAATTGCACCATTGTAATCATTTGTGCTGAGTAAAAATTTTGCATAATGAATATATATCATTCTTGTTTCATTAATATCCGTTGAATTATTTAATGCTATTTCATATTCTTCTATTGATCTCTGAGGGTTTGTGCTTGAATTTAAAAAAGCACTTACTATGTTGCAGGCAAAAAAATTCGGACTTATGCGTTTTGCTATATCTAAAAGGTTGCTACACTCTGAGATGTTTTTGTTTTTATAGCAAGATAATGCTTCTCTAAGATAATATGCCGATACGAGTTTATGTTTTTCACTAGTCGAAACAAAGTAGTTTTTTATATTGTAAGGATCTGTATTAAAATCTGATGCCAACTCTTGCTCAAAGGCAAACAATCTTTTTTGCTTGTTGTTAAGCCTAATTTGATCATATTTATCTAGTTTTAATAAGAATTCCTTTGCAAACTCAGATACGGATATAACAGAGTCATCATTATAAATTGTTTGTTCAATAAAACTACTATTTATTAAATCATTTATTGCTTTTCTTATTTTTAATTCGTTTCCTTTTTCTACTTCCATAAAATAAAAAAGCTCGCCTATTGTTAATGATTTATTCAGAACAGATAAAACGTTTAATAAATTTTTCGCATCTTCACTAAGTTTTTCATAAACATTCGACATGCAGAAATTTACAACATCATCCTTATGACTTAGTATATCTTTTATATCTTTCGCATCTTTACGTGATGATAGTGTTCTTACAAACCATTTTATTGCAAGGGGATTTGAGTGTAATTCATTTTTTGCATAATTTAATTTTTCATCATATGTAAAATAATTCTTAAATCCATACAATTCAAGTAAGGTATCGAAATATTCTAGCATATCTTCTTCTTTCAATCCCAAAAGTTTATAACGTGTTTCCATCTCACCCAATCCAATTCTTGACGTAATAATAACTTTTGCATTTTCAGTAAAACGAGAAAGGAAGTCTTTTACTTCTTCGGAGTTTATTGTTTCCAAGTTGTCCAAAACAAGTAAAATGTTAAATTTAGTAGATAAAGATATCAAATACTCTTTTATATCAACCTGTTGATCATTACCTCCAACAACATCATACAATTCTTTATACATTCCCGATGTATCAGTTATAGCATTTTCTATTTTTTGAAACTCATATTTATTTAGTGTCTTGGTTTTTAAAGATGTCCATAATATCAAATTAAAAGGCTGGTTTATATCATCAAGTAATTCATATAGTAATTTGATAGTTGTTGAAGTTTTACCAATTCCGCCTTCGCCAACTATACTTAAAATATGCACATTCTTTTTAAATAGTTTTTCCTTTATTTCGCCTATTTCTTTTTTTCTTCCAATAAAAGAAGTTTCTTCAAAATCAACGTCTTGTGGTAAATTTTCAATAACACTAAGAGATTTTTTCAATCTAATTTTAGATTCAAGCTTTAACAACTCGTCGTTATTTGGCAAAATATTATTTTGAGCAAAATCCACATTTGTCCAACTAAACAGTGACAGCTCTTTACTGATACAATTAAAACATTCCTGCAGTTTTGGAAAATCATAAAAATCAAGTAGCCTTGGGTGCATTATTTTGTTTCTAATTCCTATTATTTCAGACAATGTGGAGTTGACAAATTTCTTTTCACTGCTTGTGGCTTCTAATTTTAATATATTATAATTAAATATTTCAATATATTGTTGTAAGTCTAAGGCTCTTAAGAAATCCTCAAAGCTGTTAATGGCTTTTTTGCTACTAATTTCACTTTTTAAGTTTGATGGAATGTCGTCTAATGTTAAAAACTGTAAATAATTATAAATAATATCTTCTTCTATTGAATTAATCATTACATACATTTTTATTCGTTTTAAAAGTTTATTTATCATTTAATACGGTTACCTTTTGTTTTTTTATATTATACCATAAAATACTAATTTTCCAATTAATTATTAATCTTATTTACATAATGTAACAGCTTTAATTCAACATAACAACATAATATTGTTGTTTGAGATATTAATTTTCTATCATTTTAGATTAAAACACATTAATTTCAATATAAACTATTGTTACTACAAGGGCAAGCACTTCGTCGAAAAGAACTGACAACTAAATATCATTTACACCCATAATTAACCGTTTTTGCGTGAGCAAGTTGAAAATCTTTAATGTTTAGTGTGTTAAATATTATAGAAAGCTCTTGACAATTATTATTATAAATATTAATTTATTTATAATATGAAGTTATTAATTATAAATCGTTTAATTTATGATGGACGCTTACTGAAAATAATTTTTTTGTCTAATTACATAAGGATTTAAAGGTGGCTATCAATGATTTCAAATAACAAATAATTGGTGGAAGTGATATGACGACTTTTTTAATAGTGTTTATCTTGGTTTTGGCAGCAGTATGTGTTTTGCACTGTTTTTTTACAAGTCCATGCAACTTTAGGGATTGGTTTGTTAACAAACATGCATGGATTTGGATTGTTGGAGTAGTTATATCTTTTATTATACTAGCTTTATTCATTGAATCGCCACTGATTTTTGTTTGTGTATTCGCTGCGGGGCTTTTTATAGTTTTTGTGGGCTGTAATAATTGGTCGACCACAAAAGATGCCAGAGAAAAGAAAAACAAAGAAAAAAATGATAACTTTTTTGAGGAGTGTGTTTATAACAAAATAGATAAAATGCTTATATATTCTAGTTGTGGAACCGACTTTAAAATCGAAAAACACAAATTTACATGCTATAGTAATAAATTGAAAAAAATTATTGATAACATATATTTCGATGTTAAGAATAGAACAAATAGAGATGATTGTCGTGAAGACTATTATATATTGAGAAATTTTATTGGTGACTCTTTGGAAGATGTTACAAAATTCGAAAAAAAAGTTATAGAGAATCGTTTCAAGTTTGTAAGCACAGATTTGGAGGTGGCTAGTTTCTTTGATGTAAAGTATAACAAAATAAGTGAATATTTGCTAAATTTCAAGGAAAGCATGTGTAAAACCTTTTTAATAATCAAAGGAGGATATATTACTCCAAACAAACAAGACCTAAGGATATATAAAATCCTGCCAGAAAAGTTGATTGAAATCGAAAGAAAAAACATGAAACCTTATTTAAGAATATTCGAAATCGAAAATTTTTTAAGGATATATATAAATTTAAAGTATTATGCAAAATATGGCAATTATAGTTTGGATGAATTATTTAAATATGCTACAAAAGCAAAGGCTAAATCACAAACAAGATTTGAAACTGCACAAAAACAAGGTTGGACAATGCCTTTAGAACAGCCAATTGTGTTTTATGTTAATTTTGAAGACTTGGAATCCTTGTTAACAGCCTCATCCAATTGGGATTTGTTCAAGGACGATTTTAAAAGTCAAGATTTTATTAAGTTGCGTTTAAATGAATTATATGATATAAGAAACAAAATAGCACACAATTGTTCTCTAAGTAAGAGTGAAATAACAAGCTTAAACAGATGGTGTGGTCAAATTTATTCGCAACTTTCAAACTACAAAGAGAAAATAAGAAATTGGAAGTTCTAGATCTGATTTTGCTATAGATAAACAAAAAGAGCCATTGGCTCTTTTTGTTTGTGTAATATTGATTTAAAATATAAAATTAAAATCTGCCGTGTTTCATATTTTTCTTAAGCATGTTGTTTACAGGGTTTGTAAACATTGTCATAATTCTGTAAACAACTTCTTTAAATTAACATGCTTAGATGCATTCTACTTGAATTGCCAATACACCGTAGGTTTGTTCGTCGTAGGGTGTGTAGAATGTGTGATAGGTATCAACAATCTGTTCTTTAGAATAATTTTCAAAACCCAGTAGGGTGGCAGGAAGAGTAGATGCCATTTGAACAAATGATTTAAAGTGATATAGGTTGGTTACCTTTACCTTAATTGTTTGCCTTGTTGTTAGACTTGTAAAAACTATTGTGTCGTCAATGTTAATAAGTTTACGTTTTTCATCGTTTAGTCTAACTTCGTATATTTTTTCTTTAGATGCAATTTTATTAAAATACACATCTTGAAGTTTCATCTCATGAACCATATTTTCTCGCTATTTTTCAGTTTTGTTGGTTTCGTTTGTGTTTGTTAATTTTGCTTTTTGGTTATCCACTTTTCCACGATAAACCACCAATCGGCAGAAAAGATATTCAGTTATAAAATTTAAAATCATTGAAATTGCAAGCACTAAGTATTCGTTCCAGCCAGAACGTTGTAGGGCGTTGCCACCAATTGTTGAAAGCGGAGTAAATACAAGATAATAGCAAAATACTTCAAGCATTGCAAGTGGAATATTCGCAGCCGATTTGAATGTGAATTTGCGGTTTAAGGTAAAATTCCAAAGCACGCTTAAAATTAATGAAATTAAATAACTTGGCCAGTATGGAAGTTTTATTAACTCATTTAAAAGTGTAAACGATAGTAATTGAATAAGCCCAGCACTAATAGAAAAAAACACAAATTTAACGAGCCTTAAAGTTTCGGCTTTTTTATTCGATGAAGAAGGTGTTTCTAAATTTTTTGTTTCGTTTTCCATTTTTTCATATCCTAAAAATTAATCTCTGTAAATGTTTGACCTGCAGTGGTCAGTCCTAAAATGTGCTTCAATTCTAAAAGGTAGCTTGTCTGGTTCTTTAACCTTTTTAACATAAATTAATGTATTTGGGTCGCTCTTAGATTGCACACTTTGAAAACCATTATGCTCAAATAATTTTCTGCTAGGTGTGTTTTTAATATTAACATCAGAACTCATGTAGTTAAAGCCCTTTGAGTGCTCTTTAATGTAGTTTAGCATTTGAGTTGCAACTCCATAGCCCTGAGCCTTTTTTGTTACACCAATTTGCATAATGTGTAAATCTGTGTCTTCGCCACCTTTTTTAATGTGACAACCACTGTTTAGACCACAAAATCCAACTAAGTGTTCGCCGATATAAGCGGTTATTAAGTGAGTGCAATGGTCGTAAACTATGCTAAAATTGCTTAAAAAACCACCTTTGTTAACGTGGTTTTCGTTGATTATTGGAATAAGCTTTTGGCAATTGAATCCATTAATGCGTTCTTCTTTTATTTTAATAGGTAAATCGGGTATCATAACAAAATTCTCCATATATAAATAGTATATCACTTTTCATTGTATTACGCAACCTGTAATTGTTTGTTAAAAAACTAAAATGTAATGCTTTTTGCTGTACATACACACTAAAAAACATTTTCTAAATGTTTAATATTTTTAGGTATAAAAATTTTTGGGTGTAATATTTTTGTTGACTAAAAGGTGCTTATTGAATATATTAATATGTATGATTTTTAAAGGGAGAAAACATGTTTAAACTTATATTTCAAAACACTAAAAAACGAGAATGGCTTTCAGTATTGGCGGTTGTAATTTTCATTGTTGGGCAAGTATTTCTTGATTTAAAACTTCCAGATTACATGCAAGAAATCACGGTTATGATAAATGGCGGAACAGCAACCACAAGTGCGGTGCTAAAATCAGGCGGATTTATGCTACTATGTGCTGTAAGTAGTGCTTTATTATCGGTATGTGTAGGATATATTGTTGCTAGATTATCCGCAACAGTTTCAGCCAGAATTAGAAGTAAAGTTTTTAATAAAGTGCTAAGTTTTTCGCATGGCGAAATAAATAAATTTAGCACCGCAAGCCTTATCACTCGTAGCACTAATGACGTTGCACAAATTCAAGGTTTTATTGCAATGGGCATGCAGGCTTCAATTAAAGCACCAATTTTGGCGGTGTGGGCAATATGTAAAATTGCAAATAAAAGTTGGCAGTGGAGCACTGCAACAGCCGTGGCAGTTGGATTCCTTCTAATTGTTGTTGTAACATGCCTAGTTCTCGCTTTGCCAAGGTTTAAAAAGATTCAAACTCTTACTGATAATCTTAATAGGGTTACTAGAGAAAACCTTACAGGTGTAAGAGTGGTTAGGGCATATAATGCCGAAAATTACGAAGAACAAAAATTTGAAAAAGCAAACAACGACATTACCCAAAACCACTTGTTTACTCAAAGGGTTATGGCTATTATGAGTCCGGCAATGTCAATGTTGATGAGTGGTCTTAGCCTTGCAATTTATTGGATTGGGGCTCACTTAATCAATGAAGCACCACTTGTTAGTAAGAGTGTGCTAATGGGTGACATGGTTGTATTTATGTCGTACTCAGTTCAAGTAATTATGGCATTTATAATGCTAGTAATGATATTTGTTTTGACTCCACGTAGCATGGTGGCAGGAAAAAGAATAAACGAAGTATTAGATACTAAGTCCAGCATTTTAGACGGTGAAGGGAATATTGTACCTGAGCCTAATAAAACTGGTGAAGTTGAATTTAAACACGTTTGCTTTAAATATCCTAATGCTGATGAATATGTGTTAAAAGACATTACTTTTACTGCTAAAAAGGGTGAAACTGTGGCAATCATTGGCTCAACAGGTTGTGGGAAAAGCACACTTGTAAACCTTGTACCTCGTTTTTATGATATTACAGAGGGAAGCCTTACAGTAGATGGTGTAAATGTTAAAGAATACAAACTTGCAGATTTACATAATAAAATTGGCTATGTATCGCAAAAGGCGGTTATGTTCTCTGGAACAGTTGAAAGTAACATCTCGCTTGGCGATTACATAAAAGAACCTACAAAAGAAGATATGATGACTGCCATAGATACAGCACAAGCAAGTGACTTTATAAAAACAGAAGACGACCTTAATAAACCAATTACTCAAGGTGGTCTTAACGTGTCTGGTGGTCAAAAGCAAAGGCTTAGTATTGCAAGGGCATTACTTAGAGCACCTGAAATTTTAATTTTTGACGATACTTTTTCAGCCCTTGATTACAAAACTGATAAAAAACTTAGAAAGGCAATTAGCCAAAAATTAAAAGATAGCACATGTTTAATTGTTGCTCAACGTATTGGAACAATTAAAAATGCAGACAAAATTATTGTGCTAGAAGATGGTGAAATTGCAGGAATTGGCAAACATGACGAACTTCTAAAAACCTGCAAAGTATATCAAGAAATAGCACTTTCACAATTAAGTAAGGAGGAATTGTAGCATGCCAAGACCAAATAATAATGCTAATATGGGCAAAGCAAAAAACTTTAAAAAATCCGCCTTACGTTTCTTTGGGTATTGCAAAAAACACATGGTTACAATCATAATTGCTGTTGTGCTTTCGGTTGTTAGCACAGTGTTTACGCTAATTGGGCCAGATAAACTAAAAGAAATAACCAACATTATTTCAAAACCATTTGGAATATTACAGCAAACAGGTGTGTGGGTTGGAATTGATATTAATGCAGTTTTAAAAATTGCAATTTTTCTTGTTGTTATTTACGGGGTTGGTGCAATTTGTGGCTATACACAAGGCTTTTTAATGAGCGGAGTTACACAAAAAGTTTCTAAAAAAATGCGTAGTGACATTTCGTGTAAAATAAACCGCTTGCCACTAAGTTATCTAGACCGTACTCCGTATGGTGACGTGCTTAGCCGTGTAACCAACGATGTTGACACGGTTTCGCAATCGCTCAACAACAGTATTACTACTTTAGTAAGTGCAACAACATTATTTGTTGGAAGTGTTGTTATGATGTTTGTCACCAACTGGATTATGGCACTATCGGCAATTGGTGCATCACTAATTGGATTTGTAATAATGTTTTTGGTGATGTCTAAATCACAAAAGTACTTTATTGAGCAACAACAAGTGTTGGGAGTTCTAAACGGACAAATTGAAGAAGTTTATTCTGGTCAAACAATTGTTAAGGCATATAATGCCGAACGTGAAGTAACCGAAAAATTTGAAAATAGTAACTCAAAACTATACTCAAGTGCGTGGAAATCACAATTTTTAAGTGGTTTAATGGGACCTATCATGAACTTTATGGGAAACTTTGGCTATGTTGTTGTGTGTGTTGTTGGCTCGGCACTTGCAATTAAGGGCTCAATAAGTTTTGGTGTAATCGTTGCATTTATGGTGTATATTAGATTATTCATGCAACCACTTAGTCAATTTGCACAATGCCTAACAAATGTTCAACAACTTGTAGCATCAAGCGAACGTGTATTTGAATTTTTGGACGAACCAGAACTTTTAGCAGAACACCCTACAAAAAAACTTAGCACAGTTAAGGGCAATGTTGAATTTAAAAATGTTAAGTTTGGTTATAGCCCAGACAAAACAATTATTCACGACTTTAGTGCAAAAATTAAGGCAGGTCAAAAAGTTGCAATTGTAGGTCCAACAGGGGCAGGCAAAACAACACTTGTAAACCTACTTATGAGATTTTACGAAATAGACAATGGCGACATTTATATTGACGGTATTAATACTAAAGATATGTCTAGAGATAATATTCACAATTTGTTTGGAATGGTTTTGCAAGATACATGGCTATTTGAAGGTACAATAAAACAAAATATTGTGTATTCTAAGCAAAATGTTAGTGATGAAACAGTAATTGATGCATGTCGTGAGTGTGGACTTCATCACTTTATTAAAACCTTGCCACAAGGATACGACACAGTGTTAGATGACACAACAACAATCTCGGCAGGGCAAAAGCAGTTGTTGACTATTGCAAGGGCAATGGTTCAGGACAATCCAATGTTAATTTTAGATGAAGCAACAAGTAGTGTTGATACTCGAACAGAAATACTTATTCAAAATGCAATGGATAAACTTATGAAGGGTCGCACAACTTTTGTAATTGCTCATAGACTATCTACAATAAAAAATGCCGATTTAATACTTGTATTAAAAGATGGCGACATTATAGAAAAAGGCAAACATGCCGAACTTTTAGCTAAAGGTGGAGCATATGCCGAATTATATAATAGTCAATTTGAAGAATGAGAAAAAGACCTAAAATAAATAGGTCTTTTTTAAAAACACATGAAAACATTATTTGATTTATTTGTGTCATAATTAATAATGATGCTATAATAAAAATATATAAGGAGTGTGTAATCTTATGAAAAACAAAACAAAAATTATTATGGATGCAATTTGTGGAAGCCTTATTATGCTTAGTATTCTTATCTATATAATTTTAGGTTTAACAATTAAATGGTGGCACCCAGGTTGGGTTATAATTGTAGGCACAATTATCGTTATTAGCATTATGGCTATTGTTACCGATGCAGTTGTAAAACTTCAAGCAAAACCAGAAGAAACACCAAAAGACGAGAAATAATAAAAAATCACCATTTAAGGACTGACATTTTTGAAACTAGCGAAAAAAAATAAGACATTCTATAAGCAGAGTAGAATGTCTTATTTTATTATTCTTTTAATTTGTTATAAACAACTCTAAATAAAGCGGATTTTATGTCGTTCATAAATTCTTCATCAGTAAATAATATTTTGAAAAGTTCACTATTTTGTTCATATCTTTGAATAGCTTTGTTTTCAAATTCTTTATCATAAACTTTCTTAAATGCCTTTTCTTCATTGTTTCTAGCAAAAGCTTTCATTCGTTCATCGTTAAGATAATCACTTTCGATTTGTTCAAATACCTTATCCATATTTGTGAACTTAGTTTGGTACTTCTTATTTATTTTGTCAATAATTTCACTTAATTTATTTTTTTTTTCTTCACATTTTCTTCCAATATTACCTGTTGCAGGAGCTATTTCTCCTTGCTCTTTTGTTAAACTAATACTTCCTTCAAATTTCTTTTCGATTTTAAAATATTCTAGTTCGACTAGGTCTTTAACATCAATTTTTTTAGTATTGTCTTTAGGGAGAAACTGGTTTAAATATTTATAATAAATGTATGATGCTTGCAGATCTTTATCATTCATTCTAGTAACTTGTGTAACAAAATTATAATTTCTTAAAAATGCTCGCATTATTGATTTGAATTCGTATTTATCTTTCTTGTCCAAATTAATGTATTTTTCTTTTGATTTATACAAATATGAACTTAATTTTCCCATATCTTCCGAGTTTGAATAATACAAATCCGCAAATCCATTAATGTCGTTAATGTCAACTATTTTATATGCCTCCAATCTACCATAAATATCATACACATTATTTACATCAAAACCTTCCGTTAAAACTGTTCCTTGATAATAATCTTGAAATGCATTTTGTATTTCCTCTGCTTTGTTAACAAAATCGAGAACAAATGTATCTGTTTTACCTTCACAAATTCTATTTAATCTTGATAAAGTTTGAACTGCTTTAATTCCAGAAAGTTTTTTATCAACAAACATAGTATGAAGAAGTGGCTGATCAAAACCTGTTTGATATTTCTCTGCAACGATTAAAACATTGTATTCTTCATCAAATGCTTCAGGAAGCTGAGTTTCGCTGATTTTATTGATGCCAGCCTCAGTATATGTTTCATTTGTGTCAGGATCAAAAACCTCACCAGAAAATGCAACTAATACTTTTATTTTATCTTCCATTGAAATCTTTTTGATGTATTCTTTGAAAGCATTTATATATTTTACTGCATGCAATCTTGAAGGTGTTACAACCATAGCTTTTGCTCTTCCATTAATCTTGTATGCGGTCGTATTTAAAAATTGTTCTATTATAATTGCGGTTTTTTGCGAAATATTAGTAGGATGCAAAGTTTCAAATCGAATTAATTCTTTAATACCTTTTCCAGCCTCAAATTCAGGATCTTCATTTGCTTTTTTAACAAGTTTATAAAATGTGCTGTATGTCATATAGTTTTGAAGAACATCTAATATAAAACCTTCCTCAATAGCTTGTTGCATAGAATAAATATGAAATGGAACGTAAGTACCAGATTCAGTTTTATTTCCAAAAATTTGTAAAGTTTTTGCTTTTGGTGTTGCCGTAAAGGCAAAGAATGAAAGGTTTTTTTGTTTTCCTTGACTTGCCAGTTCATTTAAAAGTTTATCTTCATTTTCAGAAGCAAGTTCTTCTAGTTCGCTTTCTATTTTAATTGCTTCTTCTAAATCACCCAATCCTGCCTTTAATTTTTTAGCACTATTGCCAGTTTGTGAAGAATGAGCTTCATCTATTATAACCGCAAAATGTTTGTTTTCAGATTTGATATCTTTGTATATTATAGGAAATTTTTGTAATGTTGTAATAATAATCTTCTTACCTGAATTTACTGCAGTTAATAAATCCTTGCTAGATTTATTTTTATCAATTTTTTCAATGAACCCCAAAGTGTGCTCAAATTGATAAATATTATCTTGTAGTTGTTGATCAAGCACTCGTCTGTCAGTGATAACGATAACGCTATCAAATATTGTTTTATCATCTTTATCATGTAATGTTGCTAAGCGATAGGCAAGCCATGCAATGCTATTGCTTTTACCACTTCCAGCACTATGTTGAATCAAATAATTTTTTCCTGCACCATTTTGTTTAGCATCTGCTATTAATTTTCTAACTACATCTAGTTGATGATATCTTGGAAATATTAATGTTTTTTTAATTTCTCCGGTCTTTTTATTTTTTTTAACTTCTAATTGAATATATTTATTTAAGATATCAAACAGACTATCTTTATTTAATACATTTTCCCATAAATATGCTGTCGCAAAACCATTTTCATTGTATGGATTCCCTTTTCCTCCGACGTTGCCGGCACTATTAGATCCTTGATTAAATGGCAAAAATTTTGTTGCTATTCCATTTAATTTTGTGGTCATGTATACTTCTTGCAAATCTACAGCAAAATGAACTAAAGATCTTTTATTAAATCGGAAAATTATTTCATTTGGATCTCTGTCATTTTTATACTGACGAATTGCATCATCACATGTTTGTCCTGTAAATTCATTCTTTAATTCTATTGTTACAATAGGGAAACCATTAATAAATAAAACAGAATCTAAGCTATTATTGTTTAAATATGAATAATGAAGCTGACGAACAAGTTTACAAATATTTTGTTCGTATAGTTTCATACTATCAGCATTGATATTGCTTTCAGGTTTAAAGAAAATAAGATTAATTGTTACTCCATTTAATTTTATTCCATTTCGTAATACATGTAAGAATCCATTTTCATCAATATTTTTCTTTAGTCTATCAATAAAGTATGTTTCAGCTTGACTACCTTGACTATCTATAACTTTTTTCCATTCTCTTGGTTGGGATGTTTTAATGAATGAAAACATATCAGAAATAATAATTCCTGTTTTGTTATCGTATCCAGTTTCGTCAGCTTTAATGTAACCACCTTTAGTAGTTAAGTATTTTTCAATAAAAGCTTCATAATTTTTTTCTTTAGTTTCCATTAAATACACCTCTTTTTACCTGTTACATATTCATATATCATAGATCTTTTGTAAGTTTCAAGTTCTTCAATTTTTTTATTTTTAATTTTAATTAAATCATCAATACATTTGCATTTATTATTTAATGCATTTACTATTGACTTTTGTTCGTTTTGAGGCGGTAACACCACAAAACATTGTGATAGCATTCTCTTTGTAATACTAAACAATTTAACACCATTGACTCTGCTTCTAAGTTGACTTTTCCATAAATCTGTCATAAACTGAAAAGCTAAATAATTTGAATATGTATTGTTTTTGTTTATTAATGAAATCGTATGGTATCCAGCAAAAACCGTGTCGTTATTATCAATATGTATAAAATCACCGGTTCCTTCTAAATCCTCAGAAGTATCTGCAAATACAAAATCACCATAATGGACTAGAGAATTTTGATTTGTATCCAAATATTCATCAGAAACAAATCTATAAAGACTATCATCTATTTTAACTGATTTATTTGATTTTGAGTGTATTTGTCCATAACTAATTACTTTTATTCCATTTTTAATTAGATTTTCTTTTGTAATTGGCAATCCTTTACCAAAATCAAATAATATTTTTAAAGGAATTATGTTCCAATTATCAGGAACCTGTCCAAAATAATCAATGTTTTTCATTTTTGTAGTTTTATTTAGACCTTGAACTACAATTTCTGATATAACCGATTGTTTGTATTCTTCTAATTTTTCAATTTCTTTTTCTTCAAGTGAAATAAGCGCATCAATTTGAGAACATTTTTTATCAAGAAAGTCTGCAATTTGAGTTTGTTCTTCAAAAGATGGGAGTGGTATGTAATAATTCATCAACGTTTCATTATTTAATGTCCATCTATTATCAAAAGATACACCTTTGCCGTGAGCAAAAAATGTCATTGCCCAATATTGACATTTAAAATAATAATCATAGTACCTGGAATCTGATTTTCTGTAACTTCGCAAATTCATATATGCAGGACTTATAACGCCATTAACTTTAGAGTAGCTACAATTTGCTCCACTGTATAAATCCATAGGGTTTAATAATAAATCTCCAACTTTTACAGGATTATAATCATAATAACTTTCGGCTAATTGTCCTTCATTATTAGAAATATCCCTTATTTTAACACCACTTCTAGCAAGCGATAAAACTACTGGATTTTCTGTTTGAGCCTTTGCTTGACTTCTATAGAATATATTTTTAACTTTTCCCACATTCCAACTATCAGGTATTTGACCAATCCATTTAACTGAACTTTCTTTATAATTATTCATTACCAAACAACTCCTTCATTAATAATGTTTCTCCCTTTTCTAATTGTTTGATTTCAGTAAAAATTTCTTTTGAAGATTTTGGCGGAATATATTTATAAAATAGTTTAACAAAAGGTATCTCATAACCAACTTTAGTCTTGCTTGTGTCAATGTATGCATCCGGATTGTATGGGTATACATTTTTTTTCATATAATTTTCAAAATCTTCTTTTGCAGGAATAATCTCAAAATCTCTTAAATTTTTATTTGCCTGTTTGTTTCCTTTTTTATCTAAAACAAGTTTTCCTTTGTCATCTTTTAAAGGAGTTTCTACAGTAACCTTAAAATATTTGAAATCATCATTACCAAGAATTATACTGTTTTCAGTATTCTTATAATCATCATACAATTTTGTAATTTGAGATATTTGTGATTTTGAAATATCATTCCTTTTTTCACCCAAAGGCTTACGCCTCTTTGTAAACATTTCATTCGCATTAATGAGTTGAACTTTACCTTGTCTTTCTTTTGATTTTTTATTTGATAGTAACCAAATATAAGTAGTTATTCCTGTATTGTAAAAAATATCATTTGGAAGTTGAATAATAGCTTCAAGCAAATCGTTTTCAATTAAATATTTTCGAATTTCACTAGGACCACTTTCTGCATCGCCAGTAAATAATGGTGAACCATTATGAATAATAGCAACTTTACTGCCAGTAGGTTTCATTTTAGATATTGCATTTTGCAAGAACAACATTTGACTATCACTAACAGCAGGTAAACCGGCTCCAAATCTTCCAGCGAAACCACGTTTATATTCTTTTTCTACTTCATCTTTATCTTTTTTCCATTCTCTACCAAATGGTGGGTTCATAATAATATAATCAAATTGATCGTCAGGGAATTGATCATTAGAAAGAGTACTGCCAAATCTGATGGATGCGTTTTTGCCACCTTTCAACAGCATATCGCTTTTACAAATTGCATAGGTTTGTGGATTGATTTCTTGTCCAGATGTAAACACTTCATTGGTATTATTTAGTTGTTTAATTCTTTCATAGGAAATAGATAACATCCCACCGGTTCCACATGCTCCGTCGTATATTTGAATAACTTTATTATTTTCACTTAATTCTTCATTGTTTAATAGTAAATTAACCATTAAATCAATTATTTCTCTAGGTGTGTAGAATTCCCCAGCATCAGCTTGATATGTTTCACTAAATTTTCTAATTACTTCTTCAAATATATAACCCATTTCAATATCGCTAATTTTATCGGGATGCAAATCCGCCTTTTCAGTGTTAAATTCAGAAATAATTAAGTATAAAAGGCCGGCATTATCGAGCTTGTCAATTTGTCTATCAAATTCAAAGCCATGTTCTTTACTTAAAATATCTTTTACATTATCGGAAAAACCTGCTATATAAGTTTTAAAATTTCTTTTAATATCATCTGGTTCATCAAGCAAGTTTTTAAAATTGTATTTGCTGACATTATATATTTCTTGTTTTGAAACACTTTTTAAAAGCTTATCAATAGGCGGTGTGATTACGGGATATTCTGAAGCAACCTTTAATACTTTGTCTTTTGTTTTCGCAAGAACACTATCAAATCTTTTTAAAACCGTAAAAGGAAGAATCACATCACCATATTCATGGGGTTTATAATCTCCTTGAAGTTTATCTGCAATACTCCAAATCAAACTAGCTTTATTATCAATTTTTTGTCTATCCATTATTTATTTCCTCCATTTTTAATAGTTGCGCTTTTATTTGTATTTTTAAGTTTCAAATTCACATTTTTTATGCTTGTAAGTTTTACTTCATCATTGTCAATAAAGAAAACAACATTATCTCCTTTATTAATTCCTAAAACATCTCTAATTTGTTTAGGAATAGTGATTTGACATTTATCAGAAAGTTTAGCTTCTTTTATCATTTTTACTCCTCCAAAATTCTTTACATTCTTTACTTTTTAAGTATATCAGGACTTTATTTCTTTTGCAATTATTTGAAATAAATTAAAGTGATAAAATGAATAATTAATAAAAAATTGTCCTAAACGCTTGACTATTCTCCTAATTTTGTGTATAATTTAGGAGAAGGTATAAAGGAGTAGGAGAATGAGAACTTTTAATTACACATCACTTAAAAATACAAAGTGGGATAATGAAATAATTGCTTATGTTGCACAAATTCACGAACACAAAGCAAAACAAGAGTTGTTTTTGAAACAAAAACCACAAGAACTTGAAAAACTTGTTGAAATTGCAAAAGTTCAAAGTACAGAATCTTCTAATGAGATTGAGGGGATTAGAACAACTAATACAAGATTAAAGCAACTTGTCAGCGAAAAAACAACGCCAAAGAATAGAGATGAAGAAGAAATTGCAGGATACAGAGATGTTTTGAATGTTATTCATGAAAGTTTTGAGTATATTCCAATATCTTCAAACTATATTTTACAACTTCACAAAATGATTTATAGTCATTCACCAAAAGCGATTGGTGGCAATTTTAAGAATGTTCAAAACTATATAAGTGGAACTGACTCACATGGAAAGACTTATACAATTTTTACACCATTAGCACCATTTGAAACACCTATTGCAATTGAAAATATTTGTGAAGAATTTAACAAAGCAATTGCAGAAAACGAAGTTGACCCACTTATTTTAATTCCAATATTTATACACGACTTTTTGTGTATTCACCCATTTTTAGATGGTAATGGTAGAATGAGCCGACTTTTAACAACACTATTACTTTACAGATGCGGTTATTTGGTCGGCAAATATATTTCACTTGAAGCTAAAATTGCTAAAAATAAAAACCTATATTATGATGCACTTGAGCAAGCCCAAAAGGATTGGGAAATTGGCAAAGACAATCCTGAGAGTTTTATTAAATATTTACTTGGAACAATTATTTCTGCCTACAGAGATTTTGAAGAAAGAGTTGACATTGTATCGTCAAAAGCCCCAGCAATTGAAATGGTCAAAAAGGCAATATCTACCATCATTGGAAAATTTACAAAAGCACAAATTGTTGAATTGTGCCCAAGTTTAAGTGTTAAATCTATTGAAAGTTCACTTAAAAAACTGACAGATGAAAATATAATTGAAAAACATGGTGCAGGTAAAAATACCCACTATACTAAAAAGCAAAATTAAACAAAAAGAGCATATTTATTTAATGCTCTTTTTATCTATAATTTTTGAAAATTAAATTTTCTATTAGTCTCAATATGTTCAATATTTCTTTTAATTGATGTATGAGACAAATCACTTTCAATACGGCTTACAGAATAATGTTTACATAAATAGTGATATATTTCATTTAATGTTCTTATTATAACTGTCATATATTTAATAAAATCTTTTTCAGTAAAGTATTTAAATTCTAATTTGTGAACATTGCCATGACGAATTGAAAATATTTCATCTAGAATACAATATCTGGTTTTATTTAAATTTGTTCTTTTATTAAAGACATTGTTTAAATTAATTCCAAAACACGAATTGTATGTATCAATTATATTTTTAATATTTTGAAACGAGTAGCCCGCGGCTATTTTTTGATAATTATCAATTTCACCTTTGCTATACATGCTTTTAGCAAATTTAGGAATATTAGTTTTACTTTCAATTGAATTAACTTGAGAACTATTTAAACACTTTAAAATATTAATAAATGTAGACTTAAAATAAGTTTCGAGAATGCTTACAATGTAAATTGATAAAATATTTGAAGAGAATGATTCTTGGTTAAAAACGGTCATTTCTCCCCAATTTTTAATAAGTCCTTTTTGTGTTTCATTTAAAGGTTTTATACAAGCAATAAAAAAAAGCATTTCTTCAAATTTATTGTGAAGGCATTCAAATGAAAAATAAAGAGCATTCTCGATACCATAGGTTAGTTTACCTGTTTCAAAAAATTTATTTTTACCTTCGTCAGTATAAAAATCTCTATTATTTAAACTACTTGAAATTAATTGTAATGTGTCATTATGCATTTTTAAATCATATGAAGTACATGAAATCCAATTTCTACCGCATAATGAATAATTACCTTTAGATTTCAATAAATAAAATAATGTTCCTTCCTTATATTTGCATTGGTCATCAATGTATTTATGATATTTGGACAAAATAGACTTATCATTGCTGTCTGTAAATTTCTTAAATCCGTCATTCAGTAATAATTGTTCAACTGTATTTATTTCCGTTTTTTTAATTTTTATATTGCTATCGTAACCCATTTTTTAACTCCCAATAATTAATATTATATAATCATTTGATACTCATATTATAACACAAAAAAGACTTTCTGTATTATAATTTATGAACTAAATTTTTTAAATTTTGCAACTTTGGCGTGTGCTTGTCTTGATACAAGTCGGTGTCGCTACGCTCCACCGAAGACAAGCACACGAACGCAAAAATAATTAAACAATACAAACTAAATGAACTACAAAAATAGAAAAACAACTAAACAAAAGCATATTTCTCTTGAACAAATATTGCCGAGTGAAAAAGAGGTTTGCGTGCGAGGCTTATCGCAAAACCTCTTTTTTTTACCACTCGGCAAATTGTATTGTAATTTGTTTTCAAATTTCAACATTGTTGTTTCAAGACATTTTTCAAATACATAACTATGAGCATTGTTAATGTTCTAGTTATTCCAAAATCATTAAAGCATATTTTCCTTACTTAATCTCCTTTACTCGCTTTTGGTGTCTTTTGTAGCATAGTTTTCCCCTAAGTCAAGGGAAATAAATATTGTTTTGTGTAATTACTAGACTAGGTTTTAAACCTGGTCTTTTTTGCTTTTAACACAATATTTCTTTCTTCTTCCTTGACTTCTTGTATTAGGAATTCAAGGGTTAAGTTTTTAATCCAAACTTTGCTCCAACGCCACTTGCCAAAAGGCGGATAAAGGAGAAAATATATGAACAGAAGAAAAAATGAAATATTAGAAGATAATGTTGTAATTAGTTTAGATAACATTGAAAAAATCTCAAAAGTTATTGCACTTTCAAGTCTAAGCAACTTTGAAAAGTATGCTTATTCAAACTCAAAAAGAATAGAAACATTACACAAGCAATTACAAAAAGATATTTGTCATCGCAGTGAATTAGACCCATATTCAGATGCTTACGATTTAGTTCAAGAAGCGAGTTTGTTTTTAGTTAAATTTGTAGGTCAAAGACTTGGGGATACTTGCACTTTTATTAAATCTACTGCAAAAGTGCCACAAACAATTTCAATTAGAATGGCTTGTTTCAAAACATTGTTTGCATACCTAAGAAAAGAAATGAAAAATGGCAACTCAGAAAACGAAGAACTACTTGAATATATTCCAGCAAAAGATTGTTTTGAAGAAGAAAAAACAAACTATACAAAAGTGAATAAGATTATTAAGCGTTTAGTAACTAACAAATTAGAAAGTCAGATTCTAGAGTATTACTACAATGGTGTTGAAGTAAAACTTATTGCCGAATTTTTAGGAGTAAGTACAGACATTGTTTACAAACGCAAAAGAAAATTTAAAGATAGATATTTAGCATGTTGTATATAACCAAACAAATAGAGTGTGTAAAAAGCATACTCTTTTTTGTTAAGAAATATCAAGTAAAGACAAGTTTAGTTTGGGTAAATGTTAAGAAAAGTTGTTTTTTGTATAGGTAAAGTACAAGTAATGTCATTACATTTTGTGAATAACTTGTGCTAAAGTAAAACTGGAAATAAAAAGACAACGCAAAAATGACAAGACCGAGAGTTAGTTTATTGGTTTGCTTTTAGCCAAAATTAATAGACAGTGGTTGCATTTTATGGGCGTAGAAAAGAAAACTTTTTCTATGTCATTTTTAATTCCAAATTTATAAAAAGGAGTTAAAAATTATGCAAAAACTAAAAATTGAATTTGAAAACGAGCTGGACTTAACTTTACTAGACAACGAGTTTTTTGTTGCAATGTTAAATCAGATTATGCTTTTCAAAAAGTGTGAGGTGCAATATGGACTATCCCAAAACTAAAGTATATTTTGATGGTAGTCATTTTATTGGAATACCACAAGAAAAACAAATATGGAAGAAACGAAAGAATACAAAAGCAAAACAAAAAGATGAATTACAAGAAAAAGTTAAGGAATTGTATAAGAAAGAAACAGGAACAAAGAAAGAAAAAACTGAAAAAGTTATTGAAAAATTAACTGAAGAAATTAAAGATGAAGAAAAAGCGAAAGAGATTGTTAAAGCAACTTTAGAAAAAGAAAAAAGGAATAAAATTGTTAGACTAACTAGGTTGTATAGAAAGATTGGACTGCAACAATGGACACACTTTTGCACTTTTACCTATAACAGCAACAAACTAACTGAAGAAGTATTTAGGCAAAAACTACTTACTTGTTTAAGACATCTATCCCATAGAAAAAACTGGAAATATATTGGTGTGTTTGAGCGTAGCCCCAATTTAGAGAGATTACATTTTCATGGAATATTTGTAATTCCTGAAATGGTTGGCGAGATTATTGAAACAAAAGATTACTCCACTAAAACACATCAAATGCAGATTACTCATCAAAACACATTCTTTTTAGAGAGATTTGGTAGGAACGATTTCAAAGAAATAATCAACAATGTTGGTGTTAATGATGCAGTTAATTACATTATGAAATACATTCGCAAAACTGGTGAAAAAGTTATCTGTTCTAAGCACTTACAAACATATTTTGTTACAGATATTTTAGACGATGATGTTGTTTGCAGAATTGGTCAAGAAGATAGAAAAATTTTACTTTTTGACGACTTCAAATGTTTAGATTTTGAAACTGGCGAAGTTTTAGGACAACCAAATAAAGATAAATCTCTCATAGATAAATTGCCCAAAGCTTATTGATTGTCTTTCGGTTACAGAGCATAAACGAAAACTCTTTCTTGTCAAGGGTAAAATGTATTGATTCTCAACCCTTGACAAGAAAATTAAAGCTTTAAGAATTAAGAAAACAATCCCTTTTCGTTTCTTTTCGCTCTGTCGAAAGACAAAAAATAAAACTTAATAAAAGGAGAAAAACATGAAAACAGCAGTAATATATGCAAGATATTCCAGCACTAACCAAACTGAGCAATCCATTGAAGGTCAAGTCCATGTTTGCGAAGATTATGCTAAAAAGCACGATATAATTATTGTAGATTCATACATAGACCGAGCAATATCTGGAACGACAGACAACAGAGAATCCTTTCAAAAAATGCTTAAAGATAGCAACAATAAAAAAAGGGACTATGTGTTAGTCTACAAACTAGATAGGTTTGCTAGAAACAAATTTGAGTCTGCAATCCATAGAAAGCATTTGAAAGATAACGGAATAAAACTTTTATCCGCTATGGAAAACATTCCAGAAACACCTGAAGGAGTATTACTTGAATCTTTACTTGAAGGTATGAACCAATACTTCAGTGAAGAACTTGCTCAAAAAGTTAGTCGTGGACTTCACGAATCTAGAATGAAAGGACATATAATAGGCTCAGTTCCGTATGGATACACTAAAGAAAACAAAATGTTAAAAGTGAACGAAGAAGAAAAACAAATTCTAACTAGAATGTTTGAAGATTATGCGAGTGGTAAAACAATTTTGCAAATTTCAAGAGATTTTGAAAAAGAGAATATAACCAACAAAGGTAGTAAATTTCTACCACAAAATATACGAAGAATATTACAAAAAGAAGCATACACTGGTATTTGTAGAATCAATAACAAAGTTTATGATAAAATCTATCCACAAATAATATCACAAGAACTATTTGAAAAAGTAAAAACAAAGTTAGATGCAAACAAATATGGTTGCCGAAAAGATAACCACGAGATTTTTAGATTAAAAGACAAGATATATTGTGGTAATTGCAATCGCAAAATGTATCCAGTGTCTGCAATATCTTCAAATGGAAGCAGTATCCGCTATTACAAATGTATAACTACCAAAAAGAAAAAATGTTTAACTGGAATAATAGACAAAAACTTTATTGAAAGTATTATAGATAAATTCTTAATTTCTCAATTTAACATTCCAAAAAACCTAAATGAAATCTCAGAAAAGATATTTGAAATACACAAAAAAAGAGTTGGAAACAACAACTCTTTTAACTCACTTAAAAATGATTTACAAAAAACCAATACTTCAATTTCCAATATTATGTCTGCCATTGAAAAAGGAATACTTACAGATACGACAAAACAAAGACTTGAAGAACTAGAACACCAAAAGAAAGACTTACAAGAAAAACTAATAATAGAACAATCTAAACAGCAATTTGAGCTCACAAAAGAAGATATACAAAACTACTTTAGGTTTACAATGAAACAATGCCCTGATAGAGCAATAGAACTATTTATTCAAAAAGTAAATGTCTATGAGAACAAAATAGAAATATCCCTAAACTACTCACTTAACACCAACATTCCTAAAACGGAAACCACATCTAAAAAACTCTTTACGGAAACCTTTACATCAACTCGTAAATTCAAAGGTGGAACAACTAAAACTACCATAAAACCATACGATGTTTATTTGATAATATAAAAACCAACACTTCAAACGAACTGAATATCTAAACGAACAAATAAATCAATAATAGAAAAAGAGCATACTCTAGGGAAATACCTAAAATATGCTCTTTATTTCTTAGAAAATACTGCTAGTTTCAAACAGCATTGACTAAAACATGGTGATTTTTTATTGCTATTTTTATTAAACAAACAGTTTTTAATAAGTTTAAAAGTGTAGGCGGTAATGAGCCCTTTCCATTTTCTCGGTTGTGTAATAACCTGCTGGTGCTTTAATAACGTCTGGTAAGCGGTTTACGATTGTTGCACAAGTTAGTTCTACAGTAGGTGGGCGGTTTACCACAACGGTTGTGTCAGGTTCGCCATGAACAGTCCATTCATTCATGTCAAATTCATCTGGTCCATATACCTTGCCAATACATTCTGTTTCAATAGTAATTCCTTCTTTTGTTTTTGTTGTTACAACAGCACTCATGCCTGTTGCATCACCTTTTTTAATTGTCATATTAAGGGTACTAGATTTAAGGTCTTTTTTGTATGTTTGAGGCACGCATTTTTGTGTTTGGCTAACCACTGTTAACCCCATTTGACTGCATAGCCACCCATTAACATTCCACATATAACTTGGCAAAAATTCGCCGTTTTTAATAAGTTCTTTTCTTGCCTTGTCGCTTATGCGGTCGGCACTTGCAACTTGTTTGTCAAATTCGTCTAGTGTAAGTCCAGCACCATGGGCTTTGGCAAGTGCAATGCCATAATCTTCTACGTTATAACTGCTTTTCCCTGTGATTTTCTTAATAGTGTGTGTACTTCCACATATAGTTGTAACTAAGTTTCCCCAAGCAAAGTCTTGATATCCACTACCTGTAATTGTGCAGTTTGTGGTTTTTGCCATTGCATCAAGTTGTTTTGTAAGTTTGTCGTTACTATTCCAAGGGTAGAATGCTTCTTCGCAGGTTGTGATTGCATTTACACCATTTTCGGCACATATCATAAGAACATCATAAACGTCGCCAAGTAGACTCATTGTTGTTACAATAGCAACATCTGCCTCGTGTGTTTTTAAGGTGTTTTTTAAGGTTTTCACATCTTCAACAACAACACCAATTGGTTCTTTTTTGCCGATAATTTTAGATATGTCTTTACCAACAACTTTTGGGTTGATATCGTATGCACCTACAATTTTTCCACCTTTTTCCAAAACATATCGCATGGTGTATTTGCTCATCTTTCCGCAACCGATTTGTACTACTTTTAATGTATTTGCCATTTTAAATTCTCCTTTTTATAAAATTTGTCTTATAGACTATATATTAATTGTATTTCTTTTTTAAGTTTTTAGTCAAGCAAAATCAAAACAGATTGTTTTAATGATACAATATTTAGAGTTTGTTACAACTCGTGAAATTTATAAGGATAGATTTATAATTATTGACAATTCCACAATTTTGAAGAAATAAAAAATGTCTATTGAAAGTATTATAAACTTGTGTTATACTTATAAATAATGAAGGGGTAAATTATGGGAATTTTGAATTTTTTTAAAAACAAATACAATGTGACTGGTTTCACTAAAGAACAACGTGCTATTCAAGAAAAATATGCTTGCTACTTTAACGAAGGCGGAAAGGGACTTACAAAAGAAGAAATTAAGGAGATTAATAAATCGCTTTTAAACTATGCCGTTGTTGAAGATAAAAGAGAAATTGAGTTTGTTAAAGACTGCTTAATGGTTGCTACTTTAACCGAAAAACAAAAAGAATTTTTTATTAACAATACTCGTAAAGAGATTAAAGAAAAACTTTTTGCGGGCGAAGTTGTTGGAAAGCACGAAGCAGATATTGTGGCTAAAACTGTAATTTTCAAAACTCCGGGATATGTTTATACAGTTGAAATTAATGACGATGTTAAAGACCTTAACGTTAAAGCAACTCCATACATGGAACATGAAGAAAAAGAGAGAGAAAAGATTTTAGGCGAAGTTCAAAAGTACAATAAAGTTGCAAAATGCAAAAGCTTTGGAAAAGATATGTTTTAGCAATTTAAACACCTTATACATTTAAGGTGTTTTTTTGTTGCCAATTCCCGATTTTAAATTAAATAAAATGTGACTTAAAAATAATTTTTGTTGTTAGGTTGTTTGACAATTAAGGCGGTTTTAAGATAAATTATAATTAGTTATTATAATAATTTTAAGGAGAATGTTAATGGATAAAAAATATCAGGCATTGTTTACACCATGGAAAATTGGCAATGTTGAAATCAAAAACCGCATTGTTGTGTGTCCAATGGGTGGAACATCGCTTTTTGGCTGGATGGAACCACATCATTTTGACAAAGACGCCAGTGAATTCTTTATGGACATTGCTAAGCACGATGCAGGCTTAATTATTCCAGGTATTGCCCCAATTAGAAATTTGATTGGCGGTGGCTGGTTGTATAAGGCCAATGGTGCGTTTAAAAAATTAAAACCATATATGGCAGAACTTCACAAAACAGGTGCAAAACTTTTTGTTCAACTTACTGCAGGCTTTGGAAGAAGTTTTTCCATTCCTAATTCACTAGCAACAGTAGCCAAAAGCAAGTTTTTAAGCGGAATGCTAAAACCTATTATTGATATTAGTAGACTATGTGCTTCACCAAGCGAACTTCCTTCACGTTGGTTAGAAGGTTACACTTGCCGTCCGCTAAAAACCGAAGAGATTGACCAAATGATTGTTGCTTTTGCTAAAACTGCTAAAAAGTGCAAAGAAGCAGGGGTGGACGGTGTAGAAATTCATGCTGTTCACGAAGGTTATTTATTAGACCAATTCACACTAAAATATACCAACAAACGTGACGATGAATTTGGTGGCAGTTTTGAAAATCGCTATCGTTTTGCAACTGAAATTGTTAAAGCAATTAAGGCAGAATGTGGCGAAGATTATCCTGTTTCGCTACGTTATTCGGTAGAAAGTAAAACAAAAGACTTCTGTGTAGGTGCTGTTCCAGGTGAAAAGTACAAAGAAATTGGTAGAGATATGGCAGAAAGTGAAAAAGCTGTTAAATATCTTCAAGATGCCGGCTACGATATGTTAAACTGCGATAACGGAACATATGATGCTTGGTATTGGGCTCATCCACCAGGATATATGCCTCAAAACTGCAACCTTGACGATGTAAGTCATATTCGCAAATTTGTAACCATTCCAGTGGTTTGTGCTGGAAGAATGGAACCTGATGTTGCATCAAAAGCAATTGCAGACGGCAAAATTGACGCAATGGGTGTAGCAAGACAATTCTTGACCGATAGTCATTGGGTTACTAAACTTAAAGAAGACAGATTGGAAGATATTATGCCTTGCATATGCTGTCACAACGGCTGTTTCCCTATGGCTCACTATAAGGGAGTGGCTTGTGATAGTTCTATGGAAGATTCAAAACACATGGCTCGTTGTGCACTTAATCCGCAAACAATGGACGGCGGAAAGTATGACTACAAGCCTGCCAAGGTACGCAAAAATATTGCCGTTATTGGTGGCGGTATTGGTGGAATGGAAGTAGCAAGAGTTGCCACACTTCGTGGACACAATGTTACAATTTACGAAAAAACCAACAAGCTTGGCGGTGTGTTTGTTCCTGCAAGTGCACCAGTATTTAAAGAAAAAGACAAACTTTTGCTTAAATGGTATGCTAGACAAATGAAAGAACTTGGCATAACAATTAAGTTTAATACCGAAATCACTGATATTAATTCGCTTAATGCTGACGAAGTTGTTGTTGCTACTGGTAGCAAAACACGTAAACTTCGTGTTGATGGTAGCGACCGTTGTATTGATGCAATTGACTACCTAAACGGTAAAGAAGTTGGCGAAAACGTTGTTATTGTTGGTGGCGGTCTTACTGGCTGTGAAATTGCATACGACCTAATTTTAAAAGGCAAAAAGCCTGTTATTGTAGAATCTAAAAATGACCTTATGGCTGTTAGCGGATTGTGTCTTGCTAATTCGTCATATCTTCGTGATTACTTTAGTTACACTAAAACACCAGTGTTTTTAGAAAGTAAACTTCTTACAATAGAACCAACTCATGTAGTTGTTGTTACTAAAGACGGTGCACTTCATAAGGTTAAAGCCGATAGCATTATTACTTGCATTGGCTACAATAGCAATCCTATTGCACCAGCATCAAAACATGTTCACATTGTTGGTGACGCACTAAGAGTGGGAAACCTTCGCACAGTTATCTGGCGTGCATGGGACGTTGCGTGCAAGTTGTAATTGAATACATTTTATGGGGTTAATCCACAAGTGGTGGGCTAAGTTGATTTTAAGACAAAAAAGAACTATGTAAATAAAAACATAGTTCTTTTTTATTTGTTTTTGATTTTTGTTTTTTTAAATTATAAAAACAATATTTCATTTTTTAGTATGTTAAACAAAACGATATGTTTATTTGTTTTGAGGTTGTTTGTCTGTGTTATCTGTTTGTTTTTCAGGTGCTACTGTTGGTTGTGCAGTAGTTTGTTCGGCTTTTTCTTTTTCATCTCTTTCTTTCATTTCAAAAAAAGAATATTGTGCTTTAATATCAATAAGTTTGTCGTTGATAATGGTGTTGTAATTGTTGCCTTTGTGTTTTGCTACTCTATATAGCACTTCAAAAGCAATGCAAACAACCAAAAGCACACAAGCTATTACAAAATATTTAACACTAAACACACCAGAATATATATATGTCATCAAAACTTTGCCAATACATAGACCAACGCAAATACCCAAAGCATAGCCAAATACATAATATAAAATTTTAAGTAAACGAGCATTTCTTATAAATTTGGTTTTTTCTGTGAATGTATCAAATTCCTTTTTAAACTCATCAAGTTGTGCTTTGTCCATTGATTTTACATCTTTATTTTTTATTTCATCAGCAGTTGTTTTCATAAACTTCTCCTTTTAATGGTAGAAAAATAATAACACTTTTGACGAACAATGTCAAATAAAGTGTAAGCTTCAATAAGGCACCGCATAATAATAACTGTATAAGGGTTTGGTTTTTTATGTAATCGAATGGTAAATATTTGCCTTTACACAAAACTATGCAATGTTGCTGGTATTGTCATCTTGTGAAGTAATGTTTTTCAATTCATCTACGGTGAGTGTGTGTTCATTCTCTTGAGTGGTTTTGTCAATCTCTTTTGGGCTTTCGTTTGTTTCTTGAGTTGTATTGTTTGTTTTTACTTCCATATCTTCAGTGATTAAAGTTTGATTTTTTTCTTCTTCTAAAATTTCACTTGCAAATGTTTTTGTTTTGTTGGTGATAGCTTGTTTTATTGCTTTTTTCTCTGCCCATTCAGCCATTTTATTTTCCATATGTTCGCCAAAGTTCCAAGTTTTGATTATGATATATGCTGGCAATACAATAGCAAGAGAACCAAACATATCCACGATAAAATGTTGTTTTAAAAACACGGTTGCCATTATAATTAAAATTCCGCAAATATAGTTAAACACTCTAAACCATGTTTTTGTTGTTTTGCGTTGGTTGTAATAAGCAATGAAAAGTAATATAGCCATAACACAGTGTTGACTTGGAAAACAATTTATTGGTTTGCATGCATTCCATGTCATAACAAGTAATTTGTCAGATAGGGTTACTGGTGTGAAATCTGGTTTTGTCATTTGTGTTTGAAAACATAAGTAAATAATTCCACTAATCACAAAGGTTACAATTGATGTAAGCCATAAATTCCAGCCATGGACTTTATCCTTACGGCATATCCAAAAGAATGCAAATATTACAAGTGGAAATGCAAGATAATATATGTATACAAATTCACTAATTATTGGTATTTTGCTATCAATAGGAAGTTCTAGGCTTACACCATCTTTTCCTAGTATCATGTTGCCAGACCAAGAAAGTTGTTGAAAAAACAATAATATCAAAAACATTATTAATGCGGTTTTATTTTCTTTAATCCAAGCCCAAATTTTAGAGAAAAACTGAGAAACTTTTGACTTGTTTAAAGTGGTTGGATTATTACCGGTGTTGTTTGTGGTTTGTTTTTTCATATCTACTCGCAATTTTGATCAGTTGTTTTACTTTGTAATATTTTTATACACTAAATAAAAGTAAAAGTCAAATGGTAAAATATTGAAATATGTTGTTTATATTTAGTTTTCATTATTTATTAAGTTTTGACATAACAAAAAAATTGTGATATTATAGGGCATAAATTTGATTTTGGAGCAATATATATGGACGCATATGATTACAAAATAGTAGAACAAAAATGGCAAAAAAAATGGGAGAATGAGCCAAGGTTTAAGGCGGTTGATTTTGATAAAACCCGCCCAAAATACTATGTATTATACGAATTTCCAAATGTAAGTGGTAAAAGCCTACATATGGGGCACTTAAAGGGTACAATTCCTGCCGATGCACTTGCCAGATACAAACGTTTTTGTGGATATAATGTGTTATTCCCAATAGGCGGTGATGCTTTTGGTCTTCCAGCTGAAAATGCAGCCATTAAATACGGAACTAATCCAAAAGATTTTGTTGAAAACGGATTTAAAATAATTATAGACCAGTTTAAAAAACTTGGACTTTCGTTTGATTATAGTCGTAGTTTTTGCACTAGTGACCCAGAGTATTATAAGTGGACTCAATGGATTTTTGCCGAGCTATTTAAACACGGCAAGGCCTATAAAGAAAAGGGCACTGTAAACTTTTGTGAACACTGTCAAACAGTACTTTCTAATGAAGATAGTCAGGGCGGAAAATGTGACCGTTGCGGAAACGATGTAATTCAAGTAAACCGTGATGTTTGGTTTTTGAAAATGAAAGAGTATGCCGAAAAACTTCTTGGCAACGTAGACCGCATTCAAATGGCAGATTATTTGAAAGATGCCCAACGTAATTGGATTGGCAAAAGCGAAGGTGTACAAATTAGATTTGACATCGTAGACGAATCTGGCAAAAAAATTAACGACCTAGAAGTTTTCACAACTTGTATTGAAACAATTTATGGTGTGACATATGTAAGTATTGCACCTGAAAATGATTTGGTTAAAGCACTAGAAACATATATTAAAAACATAGACGAAGTAAAAGCATATCAAAAGAAAACTGCACTTCGCAGTGAGTTTGATAGAAAGAGCCAAGTTAAAGACAAAACTGGGTGCGAACTAAAAGGTATTAAGGCTGTAAATCTTGTTAATGGAAATAAGGTTAGTTTGTATTTGGCTGATTATGTGCTAAATGGTTATGGCACAGGTGCTGTTATGGCTGTTCCTTGCCACGACCAACGTGACTACGAGTTTGCTAAAAATTTCAACCTTCCTTTTGCTCAAATTATTGAAGGCGATGTGACCAAACATGCAGTTGAAAAACAAGAATATATTTCAGGCAACTACAAAATGATTAATTCCGATAAGTTTAGTGGAATGAAAGTAAAAGAAGCTAAAAAATTTATTGCTGATATGGTTGTTGAAAATGGCTGGGGCAAAAAAGTTGTTAATTATCAACTTAAAGATTGGCCATTCAATCGTCAACGTTATTGGGGCGAACCATTCCCAATTGTATTCTGTGACCACTGCGGAACAGTTTTGCTTGATGAAAAGGAATTGCCTGTGTTGTTGCCAGAAACTACCGACTTTTTGCCAAATGCTAGCGGTGATTCGCCACTAAGTAAGGTTACAAGTTGGGTTAATACAACTTGCCCTAAGTGTGGTAGACCTGCAAAACGTGAGACCGACATCATGCCAAACTGGGCAGGCTCAAGTTGGTATTGGCTACGTTATTGTGACCCACATAATAGCGAAAAACTTGCAGACTTAGAAAAACTTAAATACTGGGGCAGTGTAGATGTTTACACTGGTGGAACAGAACACATTACTCGTCACGTGTTGTATGCTTTCTTCTGGCAAAATTTTTTGTATGAAATTGGTGCTGTGCCAACGCGTGACCCATTTATTAGAAAAATGGGAAGTGGTCTAATCCTAGATGACGAAGGAAAAAAGATGAGTAAGTCGTCTAAAAATGGTGTTTCACCACAAGAAGTTATAGATAAGTATGGTGTAGATGTTGCAAGAATGCATGTTCACTTCCTTGCTGCCTACGAAGATAATTGTCAATGGACATACAATGGTATAGACGGAATTGTAAATTTCCTAGATAAGGTTTGGAGGTTGCAAGACATTGTTAAAGGCGAAGGTGAAAGTAAGGAACATGAAGTTGCACTTCATGCACTTATTAAAAAGGTTTCAGCTGATTATGAAAATCTAAAACTTAACACTGCAATTTCTGCTTGTATGATATTTGTTAAGAAGATTAGAGAAGATGGCTTTATTACTCGTGATGAACTTCGTAAGTTCTTGGTAATACTAAATCCGCTTGCTCCACACATCACAAGCGAAATTTATGAAAATGTGTTTGGTGGTGATATTCTAAATGAAACTTGGCCAGAATTTGACGAATCGAAAACACAAGAAAACACTGTGGAATATCCTGTGCAAGTAAATGGCAAATTAAGGGCTACAGTTACTGTAAATCGTGATGCCGACCAAGCCGAAGTAATAGAAAAGGTAAAACAACTAAACAAACTTACTATTGATTTTGATAATTTGCGTAAAGTAATTTTTGTTAAAGGCAAAATCATTAACTTCATAGTTTAAAAATAAAAGGGGTGTTTTTTAGACACTCTCTTTTTTAAAAAATTTAAAAATAACTATTGACTCTATAGTTTACTATAATGTTATAGTGTGGCTAAATAAGGAGAAAGGTATGATAAAAATTGGCGAACTAAGTAATATAACAAATGTTTCGGTTCAAACAATTAGGTTTTATGAAAGCAAAGGTCTTATAAATCCAATTGAGGTAGATAGGTGGACTGGTTATAGATACTATGATGAAACAAGTATTATTAGACTAAGTGAAATTAATTATCTAAAAGACTTGGGCTTTAGTCTTAATGAAATTGCAAATATGGACGAAATCACAATTAAAAATAAGCTTGCCGAAACAAAAGCAAATATTACAAAATTTAAAGATAATCTATCAATACTTTCTTCCTTAAAAATAAAAGGAGATAAAGTGGTTATGAAAAATTTTGTAAATGATGAACAAGCGATTGGTAAATGGAAAAGAGTGGGAGTGGTTAAAGAAAAGCAAAATTTTAAAAATGGCGATTTTGCAGATGACGACCAAAGCATTTTTAACTATCCAGAACTTTACTTTCTACCTAATGGAGAGCCTTACTATGTGTTTAGTTGGACAAAAGGATTTTTATATTTGCTAGATAGAAAATTTCCATATGAAATTAAAGATAATGTAATGTATATAGGGGTTGTTGACAATAAATATGGAGATGTTGACAACTATGCAGTATTTGAAAAGGTTGACAACAAACGTTACACTCAAGAAGAAATAAGAGTTAAAGATAATACTGACATTCCTTTTGTTGATGATTGTGAAGTAATTGGAATGTGGAATGTGGTAAATTTTGTGAAAGATAAATCAATGTTTAATCCACTTAGTAAAGATGTATTTAAAGATATGATTTTTGATAAATATATTTTTGAAAACAATGGAAAACTGATTTCATTGTTTAACACCAACGAAATGAAGGTGTTAAGATGGAGCAAAGGTGTTGTGATTAACGATAAAAAATCCACAGTAAGTGAATATGAAATTAAAGAGATTGATGGCACAAAATATATGTTTGTAGAATGGAAGTCGGGCGATTACACATTCGGTGGGAATGTAAAAGGCTACTATGTATTTAAAAAAGCATAAGAAAAAAAACGAACCTTAATTGGTTCGTTTTTTATGCTAATTTTATATTGTTTTTATATGTATTATATATTTATTTTTTTGTAATTATGATATTTTATAGTTAATGTTAACGTTGTAATTTTTAGTATTTTACATTTTCGTCAGTTTGTGGAATGCGGTCAACTGTTTTAAAATCGTGGTAAAGCATTTTCATATCTTTATCGAATTTTACATTGCCCATAATTTTCTTGCCATCTAGAACTGTAGGAAGCCATAGTAAATCGTCTTCAAGCATTCTCTCAAATGGCGGGTTTTTAATGTCAAACCAATTTGGTTTTATTTCTTCGGTTTCTTTAATTGTGCCTGAAAATTTAAAGCATTTATATATGTACATTTCCATATTTGCGTGTTCGCCTTTGTACCATAGGTCAAAATTTATTCTGCCCACTTGTAAATAATCTACAGGGGTTGCGCCAATTTCTTCTTGGCATTCCCTTATCATTGCTTGCTCAATTGTTTCGCCAGGGTCTTGTTTTCCACCTATTCCATTAAGCGTGCCTTTTGCAAAACCACGTTTCTTTTCGCCAAGCAAAATTTTGTCGTCATTAATAAATAATGTTAAAGTTGTTCTAATTGTTTTCAAATTGTTCATATTCTACTCCTAAAAAAAATTTGTTTAAGCTGTTACGATTAACCTCCTTTCAAACTTACGCAAAAATAACACAGCCAAATTAATTTGCATGTATTTTTTTGCCATTCTTAAGAACTTAATCTTCCATACTTAAACAAACGGAATGGTCGAATATTTGTACCTATATATTACAATACTTCCGCCCAACTGTCAACCCCTAATTTTTCTAAAGGTTATCAACACGACTACTTAAATATGTCACTTGATGATTTTTACAAATTAAGCTTAGAAAGAGCAGTGCAGATAAAATTATGGAGATAAAAAATGGTAAATATAATTTCCATTTTACATAGTTTAAATGGTTGTATGCTCAAATTTTAGGTTGATAAAACAACTGAGTTGTTTTTTAATTCTTGTTTACTATGGTGTTAAATTAAGCCAGTATTAAACGAAAAACTTTATTCTTGAATTTTGTATTATTTTGTGATATATTTATAATAATAACTGGAGGATGGTGTTGTGAGAAATATCTTGATTTTGGCGTCGAATGTTAATTTTAAATTGGTGGATATTTTACGAATAATTGATGATAAGGAAGCAAATAGGATAGTAAATACTTCAAAAATTTTAAAGGAAAACTTAAGCAAGTGTAAAAATGCTCAGGTTTTTATGGTTGGCGACAGCAAAAGCGATTTAACGCTAGAACAGATTGGTCAAGTTCTTGAAAAACTAGATAAAAGCCAACATTAAACAATTATTTATAATGGACATGGTAAGGTTGGTGATACTGGGTTTGAGTTTGTTACAGGAGAAAACAAGACAATTAAAGTACAAGACATGTTTAATCTTATAAAATCCAAAAGAGGAAGTAATCCTGTAGATTTCTTTTCTACTGCTTGTTATGGTGGTGCAATGCACGAAGTTAGAGATTTATTGCCAGATAAATCAGTTTTGGTTAATCTTACTGATGAAAAAATGGAAAATAATTGTGATGATTTTATGGATTTTGCCAGAAATTTTCCAACTGAAACCAAAGTTGAACTAACAGCATCAAATCTTTTAAATTTATACTTGCAAACATCATTGATTAATAGGTTTTCCCCTTGCATATCAAAGAGCGGTGGTATGACATATAATCTAGATTTAATGCTTCAAGATTTTATAGGAAGAAGACAACAAGTTGGTGATTTGCAAGATAAGGTGACAGAAGGTGTTTTGTTGCCTTCAACATTGAATGTTGTTTCTAAACTAAACATGGCGAAAAGCCAGTGGGATATTTACGCAAAAGATTATGGTAAAGCACTTTCCGTGGTGTTCACAGAAGAAATGCCTAAAATTGCGAGATATAATAACATATCTTATAAAAATAGATAAATTAAGTTTATATAGTGTTGAGTAATATATGTTATAAAAGCCGAGACTAATATTAGCCTCGGCTTTTTGTGAGTTTTATAAAAAAATTCCTAAGGTGATTTAGAAATTTCAACTGGTGCACCAAAAAAGGACTAAATTGAAACCAAAATGTTTGATTTAGTCTTATTGTTATAGTAAAATAATAGATGTAAAAGGGGAAACGATATGGATGTTGTAGGAAAATTTAAAAACGGAACTGTTGTTGTTTCAAATTTGAAAACCGAAGAGGGCGAACACAAATGTCATTTTAACTTTGACATTACTTTTGATATGGACTGTTTTTCATACACATATCATTTTGGCGAAACAGTGTACTTTAGTATGTATGATTTCATAGACGGAAAACAAGAAAAGTTGCAAGACGAAAACTCTATGGATAATTACTTGGAACTAACTAAAGATTATTTCGGCATAACTGTAAATCAAAAAGGTTGCAATTTGAATATTAAAGTGCTTTTTGATTTGTGGGACGACAAAGAAAAATTTGATGATTTCTTAATAGAACTTAAAGCCTGTTGCGACATTATTTTAGAGCAAAAATAGAAAAATTTATAGCACTTAAAACTTAATTTAAGTGCTTTTTTGTGGGTTTTTATAAAAAAAATTCCTAAGGTGATTTAGAAATTTCAACTGGTGCCGAAGGTGGGGGTCGAACCCACATGAAGTTGCCCTCGCAAGATTTTGAGTCTTGTGCGTCTGCCATTCCGCCACTTCGGCATATTTTTAAATTGCAGTGATAGTATAAAGCAAATTATAGTGTATGTCAAGAAAATTTGTTAAATTTGGCTTATATTGTTTTGTGGTTAACATTAAAAATGCAATTTTATGTGCTAAAATGTAAAAACAAAAAATGTTTGTAAATATACTCATTTTAGGTTATAATTAAATAACAATATTTTGGAGATTCTGTATGGAAAAGTTTGTAATTATAGACGGCAATAATATTATGTGTAGGTCGTATTATGCATTGCCACGTCTTGCCAATTTTGAAGGCCAAATAAGCAATGGTGTGTTTGGTTTTTGTAATATTTTGGTTAAGATTATACGTGATGTAAAACCTAAATACATTGCTGTGGCATTTGATAGTGCTAAGAAAAATTTTAGACACTCAATATATGAACAATATAAAGGACAACGTCGCCCAACACCACAGGAACTTATTGATCAATTCCCAATGTTGAAAGAAATTTTGGGATATATGAACATAACTGCAGTAGAACAACATGGATTGGAGGCGGACGACCTTATTGGCTGTTTGAGTAGAAAATATGATGTTGAAAATATTATAATAACCACCGATAAAGATTGTCTACAGCTTATAAACAAAAACACATTTATAATGCAACCGCAAAAAGGCATTACCGAAACTGAACTGGTAGATGAGAAAGTTTTAAAAGAAAAAATGGGCATTTGCCCACGACAGATTATTGACTTTAAGGGTCTTGCTGGTGACCCTAGTGACAACATTCCTGGAGTTATGGGGGTAGGCGAAAAAACAGCAATAGACTTACTGCAAAAATACGATACTGTAGAAGGTGTGTATGAAAATATCGACAAAACAACAGGTAAGCTAAGAGAAAAGCTTGAAATAAGCAAAGACGATGCTTTTATGTCTAAAAAACTTGCCACTATTGTAACAGATGCGGAACTTCCATATCAACTTTCCGACTTTGAATACAGCTTTCCTTTTAATGCAGATGTATTAAGACTGTTTAAAAAATATCAATTTAATTCACTATTAAAACACCCAGAACTATTTACAGAAAACATGGTGCAGGAAGAAAAAATTGAAGTAATTAAAATAGATGATGAATTAAAACAAAAAGACCTTGTAAACAAACTATCCAAGTCAAAGGAATTTGCTTTTACACTTGATGAAAAATCACTTAATGTGTCTATTGGTAAAGAAGAATATAAAATAAGCTTTACTCAAAATCTTTTAGATATTGGATTAGATTATTTAAAAGTATTAAATGTGTTTAAGTCAATACTAGAAAATAGCAAAATTGAAAAGATTGTGTTTGACTATAAGAAATTAAAACACACTCTTCATGATAATGGTATAGAACTAAACGGTGTAACATTTGATTGTTTGATTGCAAGATATTTGATTAATGCCAACGGAAATAATAGTGTTAATTATTTAGATGTTGTTAATGAAAACCTTCTTAATGTGGAAAATTCAGCATCAAATCTATACATTCTAAAAGAAAGATATCTTAAGAAAATGGAAGAACTTGACACAAAACATGTGTTTTATGACATTGAAATGCCACTTGTTGACATTTTGTATAATATGGAAATACAAGGTGTTGAAATCGACAAAACAGAGTTGTCTTCCTTGGAAGCAAAATATGAAACAAAAATAAATGAACTTACTGCTGAAATTTATGAACTTGCTGGTAAGAAATTTAATATAAATAGCCCAAAGCAGTTGGGTGAAGTTTTGTTTGATGATTTAAAAATAAAGTCTTACAACAACAAAAAGAAAAGCACTAATGCGCAAGTACTAAGTGATATTGTTGGAGCTCACCCAATTGTACAAAAAATTATCGACTATAGATTTGTTAGTAAAATATACACAACATATTTACTTGCATATAAAGACATTGTTAAGAATGGAAAAATTTATACTGTATTTAATCAAACCCTAACTTCTACCGGTAGACTAAGTAGTAGTGAACCAAATCTACAAAATATTCCAGTTAGAAGTGAAGAAGGGAAATTGCTTCGAAAGATGTTTATATCGTCTTTTAAAGGTGGCAAGATTGTTGATGCTGATTACAATCAAATTGAACTAAGATTGCTTGCAAGTTTTTCTGGTGATGAAAAGCTTATTAATGCCTACGCAAACGGTGTAGATATTCATGCCCTTACTGCAAGTGAAGTTTTTGGAATTCCGCTTGAAATGGTTACACCTGAAATTAGAAGAAATGCAAAAGCTATAAACTTTGGCATTGTGTACGGAATGAGTGACTTCGGTCTTAGCCAAAACATTGGCGTAACACGAAATGAAGCCGCCACATATATTAAAAAATATTTTGAAAGATATCCTAAGATTAAGGAGTATATGGATAGTAATATTGAGTTTTGCAAACAACACGGTTATGTAAAAACAATGTTTGGTCGTGTTAGATATATTCCAGAAATTAATGACTCTAATTACAACATGCGAATGTTTGGCGAACGTGCTGCAATGAATATGCCGTTGCAGGGTAGTGCCAGCGACATAATTAAGCTTGCAATGATTGGAGTATTTAGAGAACTTGAAAAACAAAATTTAAAAAGCAAACTTGTGCTTCAGGTTCATGACGAACTTGTAATAGACACCCACCCTGACGAAGTGGAAGCGGTTAAGAATATTTTAAAAACCGTAATGGAAAATGTTGTTAAACTAAAAGTAAAACTACTTACCAGTGTAGAAGTTGGTGACACATGGTATGATGCACACTAATATATAAATGGAGAAGAAATGAACAAATGTAAAATGTGTCCAAGGAATTGTGGCGCAGATAGAAATAATGGCTGTGGTGTATGCGGTGCAAATTTTAGACTAAAAGTTGCAAAAGTCATGTTGCATAACTGGGAAGAACCTTGTATAAGCCTTGGGAAAGGAAGCGGTGCAATATTTTTTAGTAATTGCCCACTAAAATGCATATTTTGCCAAAACTATGAAATAAGCCAACTTGGCAATGGTAAAGAGATTGGTGTGGATGACCTTGTAATGTGGTTTAAACGACTTGAAAAAATGGGTGCTGAGAATATAAACCTTGTTTCACCTACTCAGTATACAGACCAAATTATAAAAGCACTAAAACAATATAAACCACACATTCCAGTGGTTTGGAATACAAATAGTTATGAAAAACCAGAAGTTCTTGACAAATTGCAGGGGCTTGTTGACATATTCCTTGCGGATTTAAAGTATTGTGGCTCTAAATTTTCGACCGAGTTTTCAGGAGTTGCTGATTACTTTAATGTGGCCACTAAGGCTATTTTAAAAATGCGAGAACTTGTGCCCAGTGATGAGTTTTATGGTGATAAAATGGTTAAGGGGTTAATAGTAAGACACCTTGTTTTACCGGGGTGTATTGAAGATAGTAAATGTGTATTAGACTGGATTAAAAATAATTTAGGCACTAATACAATTGTTTCGGTTATGAATCAATATGTACCTTATTACAAGGCAAAAAATCACAAACAGCTTGGTAGAAAAGTTACTGCAAGAGAGTATTCTGCTGTTTGTGATTATGCACTTAATTTAGGTTTTGAAAATGGGTACTTCCAATCAGGTGAGAGTGCTTGTGAAAGTTATATTCCTAATTTTACTACATTCCTTGATTAAAACTTATTTTGTTGGAGTTTACGTTTAGTGTTAATCCGGTTTTCTGTGATAAGGCTTTAATAAAATCTGTAAATATTGATGGCACGTATTTTTCAAAATCCATGTTGTTTGATTCATTTGTTGCGTCAATTAATTGAGCCGAAAGTTTTTGGTCTAGATTGTTTATTATTGTTGAAAGTGGTGTTATTGCACCACTTTTTATTTTGCTGTTGCTAATAATGTATACACGTGCAGGAAGTGATGACATGTTCATGCTTTTGCTTGGAAACATCTTACTTAAATCCATGGTGCATACAAGTTTTAGGTTGTAGCCATCGCTATCGGCGGTTACGGTGATTTGTTTTAATATGGTGTTAAAAGTGTCGCCGTATGAAATGTAAATCTCGTTGTAAAGAGAGCCTAGTTCGTTTGGTGTTGCGCTTAGTCCACTGGTTACTGCTATAGTTGGGTTGCTAAATTTACCATAACTTGCCAATCCGTCTTCCATAATGTCCCAAGCACTATCAGTGATTTTTTGCTTTATATTTGTGTTGTCGCTGTCTATAATTGGGTTGTCTATAAATAGTGATGTGTCAACTTCTTTAGTAAGCTCTTGCAATGCCTTAAAGTCGCTACCCTTAAGTTCATCAGCGATACTTTTCCCGGCAAGTGCAATAGCAACAACTATTGTGATTAACAATAATATTTTAGTTGAAATGTTTATAAAGAGTGATTCTTTTTCAGCAGGTGTTCGTTTTCTTTTTTCAGTTTGCTTTTTTTTAAATAGTTTCATTTTCCACCTTTTGCAATATGGTTTCAATAAGTTCCTTGTTTTGATTTTTGTTGTTTTTTAATATTTTGCTTAAAGTTGAGCGATCTATTAAGCCAACATGTAACTCGCTTGCAAGAATTTGTGCTGGTTTTGAAAAATTCCAGTTTGTCACAACAATTGTGTGAGTGCATTTGTAATAACTTTTTCCGCTATATGCTTCTTGAACTGCACTGTTTGAAATGTTGTGTTTGTAATATAGTTTTGCCTGAATTCCAAGCCTAACGTTCCCCTTGCATGCAATTATGTCAATTCCGTTGTCGCCAGTGATTGGGGTGGTGCTGGTTTTAAAGCCTAGATATTTAAAAATGTCTTCAATGAATTGTTCAAAGTCTAATCCATTTAAACTATCAATGTTTGTAATGTTTATGGTTTTTAAAAACTTAGAAAACTTGATAGTAAATATCTGATTTTTTACAAAACTAAACAGCATTTTCTTCCCACTTTTTGTTTATTATATCAAATAAAATATAAATAAAAAAGAAATTATTGCCATATGACAAAGTTTTGTGTATAATAATTATGCTCAATTTTAATTGGCTTTATATGTGCAGAGATGTCGGAGTGGTCTAACGAGCACGATTGGAAATCGTGTGATGTGAAAGCATCCGAGGGTTCAAATCCCTCTCTCTGCGCCAAATAACTATGATAAGAATCTTGTTTAAATTATTTTGTGTTTGTTTGAGGAGGTAAGAAGTGCTTAAAATTGATAAAAATTGCTGGATTGTTTATAACCAAAACAACACATTGGTAACAATAGAAGTTGCTAATAGAGATAACTATAAGTCCTTGAGTAAAATAAAAGGATATAACGAAAAGTCAATCCTTGATAATGAATACGATAATGCAGATTATGTTTTGCTTTGGGATATTTGGGATAATAAATCTAATATAACAAATGAAGAAATAAAACAAAATATAGACAAAAAATTGAGTTTGAAAGATTATTTGACTTTAAAATATAAAACAAGCACTTTTAACCGAATTGCCGATTTCTATTTGACTGTGGGTGGTCAATTAATGCAACATAGTTATAATAAAGAAGTTATTGACTTGGTATATAACACGGTTTGTTCGCATTTTGAGAAAACTGCAAGATGTTGGCGATATCAATTTCAATCAATGGGTTCTACGTATTGCACAAGAGATCAAGCAAAACAAGTTTTGAATACCTTTGAACAAATGGAAAAGGCTAAATCCAATAATAGTGATTTACTGAAATAAAAACATTGAATTTTTTTCAGTAATTTTATATGTCATAAATTACAACCGCTTTGAATAAAATAGTAATATGGAAAATAAATTAAAACATCAAATTTGGGCGGTTGTTGGTGTTGTTATAACGGCAGTGCTTGGAAGTGTTTTTGTGAATTTAGGAATGGGTTGGTTTAATGGATTAATTAAACCTAGCCAATGGGTTCCAAACTTTGTAATTCCTACTGTGTGGACAATAATATACTTGCTAGTGGCAATATACATGGTGTTATTGTCAAAAAGTAGCAAATTTTACAAAGATAATATTGTTTTGTTTGTTGCAAACGGAATACTTAATGTTTTGTGGTGTTTTGTTTTCTTTACTTTACATCATACATTTTTAGGTGTTGTGGTTATTGTAATCAATGCTGTGCTTGGTTATATGTTATACTTAAAACAAGAAAAAGATAATTGGCTAGCCAAGGCATTATTAATTTATCCAATTTGGCTTACAATAGCAACCTTGTTAAATACTGCGATGTGGATTTTAAATTAAATTAATATTGTAGTTAAATATAAATAATGAAAAAAACTAAAACGATGTTGAAAGATGTCGTTTTTTTATTTTTGTTTTAATTAAAATAATTTTATGCTTGACTTTAAAGTTATTAAGTATTAACATATAAATACCATAAAGAGTGTGCGAGGGACAGCCCCTTTGACCACACAGCAACCTAGTGAAAACCAAGGTGCTAAAGGCTGATCGATGGGATTGCCGTTATTTTGATATCCTGTCGGTTTCGATGGGATTTTTTTGTATTCTCTTTGTGGTTAAATAAAAAATTTCAAGGAGAATTATGAAAATGAAAACAACAAAAGAAAAATTAAAAAAACAAACAATAAAAATTTTGACCAGTGAAAGTGTTAATATTGGGCATCCAGACAAAACTTGCGATGTAATTGCAGATTCATTTCTTGATGAAGCACTAAGGCAAGATCCAAATGCCCAAATGGCAGTGGAATGTGCGATAAAGGACGATAAACTTTTTGTTTATGGAGAAGCCACAACAACAGCAAAAATTGACTATGATGGCATTGCAAAATCGGTTTTAAAAGATGTTGGCTATAAAAACGACTTTAAAGTAATTAAAGAAATTAGTGAGCAAAGTCCAGATATAAATCAAGCGGTAGTAAAACAAGAACTTTGTGCAAATGACCAGGGAATTGTGTATGGTTATGCTACAAATGAAACCGATGAGTATATGCCACTTCCCATTGTAATTGCACATAAACTTATGCATGTTTATGATAAGTTTAGAAGAAATACTAACAACTTTTTTGCCGATGCCAAAAGTCAAGTGTCTGTAAAATATGTTGATGATAAACCAATTAGAATTGTAACAGTGCTTGTTTCGGTATCGCATAGTGTAGAACTTAAATTAAAAGAAGTACAGGATATTATTCAAAAAAATGTGGTTGATGTTGTTTTGGCTGAGTATGGTGAGATGGCAAAAGATGTTGATGTAATAATTAATCCAAGCGGAAAGTTTACTGTGTGGGGTTCGTTTGGTGATAGTGGCTGTGTTGGACGTAAAATTGTAGTAGATACTTATGGTGGAATAGGTAGAGTTGGTGGCGGTTGTTTTAGTTCTAAAAACGCAACTAAAGTTGATAGAAGTGGTGCATATTATGCAAGATATGTTGCAAAAAATATTGTAGCCAATGGGCTTGCAGATAGGTGTGAAATACAAGTATCGTATGGAATAGGGCTTAATAAACCAGTTTCAATAAATATAGACACTTTTGGCACTGAAAAAAAAGATATTGGCAAAATATATAAATTTGTTGACAAAAAATATAATTTTTCACCAGATAATATGATAAAGGAGCTGGGACTATTAAAACCAATTTACACTCAAACCGCCTGCTATGGTCATTTTGGAAATCCAGCCTTTCCTTGGGAGCAAATTAAACATATTAAGTAGAAAGCATTTAATTATGTTTTTTTAAATATCAATGCAGTCGCTGTTAATGTTTATGAAATATTATTAACGAAATCAAGTTTACAATTTAGGATTGTAAGGTTGAATATTTGTGATTGTTGGAAATATATATGTGATGTGTTTCATAAACGATTCAGGATTTATGTCTTTATAGTGTAGATATGTAAAAAATTCGCCTTGCCAAATAAAAGTATATTTACCATGTTTCATGCCATTTTTCATATAAAAACGGTGTCTTTTTATACGATATTCATAGTTTTTACTTTTGGGGTCAAGCTCTTCCACGTCAACAACTATTGGAAGTTTATATTTTCGTTTTAGCCAAGAAAGACACTTGCTGCCATAACCTTGTCCACGGCAATCAGGTATTATTGCAAAATAGTTGAGATGGATAAAGTCTGGTTTTACTAAAAAGTGCATCATTCCAACAAGTTTTTTATCTTTGTATTGACCAACTAATTTAAAATTTTTAAAAACACCACTAAACAGTCCGTTAAAATCTACTCTTTCATTTTTAGGAAAACTTTCAAAATACACTTTTTTAAAATCATTTGCTGTTGCTAAATCAGAACACTCAATATATTTCATAAACCACTTATCCTTTTAGTGTTATAATTTTATCATTATTGTAAATAACTTGTCAAACTTAAAACCGTTTTGATTTACGGATAAATCATTATAAAAAGTGAATGTTATGCTTTAAACATTTTGCCATTCACAAACATCGTAAAGTAATGTTTTATTGTCATAAAACAAACTATTGATGTTTGTGAATTGTGGGGTGTATAAGTTGTAAAAAACAATTTGCTATGGTATAATTCATATAATGTGAACGATTGGAAGCCTTGCTAAAAGATAAAAAACATTTAGGAAGTGAATTTTAGTAAGTTTAATTTGCTATGGAGATGTGTATTAATGGAAAATACAAAAGACACTGCTCAAAAGAAAAAATTTACTGCGATTTTAAGAAAAATAGGTGTTTTTTTTAAAACGAACATCATTTTTACAGTGATTTTAATATTTGCCATAGTTTCATGTTTTTTTGTGCCAATCGACAAGGAATATTTAGGGTATTTTGATTGGGGAACAATTGCTACAATTTTTATGATTTTGTTGGTTGTTGCAGGGCTTACGCAAATCAATTTTTTTGAAAGAGTTGCGAGATTTATTGTAAAAAAGTTTAAAAACACGCGAAGCATTATTATGTGTATGATATTCCTTACATACCTTTCTGCAATCTTTAATGCAAATGACATGTCTTTGCTAACACTTTTGCCATTAAGCTATGTTGTGTTAAAATATACAAACAATCTTAAATACTGTGCTTTTACGTTTATTATGCAAAACATCGCTAGCAATTTGGGTGGAATGCTTGTTCCAATAGGAAATCCTCAAAACCTATACATTTACTCCTTTTATCATTTATCGTTGTGGGAGTTTTTAAAAATTATGGCACTTCCAACACTTTTTGCATTAATTTTAATAGTAGCTGTTTGTATGTTTGTAAAACGTGAGCCACTAGAATTTAAAGATGAATATAGTGAGCAAGTAGATAAAAAAGTACTCATAGTATTCCTTATATTGTTTGTCGTTGTCTTGTTGGCTGTTTTTAGAGTAATTCCTTGGTGGATTTCACTAATAATTGTATCAAGTGTTGCATTGGCTGTACAACCAAAGGCTTATTTGGGGGTGGACTATACAATTCCATTTACATTTATAATATTTTTCATATTTGCTGGAAACATTGCTCGCATTCCGGCTATTACGAATTTTCTTGTTTCGGTTATTGATAAGCATGTTTTCCTAACTGCATATTTGGGCTGTCAGGTTATATCAAATGTTCCAACAACCATTCTTCTTTCAAAATTCACAAACAATTATGCCGAACTGCTTGTGTCTGTAAATGTGGCAAGTTTGGGAATCATTTTCTCATCACTTTCTGGAATAATTGCACTAAAAGAATATATTAAAGTTGCAAAAAAAGAAAACTTTGATAAAAAAAGAGGTGCTTGGTATTATATTGGCATGGATACATTATTTAATATTGTTGGTGCAATAATCCTTGTTCCGTTAAGTTATTTTACAATTGGTATTATATAAAAAAGACACCTCACTAGCGTGAGGTGTCTTTTTTGTTGTTTTACTAAAAACATTTATTATAAAAAAATCTATATTGTTTTTATAATGTGTTATGTTTACATTTTTTACATAATGGAGCCAATGGAATATTATATACTTTTAGTATTTTTTCGGTATTATTGTAAACATCAATTAAGAAGTCAACTGATGGATACCCCCCCCCGATGCCGTTGTATGGAATATAGGGTGAAAGCATTGGCATACAGCCACACTTACATATTTCAGTAACTGCCTTCAATGTATCTTCTTTGCTTTCAAGTCCCACAATCAAACCTGACCTAACATTTTCCATTCCAAACTCTTTACTTGCAAGACTTAAGAATTTAAAATATCTATCTTTGCCCATGTGAGATTTTTCTTTACAATACTTTGAGCAAAGTTCATCATTGTATAGTTCAAGATTAATGGCAAGACCCTTTACACCTATTTCTTTTAAATGTTTAATATATGGCTCGTATTGAGTATCATCAAAATATGAGTCAAAGCCTCTAGGAGTCATCATTACGTCAAAATCGTAATTAGGATACTTTTTACAGAAATACTCATATACATCGGTAAGATACTTCAAGTCGCAAGGTCTAGGGCTTCCTCCGGATATAAGCACATGGGTTACTCTGTTGTCTTTAAATGCTTCTTTTAGTGCTTCATCCATTTCTGCAATACTATTTTTCTTGTAAGGTGTTTCGTTCATGGAACAATAAGCGCATGAATTATTGCACCCACTTATAGGGTTTATTCTAGCTCTATCAAAATGTACATTAACAAAGGTGGTTAGAGGTGTTCCGTTATTGTTTTTCTGGCAATTTATCATAAATGGTGAAGGTTTCCATATTTTAATAGGAATAAGTTTCCCTTCATATTCTAGTTGTATCTTATTTTGATTGTTATAAGTGATTTTGTATTTTGAGTCACTATTGATGTGGGCGGTCAAATATCCACCATTCATTTCTATCATAATTCCAGTTGTTGTGACATAATCATCATTAAAAAACTTTTTCCCATAGTTTTCAATAAGAAAACTTAGTGCAGATTTTTCAAGACAAACACCGGACATCATTAAATTAATCTTTTGTTTATCAAATTTTTTCATTTACATTCCTTTATTTTTATTACATTCTTTTTAAATTCAGCTTCATTATAAAATGCCATATAATTAAGTTCAAACAAACTTGGCAAGCCTTTTTGTATTAATAATTTATCAAGATGTTCAGACGATGCTTGAAATCTTGGGTTTATCTCCATAAAGTATAAATTGTCGTCTTTTAAAATATAATCAACACCACAAATACCGCGATAACCTGCATGCTGTAGTTTTTTTGCAATGTTAATTGTGGTATTATTTATTAATTTTTTTACTTTATTGTCTAAAGACTTATAGGTGTCAAAATCCCAACCATCGTAATTAAGTTCTTTTCCAACCTTTATGTTTTGATAAGAACCTTCAAAAATATGGATATAATTGTTTGAAATCATAAATGTGTTGTTCAAAGATATTGAATTATCTACATAACCAGAAACCGAATAAGTTATTTTATGGTTTAAGTTTTTCAAAATACTATTACTTTTGTCTAATAGGTGAGTTCCGTATCCGGCAAAACCCGAGGGTTGTTGTACCACAAATTTATCACAATTATTTCCAAAGGCTGTTTGCATTTCTTCAAAAGAAATATCCTTTGCTTTAAAATATTTGTATTTTAAACAGTTGGTTTCACTAGTCAAAAACTCTCTACACTTAGGTTTATTATTTAGTGTTTTTACTAAGTCGATGTTGTTTGTGCATATAATTTTGTCTGTATTTTTCATGAATTCAATAGATGCTTGATTATACAACATAAAGCAACAGTCGTTATCTTCTTTTTTGATTTTGTTAATAATTTTATCGTAAAATTTTGATATGGTCTTAAAGTTTTTTAAATCATTGTAATCTAGTTTTTGTTTGTAGATGTTTTCAAAACAAATATCGTTTTCGTCACCACCTTCAAGCACAACTAGTTTTTTAAAATAATTATTGTTACTAACAAGTTTTTTCTTTAATCCTAAATAGTATATGTTCATGCTAATTCCTCTTGTACAACACCATGTTGATGTATGATAAATTTATAAATATAATACTACACATATATTAAAATACAAAATAATTTTTCGACAAAATTTTACACCATATTAGTAATAGCTTTTTTAAAAAAAACTGCACGCATTTCTCATTTTCACGAGGGTGCGTACAGTCCACTACTGGCGGAGAAAGAGGGATTTGAACCCTCGCGGCGTGTTACCGCCCTACACCCTTAGCAGGGGCGCCTCTTCGGCCTCTTGAGTATTTCTCCGAATTGTGCAAGTTAATAAAAAGAGGGGATTTTTAACTTGCAAGGATATTTTAACAAAACAAACAACATATGTCAATAAATACCTTTAAAGTTTTTAAAAAACCTTAAATAGGTATTTTTGCGTGATTTTCATTAAAAAGCGGGCTATAAAAATTTTTTTGTTTAAATCATTTTGAGTTTTTTGCGAAAAATAGTATTATAATAAAAAAGGTGTGAAAATGAAAAATAGGAAAATTGCGAGATTTGCTATTTTAATAATGTGTATGTTTGCACTATGTATTAGTTTTTCGGCTGGCAGGGGTGCGGTTTTTGCTGACTCAACGGGGGCGCAAGTTACCGATAGTAAGGTTGGTGATAGTGCACTGTATAGCAAACTAAAAAGCCTTGCACTTAGAACGGAAGGTGTGCAAACTATTAGAGATAATACATTTAATAAAAACTTGACCGCTTATGTAAACTTGGACTTAAGCGGAACATCATCTCAACAAATTTCAGATATTAGTGGGTTAAAGTTGTTTACCTTAAACTTCACAAAAACTCTTAACATTTCAAACAATGCGCTTACCGAGGTTGCGGCAGATGTTTTAGCTAGCATGCCAAACTTGGAAACCATTATTGTAAGCGGAAACCAACTAACATCGTTAGACCTAACAGGTTGTTATAAAATAAAAGTTGTAGATGCTAGCGATAACAGTCTTACTAGTTTTAATGGTGCAGATATAAATCCTGCAGATTGTAGTATCGATTTAAGTAAAAACAGATTTTCAAGCATAAAACATATTACGTTGCCACAACAACCAGTTGGTTCTACTGGCACAGTAAGACTTTACAACAATAATATTCGTGACCTAGAAACAGTAAGTGGTTACAATATTTACTTAGGGCTACAAGGTTTAACATTTAATGATACAACAGTACTACAAAAAGCAGATACAATTAGATATTATAAATCAGACGAAGTGCACCGCATAAAAACGGTAATTGCAAAAGCTGGCACACCAGTGGCAACAATTTGCGATTGGAAAGTTACTAAAAACTACGAAGAATATGCTTTGGAAGTAGGTGAATACACAGTAAGTTATTACTATGTAGATGCTTCAGATGAAAATACAAATCTAGACATCTCCACAAAGATGCATCGTGTAACAACTACTGCAGATTCATATTATTCTAAGGTTTCAGGTATTTTAAAATACTACAATAATCAATACAATGAATTTACTGTTATTCCTACTGTTCCAACATATCAATACATGATTAACGATACCTTGTATGATGAAAGTGAAGTTACTAGATTAAAATCTAAAGCGACAATTATGTTGTCAGCAGATTCTAATGCAGACATTTACTACAAATTTGGCGAAAATGGCGAATGGAAAAAAGGCAAAGAAATTAAACTAACCAAAGGCGGAAGTTATTTTATAGACGTTAAGGCTGTTGTAGATGGCTATGAAAGTCGCACAACAACAATCTTTATTAATGCTAATGCAAACCTTAACATTCCTACAATTTTGCTATTACTAGCAATTGTATTGGGTGCAGGTATTCTGTTTGGGGTAGGATATCCACTAATAAGAAAATATGTGCTTTAAAATGTTTAAAGTGTTGACAATCTTGCCACACAAGAGTATTATATTATTAAATCCGTTTAAGGCAAGTGGCGATTGCTTAGGAAATGATTAAATATCATTCGCTTTTAAAGTTTGGCGTAACAAAACAATTAAGGTGGGTGTTTACCAATTAGGGTGGAACCGCGGTTTAGAAAAAATCGTCCCTATGCAAAGTCTTTTTGCATAGGGTTTTTTATTTGCTTTGTTGTAATGCATTATGTAAAATTTAATTAAATTTTATGGTGTTTGAAAGTGTTTAAGATATTAAAAATATTAATTTACATTAATTATTAAACAATATTCTAGTGAAATGCGTCAAATTTAAAACATATTAGATAATGTCTAAAATGCAAATATTAAAAAGCAATAAACAACAACTTTGTGACAAAAAGTATATAGTTTTTGACAAAATATAAAAAATAAAAAAATAAGGAGAATATATTATGGAACAAAAAGCAACGATGGACAAAATTGTAAATTTGTGTAAAAACAGAGGCTTGATATTTCAAGGTAGTGAAATATATGGCGGAATGGGAAACACATGGGATTACGGTCCAGTAGGTGTAGAACTTAAAAACAATATTAAACGTGCATGGTGGAAGCGTTTTGTGCAAGAAAGCAAAAATAGTTATGGGGTAGACGCTGCCATTTTAATGAATGCACGTGTGTGGGATGCAAGTGGTCACACAACATCTTTTTCAGACCCTAAAATGGATTGTAAAGAATGTAAAACACGTCACAGAGCCGACAACTTAATTGAAAATTATTGTGAAAAACACCATATTGAAGGGGTTGTTGTAGACAAGATGACCAATGAAGAAATGGAGAAATTTATTGCAGAACATAATGTAAATTGTCCAGTGTGTGGCAAACATAACTTTACCCCAATTAGACAATTTAAACTTATGTTTGAAACATCTCGTGGTGTGATTGGTGATGCTCAGGACACAATTTATTTAAGACCCGAAACAGCACAAGGTGAATTTGTAAACTTTTTAAATGTTCAAAGAAGCATGCGTGCTAAAGTGCCATTTGGAATTGCTCAAATAGGTAAGGCTTTTAGAAACGAAATTACACCTGGCAATTTTATTTTCCGTACTATTGAATTTGAACAAATGGAACATCAATGGTTTTGTAAAGAAGGTACTGACCACGAATACTATGAAATATTTAAAAAGAAGGCTTTTGACTTTTTAACAAGTATTGGTTTTGATAAAGACCATTTGCGTTTTAAAGATCACGACAAACTGGCTCACTATGCTAAGGCTGCTTGTGATATTCAATACTTGTACCCAATGGGTTGGCAAGAACTTAACGGCATTCACAACCGTACAAATTATGACCTAAGCCGTCACCAAGAATATTCTGGTAAAAGTATGCTGTATATGGACCCAATTACAAACGAAAAATTTGTTCCATATGTTGTTGAGTATTCAATTGGTGCAGATAGATTAACTCTTGCTGTACTTTGCGAGGCATATGACGAAGAAACATTGGAAGGGGGCGACACACGTGTTGTTATGCACTTCCACCCAGCAATTGCACCATTTAAAGTTGCAGTTTTGCCACTTCAAAAGAATTTGGGCGAAAAGGCAAACGAAGTGTACAACATGCTTTCTAAAAACTTTATGTGCGATTATGACGAAGCCGGCAGTATTGGAAAACGTTATCGCCGTGAAGACGAGATTGGTACACCATATTGTGTAACAATTGACTTTGATACGCTTGAAAACAACACAGTTACTGTACGTGATCGTGACACAATGCAACAAGAACGTATAAACATTGACGACCTTGTAAAATACATTTCCGAAAAAAGTGCATATTGAGTCTTGTTACAACAAGGTGAAATATAAAAAAATGGCTAGTTTTAGCCATTTTTTTGTTTTTTAAATATTAAAATTGTTAATTGTTTAGCCTTGTATTTTTTTGCTAAATACCTTTTTAAATATCTTATTTTAAATATCTTAAAATATTATTTTTTAATAGGTTTTATAAATTTAATGTGACCAAGCCAAGGAGTGCGTGCTTCTTTGCCTGCAATACACATAAATATCATAACAATTTTGGTGATTGTTGTAAGAATTAGTAGTACAACACCAGCAATTAACGAAATCATTAGTACTAGGTTAATCCAAGTGTTGTCGTTTTTAACAATATAACCTACGCAGAATAGTGCAGCGGCTAAAATATCCATAATGAATATTTCAAGACCTTCGTTTGCATGATGTCTTACGTAGTTGTTTTTGCCCTTAATAAGTAGTGGAATAAAGAATAAAATGTAAGATAGCCAAGCCACACCTTTGCCTTCCTTAACTTCTTCATCGGTGGCATTTCTAACATATACTTTTTTCTTAAGTTTTTTGTCTTTTTTACCATTTTTACCTTTTTTATCGGCTTCACCAACAACATACATAGGTTGTTCGTTTGCTGGGGCTTCACCTGTTTCATCCATGGTAGGGGTTTGTTGTTCTTCGGTGCTTGCAGTAGGTGCTTCTGCCATTTCAACAGGCTCAAACCCTTCGCTAGATGTTTCGGTGGCATTAGGGTCAACCACATTGTCGTTGGTAAACATAACTTCGCCCTTATTTTCATCACTTTGAATGTCTTTACTTAGTATGTATTCGTCAAGTTTTACTTCTTCTGGTTGCTCTGCTAATTTCTCGGCTTCTTCTTGTTTTTTAATATTTTCTTGTTGTTCGGCATGAAGGCGATTAATGTTGTTAATGGCGGCTAAAAGCTTGCTTTTGTTTTCCTTTACCTTAGTAGGTTCACCAAAATCTTCACTGCTAAGTAGCAATCCACCCTTAATTAAATCTTCGTTTTTTTGTTCCATTTTTCAAATCAACCTTTAAAAAAATCATTTTACTTTTCCACATTATATATTATTTGCGTTTTTTTGTAAAACATTTTAAAGGCAAAAAAAAGAAAGCCTAAAAATTTTACTTTTTTGGCTTATCTTTCTCTTGTCATAACAAATTCTTTGTTTTGTCTAATAATTATATCAGTTACGGCTCTGGTAACTAATTTTTGGTTTACATTAACCTTGTTTGCAAAATAATTTACAATTGGGTTTTTAGGTAAAACATTTTTGATTATTGCCTTGCGATTATCGTGTTTGCTAGGCTTGTTTACGTTGTGTAACCCATTAATGTAATAGCCAATCTTAGACACTTTGTTACGTCTGTCTAACTTTTCGTTGCCCATCTTTTCCCTCTCTAAAAGTTCTAACATTTTTATTATATATGTTTTTTTCACATTGTCAATACCTACCAAATAAAATTTTTGTCTTATTATTAATTTTATGCGAATTAATTTGACTAATTTTACATATTTTGATAAATTATTTATAAAAATAAATAAAACATGATTTTTTAATCTGCATTTGCTTTAACTCAATCTACTTTTGTTAAAGCAAATTTTATTGATTAAAGTCAAAAGGAAAACAAATGAAAAACGGAAAAAAACTTTTATCATTTATTTTAATTGCTCTTAGCAGTGTTTTTTGCATCGGCTCGCTTAACCTAAAACCAAGCGCACCATCATATGCTGCCAACACAACTAAAGTAGCAAAAATATATACGGGAAACTCTTTAAAAGAAGGGGATATTATTGATTATGGTGAATATCCGCAAACTTTTGTTGCAGGTGGATATGATTATGTTAAAAACGACATGTCAACATATCTATCCAGTTCGTTATCCGATAATCCAGATTTTGCAACAAATGGATATTATGTGGTAAAAAAAGCATTTAGCGACCTTAAGGTGGGAGATAAGGTATATCTTATGGATATCGCTGGCACCTATGATGAAAAATATCCATATGCTGAGTATAGAGATGGTGTTTATAAAACTGGTTCATCGCTATATGGCTCTAAAAATGACCCAAGAAAATATGTAGACGATGTGCAAACAGGTACATATAATAGTAAGGATACCTATAAGCAGGTGGCAACAAAACTAACAAGTGCTGAATCTGGTAATGTACAAAGCACTGTTAAATATAACTCCAATTCTACAAAGTATATGTTTAAGGTAGAACCTCTTAGGTGGAGAATTACATATAAGAGTGGAAGTGTTTTAACTCTTGTTTGTATGACAATTGTAGATGCTATGGATTTCAACTTGTTTGATAGTAATGGTAACAATTGGACTTATAGTTATATTCGTAACTGGTTAAATGGCGGTTCTGGTTATTCTCATCAAAAAGTTGGTGTTGCATATAATGTTGAAAATAGTACGAGTGGAGATAGGATCAAGAGGTACAATTGGTTTGACTGGGGTGATTATGGGTTTGGTAATAGCACCAGTTATTCTGAGGGTTCAAGAAATTCTATTTTAAAAGATTCTAGCAATTTGTATAACAAGGGTTCGTTCTATCTAAGGGCTTTTTCTTCAAGTGAAAGAAATTATATTTTAAAACAAAGTAGGCAGGCTGCAGGTAGTTGGCCGGGAACGTCAGGCAATAATTATCCAATTTCATATTCGAGTGGCACAGAGAAAGGGACTAATGATCCGAGAGCTAGAATTACTGTTGATGATTATATTACATTGGTTACTTCATATATTGGTCTAGGTGGAACTAATTGGGCTAATAACGATTTTTATCTTGATAATTATTCTGATTATGCAGTGGCAAATGGTTTTGTGGACAATTTTGAATACAATGGTGAAATTAATAGTGTCTCAAGAAAGCGTACAGGTAATTACGGATATATTTGGACAATGTTTGCTGACACATTGGATGTAGGTACACAATATCCAGTTTATGATATTAATAATGCTGTATGTGTTCATAATCTAAGACATGCATTACAAATTAATACGAAAAATTATACAAAGAGTACCTCATATTCAACCACGCAGTTTTGGTATTTTGGGGGAAGTTATTCTGGGGTAAATATTGATGATCAAGGTCTTGGTAAAGTCAACTCTATGGACCAATCATATGGTGTTGTTCCACAAATTAAAATTGATACACAATCTATTGATTATATTAGCAGAATTGATGATGATGGTCTAACGACAACTGGTTCTGAAAATAACATAGTTTCAAATAATTCTGGTACTAATAGACAATTTGTATTAGGCGAATTTACTTACGATTTCAAGAATCAAGACAATGGTAGTGGTCAACCACAAACTCCTATTAAAATGGATTTAACCACAGCAACAAAAACTTCAACTGGTTATCATGTTACAGCTTACATTAAAGAAGGTAAAATTGCTGATGATGATTATGTTAAAATAATTATTTCTGGTTCAAAAATTGATACTTCAACATTGATTTACCCAATTTCTACTAATATAAGGTATATATATATTAAAGGTAATGAGATAAAGGATAATAAATTTACTTTTGATTTCACTGCTGGAAGTACCACTAGTGTTACAAACCTATATGTTTATGCTTTCTATTGCACAAGTGATTTAAAACAAACTTATGGTATTAGAGATGCAAATCAAGAAGGTAGAAATGCTAGCCTTCAATATTCAACCATTAATTTTGTAAGACTTTATTCTAACGGAAACGAAGAGTCAAGAACAACACAAGCATTGTTTAAAGGAATGAACTTTACACTTGATAAGGTAGAGATTGGCAATGGACAATCTGGTTATTGGTTTACCGATGTTGAAAAAGCAAAAGACTTTGCTAAAAACCCTGATGCTTCTAATGGTTCTACTCCAGAAGGCGGAATTCCTTGGACTAAGGAAGATGTTGAAAAAGGCTATAAAACAATGACCTTTGATGGTAGTGTAACAACATATTATAGTATTGCTGGTACACTAAGTCATAGTGTAAACATAGTAAATGCTGATAGTAGTTATTACTTTAAATACAATGGGAAAAGTATCTATCCAGAAGTAAGTTCTAGTGGCTTCCCAGTTATAGAGAAAGTTTCTAGTGCTTATAGTACAAAACTTACTATAGTAATTAAATATCCTTATATTAATTCTTATATTCATGAAGACGGAACACTAAAAAAGCCTAGAATTTCGGTCTTAAAAAAAGACGGGGTTTATGGCGAATGTGAAGCAAGCTGGATAAGTGAATGTACAAAAGTGTTTTTCACTGGCAGTTTTACGGAAATTAAAGAACTTGAATATACAATAGACTTTAACAATACTGGTAGTTCTGATAATGTAACGTTTAAGGTGTTGGGGCTTGATGGAAATGTAGGCACAAAACCAACTGAAAACACTTACAATATCAACTTTAATTACACTGGCGAAGAAAAAGCAAAATTTGGTACAGCCAAAATTGGCGGAGTAGAAAAAGATGTAAATAGTACAACCATTTCTGGTATTTCTTATGGTAAGAGTGTAACATCAAACTTGAAATTTAACACAGGTTATTATATTCCACCAACAACAAAAAACGGTGAATTAGGTTTAAATGTTCCTAAAATGAGCTTTAGCTATGCGGGAATTATTAGAGATAAAAATGGTTACCGTTATGCTGATGGTGCTACATATCCAAACACTAAAGAATATTTTTATGCTGGACAACGCATAAGAATTGATAACACTGGTGCTGGTATCAACTTTGATGGTAATGAAAACCGCCAGTATTACGTAACCTATACAAGTACAACAGCTGGCGTCACTGGTTTAACCGGTTTGGGGCTAACGAAAGATGTTGATGGTTCGTACATGTACATTAATAATAATGATGAAAAGGCCAACGGTTTTATCTTCAAACCTGTATATAGTGTTTATATTAATGGTGCAACAACTCCAATTGTAATAGATTCTACAACGCTAGAAGCTACTGGTGATACATACACAATTCAATCAAATGGCATTAATGCTTATGTGCTAAAAGTGCTTAATAAGGATAGTGTATCATTTACTAAAGCAAATGATTCTGGTAGTACTGTTGTTAGTGAAGCTGTTTATCATTTCCCAAGTATCAAAATTAGTACTTTTATGGATGAAGTTGCAAAGACAAGTTTAGGTGGTAATGAATACACTGCTGTTGTTAAGGTACAATATGCTGTATTCGCAGTAACAAGTAGCGAAGGTGTTACAAAAGAAATGATCCTAAATAATCGTGTTGGTGATGCTAATACATTTGCTAAATTTGACACTTCTTCACTTTACAATTATGTGCTAGAATATGAGCCAAGTGAAGGCAATATAAATAGATATGAATTGACTATCACATCTTCAACAACTAAATATTACAATCCTTGGGTTGAATATGTTAAAGATGTTGTTATTGAAGTAAATGGTAATCAATTTGCCGAAAACAACAACTTTAAGTCTTTTAAAGGAAAAGATATATGGACAGATAGTTTCTCAACAGGTAGAAATGGTGATGCTTGGAATGGCAGCAAAATGTGGTTCTATTCTGATGGAGAAAAAATCATTCAACTTACAAGTTTTAATATGAATGGTATTCCAATGTATGGTTCATCAATTGCCGATCTTGATGCCTATGGATTGGGAACAATTACAATTAATGGAAAAGAGTACGAAGTATTCTCAATTGATGGCGTTGATATTAAAATTAAATACAACGTAAATACTAATGCAATTGATATTGATTATACATTTGACTTTGTTGCAAGCAATATTCAATTTGGCTTTAGCGGTGTTTCAGAATATGACTATTCAGTTAAGTTTATTTCTACTGCTAATGGCAAATCTGGTTCGGCAGCATCATATGCTGAAGGTCAAGAACTTATTGTAAACAACAAGAGTAGTGAATTAAAATACAAAGAAACAAAATACCCAGTTGGCACATCATTTGATTTCACATCAATCCCTAACTTACGTAGTTATGTTAATGGTTATATTAATGGCGAAAGTGTAATGGTGTTTACACCAATTACAATTGGCAGTATGGATTATTACCTATGCTCAGGTGGTGACGGCTGGACAATTGAATCAAATAATGGTTCGTATATTGAATACACTGTAATTTATGGTGGCGATGAATTAATTGCTTATAAATTAGTAAACGGCAGTGATTCTGTATACATTCAAAAACCTAAAAATACTGCATCTTTCTTAGGTTCTGCAAAAGAACTTGTAGGTTTCGAACTTGCAAATTCTGCAGATGCAACAAAATTAGTTGATGTAGACGGCAAGCAAATTGTTGCTGCTGGCAAAACAACCGATAATCGTTCGTATTATACATTTACACAAATCTTGAATACAACATACGTGTTTAGTGATACCTTCTCAAGCATAACATTCATTGCTGTGTACGATACATGTAGTATTAATGTTAAGATTGATGGTTGGGCAGCAGGTAGAGAAGAATACAACCTTATTGAAGAATACTTGTTGAAAAATCCAACTGAAGTAGATGCATTTAAGGTTGTTAAAACATACGATGCTGAAGGTAATTTAAGAAATACTGATTATTACCTAAAAGACACATTATACAACACAGTAATTACAAACGAACAAGTTTCGGCTACTGGCAGTTTGGTGACTTTTGCTCAAAATTTTGCTAATGCTAATGGGCAAATTACTAAAGACTACGGCACATTTAAAGGTTTCTTTAGAAGAACATATGGTGCCATAGAAATGGCTGTAAGTGCAGGCTTATTATACAAAGAAGGCACAAACTACCTTGTAAATGCAAGTAGTTATCTTCCAGTTACACTTAACGGTGTAGTTATGTATGTTAGAAACAACGATGGCGAAGCCAACTACAATTCTACCATATATCAAGTTGTACTTGATTATGATGGCTTTGTTAGCGATGTTACTGCTTACGAACTATTCACTTCTGGTGAAGCAGGCGAAGGCGGAACTAGATTTAAATCTAACAACGTTGAACTAGTTACTTTATTTGAAGTAAAACTATATTCGGTTATTTCTAAATTTACAGAAAAACAACTTAATGCACTTATTGCAAACGTAAACAATGTTAGCACAGTGCTTTCAGGTGTTGTTACTGGTCAAAACCTACAATTAACTTACACACTTCAAGATGCTTATACACACACAGATTTGTCAACTCAATTTAGAGTTACAGTTGGTGGCACGGCTCTTAATATGGTAAGTTATACCATAGATGAAAATGGCGAAATGAAGTTCACTGATGGCGGTTATGCACTTGTTATTGACGGAAATCAATACAAAGTTGTAATTGCAGCACAATCAGTTGTTGCAAATATTGAAGTTAGTTTGAAAAAGACTGGTGAATCAGACTTTGAATTTGTTGCTAACAAATACGATATTGTTGTTAATGACCCTACATTAACAAAGGTAAATAATAGTGGAATTTCATATAATCTTGGTGCGTTTAGTGGAGAAGTTACAAGTGGTGTAGTTTCAAAACAAACATACGGCAATACTACAACAATCACATTTACTATTGACAATGCATTCAAAACAAGCGGTTATAAATTTAATGTGTTTGTTGCTCAAGATGATGAAGAAACTCCTATTGAATCTGCTGAATGGGTTAGCGGAAAGCTATCTCTAGCAAGTGGTAGAACAATCATTGGCGGTATTACATTCGTTGTATATTCTTCAGGTCAAGTTTACTCTATTAAAATCGAAAGCGGTGTTACTAGAGCAATTAGATTTGAGTTTGACGAAGAATGCATTAATGATATTTCATTCAAACAATATTCCCCAATTCACACAACAGTTGCTGGTGTAGATTACTCTACCAACACAACTGATGACAAATTACAAAAGGCTCCAGACGGAAAAGACAACATTGCTAAAACTGTTTATGCATCTACATTTGTTTATGGCAGTGAAAATATTGCCGTAACAAGAGATGGCAAACTTGCAAACAACGATAGAGCACGTATGCTTTATGGTGACAAAATTAAATATACAGTAGCACTTACTGATGGTTATACCGATGGCTTCGTTGTATTTAACATTAATAATAGTTATATAATTCCATTTGGAAAACTTACTCGTTTAAGTGAAACAAATAAAGACCTTGTTCTAAACAATGGTAGAGGCACAAGCGTTACAATCAATATTACAAGCATTACATCTAATGCAATTACTTACACAATTGGTAGTGACGCAACTACAAGTGTTACAATTACTAAGGATTCTGAAACAGAATACACAATTACACAGAGATCGCAAATTGCAAAACTTACAATTGCAGATGGAACTTATACACTTTCATTTAGTGCAAACTTTGCTGAAAAGGGTGATAGCAATCTACTTGTGTATGCCGAACAATACAAACTTACTTCTGCTAGTGGAAATGACGTAACAGTTAATAGCAGAAATAGATACACTGAAGATCTTAAAAAATTGATTATTGCTGATGACCAACCAAACGAATGGCAATTCAATGATGTTAAAATTAGCAATAGCAACCAACAAACTACTGCATCTTATGGTGACTATGTTGCATTAAAATTCAAACCAAGTACAACTTATACACATAATCTTCCAGTGTTTAGCAATGGTACAACATTATTTTACATTGCAGGCATGGGTGTGGATTATTCAGAACATGGTGTTACATTCTATGACAATCACTATTACCTAAATCGTAATAATGACGGAGATTATGTTTATAGAATTGACAAAACCTTTAACACAACTGGTTTGTCATCTGCAACATACACATTGTCTTATTACAATCCACAAGGTGTACTATTACTAAAAATCACAATTAATGCAAATCTATTTAAAGGCTTTGATGATTATTATCAAGACTTTACAATTGGTGAATGCGAAAAATTCGAACCAGGTACAACTTATACATTTGAATATCTTGTAAAATCTGGTAACGATTCTATTCAAGATGGCAACACTAATTACGAACTTAATAAATACACTGTTGCATTTGTTAAGAGGGTGTTAGTTGATGTTAGTAAGAATAAATATGAAAACCGTGGAACAGTAAAATATGCTGAAGCTGGTGTAACTAAAGCATATATTGTTAAGGTTACTTACAATCAAACATTTGTAAATCCTTTCTCATTAGGTATTTCAAACTTCGGACAAGAAGAAGGATATACTTATAGTAATGAGGATAAATGGTATGACTTTACTAATGGTAATTATACTGAATACATGTTTAGTGGAAATACTTCACAAAGTGTTACTGGACACATGGTTTTAAGTGCTACATATACCGAAAACATTTATAATATGGTATTTGCTAAACCATCACAAAATACTGGTGACTACAAAGAATATGGTGTATTAAGATCTAATCTTACTGCCGACCATGTATTTAATAATAAAGGTGATATTAACCTTAACTTTACAGAAAATACCATAACATATAAAATTTACCATTCTAAGGTAAAAGGCTTATCATTTGGTTTCTATGTATATGCTGGCTATGACCAAACATTACCAATCTTCAATATTGGTTATAATGGAAAAGTAATTAAAATTTATATGCCAGGCGACACAAATGCTGGCGAACCTGATGAAAAGGGTGTTTATAGTTATACTTGCGATGGCATTATAATTACAGTTACACCTACATCTGATAGCACGGGTGCATTCTATAATTACACTTATGCTGGAAAACAATTCTTAAGCCTAAGAGTAATTAAAAATGCAGATGTTGCTAGAGAACTTAACCCTAAGAATTCTAGTTATGCAAACAATGCTCTTTCTACTTACTACAATATTTGGTTTACAACCGAAATTTTGGGCATGACTGATAATAGTAGTGTTAATATTAGTGTGGAAGGATTTAGTGAACTTAATAAATATTCACTTACTCTTAAAGGCATGAATATGGAAGTTGTAGGCGAGAAAAACCATAACCTTGCCAATGACTATTCTGATTACACAACAACTGACTACACTAAGGTTTACACACATGGTGCAACCCTAGAAAAATTACCTACCATTGAAGTTGCTCGTGGTTATAAATTTGCTAATTGGGGTCTTGATGATAAATTCGAAAAGACTACAGCATACCCTTATACCGCACTTTACAGCAACACAGTGTTGTATCCAAAATTCACTGTTAATACAAGCAAACTTCAAGTTTATGGCAATGGTGGAATCTTTATTAACGACCAAAAAGCAAGTGCACTTACAATTGCTGGTATTACAATTGGTAGCATCAGATTTGGTGATGGCACAATTGCAGAAAAAACTGTAAGTTATACTGACGAAACAGTATTCAGAGTTACTATTAATCGTCAATATACTAAAAACGAATTTAAGTTTAGTCTTCGTTCTTCTGGTAATGCCCCTGTAGATAATAATGTTGTACTTAATGTATCAGAACCTGAAAAAAATAAACAAAACGATGGCTATGAATATGTTTATACAATTACTGTAAAATATTTTGATTCAAATCAAAGAGCATATTTGCAAGTTGAAAATGACAATGTTGTAAGCAATAGATACACACTTCAATTCTATGTTCCTACTGCTATCGATTACGAAACAATGGGAGTTACAATTGACAAACTTTCTGGCGGTGAATTTGAAATTACTCACGGCACAGCATTAAGTTCGCAAGGTAGACAACTTCCAGATGATCCAAAATTTGAGGGTTGGACATTTAAAGGCTGGTATGTTGCTGAAGCAGGCGATGTTGCTAGTTGGTTTAACGAAACAAATAGTCCAGTTGCAGGCAGATTTACTGCTAATACAAACGTATATTACGACACAAATGTATATGCTTATTTCACAAGAGATAGTTATAGCGTTAAGATTATGTCTTACTGTTATGAATTAGGCGAAAAAGGTATTAGTAAATTTATTGATACCAGCAACAACCTAGTTGATGATGTTGTAAATCCAAGATTTACTTATTCCGTAAAACATAATAGTTCGCTTGATAATATTGACACAATCTTTGGTATTCCAACAAGTTCATTTGAATTTGATAAATACTATTATGTTACTGCTTTAGCAGACATTGGCACTGAAAAAATGAAAGAATTTAAAGTTAATGAAACACTAGTTGTTGGCGATATTTATGTTATTGCTAATTACACAAGAAAAACTTTCACAGTTAGATTCTATAACCAATCATATGCTGAATACGTAAGTTACACTGGTATTTACTATGGTGATTCAATAACAATCCCAACTTATGACCCAAAAATGGTTCCTCAAGGTTATCACTTTGAATACTGGTATTCAAGTGGAGTAGCCAAACTTACTGAAGACTTTATTGTTAAGAGCGATATTGACTTTAGTCCATTTGTTGCTGCAAATAAATATCTATTTGCATTTAAGTACGAAAATGGTGAAGTTGGTACTGTTGGTGACGAATTTAATAGTCACCCAGACTACTATGTAGATGGAATTTACAACTTGTCTATCTTTGATGGCGAGAATGTAGTTGTTCCATTCACAAGTACATTAATGTTTAAATTTGCTCCTTCATTTGGTTATAATTTATACAAACCAAATGTTGTAGTTAAGATTGTTAGAAATGGTGTAACACTTGGTAGTATTGGTGTTGGTCCTACTATTGAATACGATGAGGAAAACAACAAATACAATATTACATTAGGTTCTAATTTGCTTAGATCTGCTACTATTGACGGAAAAGAAATTAAGTTTGAAAATGGTGATCAATTTGTAATTGAAACAACAGGTATTGTAAATGACTACGTTATTGATACTGTTACAAATTCTGGCCCAATTCAAGGTACTGGCAATGAAGCATATTCATTTGATATCACATCAAATAAACGTCCTTATGGTTATATTACCGAAGGCGGAGTTCAAATCTTCACAATTAATTTGAGCAATGCTGATGGCAAAAACACTAACATTATTCACGGCGAAAATGCTAAGATTGCTGTTAAGGTTAATAATTCATTCAACTACAAATCTGTAATTAGATTCTCAATCACCGATGGCATCACAACTAAACATATTATGATTAAGGATAGAAATTTTGATGCAACAGGTGAAGGTTATACAATTTGTCATTTAGAAAATCAAAATGATGAATGGGTAGCCGAATTCTTATTTGAAGAAGTTAGGGGAATGTTAAGTGTTACCCTAGAAGAAACAAGCATTATTAACAATGACTACACAATTAAATTCCATATGGCGTTTGGTGGTGGAGTTAATGCTTGGTATCGCCGTCAAGTATTTGAAAACGCATTGGCTAAATATGAAAGAGGCTATGTTGTAGATAACTTTGCTGAATACTTTGTTCCTAGTCCTAATGTTGTAACACCTAACATTGACAATGTTTCTAGCGAACAATATAGTGGTAGTTATGTTTGGTGTTATAACCCTTGGTGGGATAACCATCAAACAAACTGGTATATGGCTAATAATGATGCTATTAATTGGGATGATGTTACTCGCGACAACTACTTGAGTTACTTCACTCCTGTTGATGCTGGCACTAAGTTTAGTGCTAATACCGACCTTTACACATTCTACTTTATAAATACAGTTACTGTTGGGGTAGAAAGTAAAGAAGGTGCTAAGGGCGCATTCACTGCCACTTCAACTGCCGACATGCACGACCCAAGTGCAACTGATATGGCAGGTTATGCTTATGCATTTGATTACACTGTAAACATTGCATACTCTAATAATATTCCTGTAATTTCAGTAATTGGCGAAAGAGATTCTTATGATGTTGTAATTTTACCATATAGCACATATATGCGCATGACTGTTGGTCAAACAGTTACAGTTTCCAAAAATGAAACAGAAAATTACATTATCACAATTAGTGCTAATGGTTATAGTTATTACAAACAAGGTCAAGCCGTTTCTATGGCAACTAAAGTTGTTTATGCTAATGGTGTTTATAGTGTAAGCGAAACTCCTGAAGGTGGCACTGAATACACTAAATACACAGTTACTCCTAATGGCAACAACTATCGTATCTGCTTAAATAAAGTTGATCAAAACTTCAGTTTGGCTTCTAATGAAAGCACATACACCATCAACACTTATTCTGTTGTTTATACTACTCCAAACGGAGAAAAACATTTGGAAGAAGTAAGATATGGAGAAAAAGTTGTTAACATTCCAGAAGTTAGCGCAAACTTCCTTCAAAAGGTTGTTTATGTTGTAAAACATGCTAATGGCACAACAGAAACAGTTAGTGCAAAAACATTAAAAGCAATTGAGTTTACTCAAGATGCAACAATTGAAATCAAGGTTGAAACAAACGTTGTGATTGTTGTATTGATTGCTGTTGCTGGTGCTGTTGTGATTGGTTTAATTATTACCTTAATTATTAAGGCAAAAAATAGCCACAACACAAGAAAACGTGTAAGCAAAGAAAACAAAGAAATGTTTGAACGTCTTGCACAAGATAAACAACAAAATAATGACGAACACGGCCCTAGAATTTAATTTTAGGTCACAAAAAAAACACCAACTAAAATATAGTTGGTGTTTTTTTTGTACTTACTTTAGGTTTAACTTGCAATTAACAAAGGATTATTAACAATGTCGTCAAAAAATTCTGACACCGAAATATTAAGCACCTTGCACAATTTAACAATTGTGGCAAGTGTAACTTTTTTGCTGTCGTTGTTGACAATTCCATTTATGGTTCGGCTTGACACCTTGCTAAGTTTACTAAGCGCATTTTGGTCTAAACCTTGTTCAGCCATTAATTGTTTTACTTTGATTGAGATTGCCGTTTTTACATTCATTTGTATCGTCCCCCTTATAATCACAAATATATTAACACATTTTTCCGATTTTTGTCTGATTAAGTGACATCTATTTTTGGGCGATTTTAACTTGTTTTGTCGAAAAAAGTAATATATGGTAAAATTTTGCAATATGATTTTTTAAAACCAAAAAATATTGACTAATATATTAGAATATTGTAGGTTTTTGTGTGTAAAAAACTAATAATCTGGCAATATGTTTAACATTTTGACCTGTCGACAATTTATATACTTATATATAACCTTGTTGGTGTTAATGTAGTAAAAATTAATAAAGTAAATATAATGTTTAATTATTTGCCACAAACAACTTAAAGCGAATAAAAAAAACACACTCAATATAAAAGTGTGTTTTTTATGATTTTTAAACAAACATTAAGAATGCTACAATCATAATTTGAGCAACATAATATGTTCCAAGGTTTAAGCCCCAGTTAAGGTTTGTGCTTTTGTTTGGAGCAAAGTAGATAAATGAAAGTACTAGATCACTAATTAAGAATAGTAGTAGTGCACTAGCAACAATCCATAGTTTGCTTACAAGTATTGCAAGTGCAACCATAAATGCAAGCGTAATGCAAATTACAAAAGTGTAACCATAACATTGTGGTTTAAATCTTCCAAAGTCAATTCCAAGTTTATTGGCATTAACAGATATTAGGGTTGCCACAACAGCACCAATAGCAAGAGCAACAAAGAATGGCACTAAAATGTCGGCACTTTTATTAGCATACAATCCAAAGCCAATTATGTACATAATGTGACCAATGGCAAAGCATAAAAATCCGCCGTTTAGATATTGCCCTTCATGTGGACGATAAATTTCTTTTAAGCCAAGTAAAATGTCACCAAGCATGCCCATTACAAGCCCAAGCATAATAAATAGCACGTAGGTTTCAATTGTGCTTTTTAGCATGATAGCCACAAAACCAGCCACAACAAAAGCAACCGATGCAATTAGTTTTGTCCAGAAAAATGGCATTCCAACCTTTTTAGATTTTGTTACTATTAATGTGATAAGACTTGCGAAGCTTAATAGTAAAAATATAACTCGAAGTGCGGTTTTCATAAAAACTCCTTTAATTATTTAATTTTAATTACAATAAATTATAGCCTAAGATTAAAAAAAACACAAACATTAATTTAACTAGTTGCAAAAAACAGTAAAAAAATATATAATTTAGTATTTATTAAAGGCATTATTTAGCCTTTTATAAGTTGGAGTAGTTTATGAACGATTTTAACGACATTAGATTAAAAAATATGATAGAACACCGTCCAGTGTTTAAAAAACGTGCAGTTGTGACATCTGGCATGCCATATGGCAACAAAGATATGCACTATGGACACGTGTTGGGCATGGCGCTTTATGCCGATTTTATGGCACGTTTTCTTCGTGACCGTATTGGTGCTGATAATGTAATATATGTGTCAGGTTCTGACTGTTATGGTAGCCCAAGCCTAGAAGGGTATCGTAAAATGCAAGAAAAAGGCTATACTGGCACTATTGAAGACATGGTTAAAGAAAAGTATAATAGCCATGTTCGTGACTGGAATGCTTACGAAATAAGTTTTAATGGTTATTATGGCTCTGCACTAGAACCTGCTAAAGATTTTCATGCAAAAACAAGTGCCGAAGTTTTTGAAAAACTTTACAAAAATGGTCACCTTATGAAAATGAGCACCTATCAATTCTATGACGAAGAAAAACAAACTTTCCTTAATGGTAGACAAGTTGTTGGTAAATGCCCATATGAAGGTTGTACAAGCGAAAAAGGCTATGCCGATGAATGCGACTTTGGCCACCAATATTTGCCACAAGATCTTATTGACCCAGTGTCAACCCTAAGCGGTAAAAAGCCAGTACTAAAGAAAATTGAAAACTGGTACTTTGATTTACAAGACCAACTAGACACTGTTACTAAGTGGCTAGACTACACCGAGAAAAATACTCCAATTAGACCTTTCGCCGTAAAGGAAATGAGAGAGTTTTTGAAAAAACCTGAAGTTTATATCAAAAAAGATCAAATGAGTTTTTATGAAAACATTAAAGATAAACTTCCAGCACATGAATTAAGAGAAGATAAAAGCAAGGCAAGTTTCGTGTTGGTATTTGATAAACTTACCGACCGTGAAGATGCTTGTACACTTCTAAGCCAAGCGGAAATAAGATATCGTACAGGTAAGACCCTAACTCCATTTAGAATTAGTGGAAACATCGAGTGGGGTGTTAAAGTTCCTGTTGAAGACGGAATGAAAGACCTTACGTTCTATTGTTGGCCAGAAAGCCTATGGGCACCTATAAGTTTTACAAAAACTTACCTTAACTCAATTGGCAAACCAGCCGATGATTGGAAAAAATGGTGGTGCAGTAAAGACTGCCAAATTTGGCAAATCCTAGGCGAAGACAACTTGCAATTCTATGGAATTCCACAACATGCAATGTGGATTGCCACACAAAAGAATCCAGAAATTCCAGCACCAGAAGGCGAACTTCAATTTAGTAATTTGCTAATTAATAAGTTTAGTTTATTTTTAGGAGCTAAGGCAAGTTCAAGCGGAAAAATTCATGCACCAAGCCCACAAGAACTTTTAAATTACTATACATCTGACCAACTTAGAATGCACTTTTTGGGCTTAAGTGTGGGTGCTACAAGTGCAACATTCTGCCCAAAACCATTTAATCCAGATGCTAAGGCAGACGAACCAGACCCAGTATTAAAAGACGGCAACCTACTTACAAATGTTTACAATCGTGTACTAAGAAGCCTATTCTATACATGGCAAAAATATTTTGACGGCGAAATTCCTTACAAGGAAATTAGTGAGCAAGTGTTAAAAGATTGCACATTGTCAATTTTAAAATATGAAAAACTTATGATGGATAATAAATTCCATATGGTTATGTACGAACTTGATGGCTTAATTAGAAATGCAAACAAGTATTGGGTAAAAAATATTAAACTTGCCGAAGATGCCAATGATAAGAATATGATTGCTCAAACAATTGCCGACACACTACATATGTGTAAAGTCGCTATGGTATTATTGCACCCTGTTGTGCCAGCAAACATCGAGAAATTGGCAAAAGACCTTGGTGTTTCTGACAATATCTTTAGTTGGGACGGAATTGAACAACCAATTTACAACTTCTTTGAAAACAAAGAACATCACAAACCAATGTTTTTGGAAGCAAAACAAGACTTCTTTAAAAAGCACCCATCACAATTTGTTTTTGATGAAGAATAATCTTAAAATTTAAGGTTTTATTAGATTTATGTTGTTTGTGTTGATTATAATAAAGAATGCTAATATAATCATACAACCATACTAGTAAAATCATATTCATTGATTATAAAGTTAATATAAAAAAAGACGTGAAAATTACTTCCACGTCTTTTTTTAAAGTTGTTTATATTTTTGTAATTATTTTTATTTTGTTGTTTGCATTATCTTGATGTTTTAATTTTAATAAACAATATCATTAAATAATTACATTATGTATTGGTGTTATTTTCTGCCTGATAATCTTCTTACTAGTTTTTGAGCGAGAGTAAGTTTTGGTGTAGCACTTGTAGTTGGGTTGTTTAGTTTGTTTATGGCATTTAATACTGTTAGTGGAACATCTTTGTTTTGTTCAAATATTAGTGGAAGTTGGTCTTCATTTATTGGGTGTGGCAAGTCTGCTTTTCCTACTTCTATTGTAAATGCAGGTACACCTAAGTATTCTGACACCCAGTCAGAATACCCGCCAGTGCTGTTTTCGGTTTTAACAATTTGATAACCAGTTACGTTTGCAATGGCTTCGGCAATTCCACGGTCACGTGCAATTTGTTCGGCATCTAGCATCTCAAATCCGTAGTAAATCACTTCGCCTTTGGTGTGATATGATATTGTTGCATTTGGCTGATTTTTGTTGGTAAAATTAATTAAGTTGTTTACTTCCCGCTCGCTATTTGGGTAATACCCAACAAAATTTCCAGGAGCAGGGCAAAATACATTTTGACTTCCGCCTCCCCATAATGCGTCAAAATTCACATTTAAGTCAACCGCATTGGCGTCAGCCTTCCATTGACTAAAATCAGTGTTTCCGCCGTTTACATTTGTTAAAAACTCTTTAAGTCTTTCACATTTAATGCCGTCTAGGCCATCAAGTACCAAACGCACGCCGTCGGGATTAACCATTGGAATAAAATACATTCCACCGTCAATGGGTTTTTGATATAAGTATTTCACCAAATCAACAATAAGCGGTGCAGTTATGTATTCTCGTGCATGAATTGCACCTTCCACTAGTAATTGATTTCCTTCATAACTTCCTATGTGCACACCATACACTGGCTGACTAAGTAGACTGTAGCCCACAGTGAAAAAGTCAACTTTTTCTAGCCCCGCCAAACTATATATTCGCTCGTAAATATCGTTAATAGTCATATTTATTACCCCTTTTTCCTATGTAGTGTTATATGATTTTCTTCACCTTTTGTGACACTTTGTGTTTTAAAACTAACATTACATAAAAAGGAACAAATAAAAACGAAAATAATTGGTTAATTATTTAAAAATAATTAATTCTTAAACAAACGCAAAAATAATGACACATTAAAATTGCTTAGTATAATAAAAAAGCACCTAAATGATATAGGTGCTTTTTGTTATCGAATAAAATCAACTTTATCTAACAATATCAATTAATTTTTCTGATATAAAATTAATCATATAAAATTCATAATAAAACTTTTATTCGTCGTGATATTTATATTTTTCGGAAATAAGGAAGTTTAGATATACTTCAAGTAGCAGGTACACTAGCACTGTAGGGTACAACACAACTTCGTACATATCCCAAAATTTTACGCCCCAAATGGCATAGTAAATTAGGCTAGCCATAAGGTAAACCACACAAAAACTAAATAGAATAATCGCCATAAGGTTTAAAAAGTTTACCCACTTTTTGTTTTTGTGTTTAAAACGTCTAAATAATTTTGGCAAAACAAGAAGGAGCACGAAAAATAGCATAGCAACAATTATCCAGCATGATATAACATGAAAGCCAATAAGCTCGGCAGTTATACCAAGGACGAATGAAACTACTGATGCAAATATTAATAATCCTTCAACATTAGAAATCATATTAATGTCGTCACTCCTTATTTTATTTTGTTTTATTTAACTTCGTCTTCGGCAGGGCAGTCTTTAATTGTAAGCGAAATACGTTTTTTAGCGACATCTACATCTAGAACCTTTACTCTAACAACATCGCCAACTTTTAGCACTTCGCTAGGGTGTTTGATGTAATCTTTGCTAATTTGTGAAATGTGAACAAGTCCGTCTTGATGAACTGAAATGTCTACAAATACACCAAAGTCGCACACGTTTCTAACAACACCTGTAAGCACCATTCCTGGTTTAAGGTTTTCAATGCCAAGTAGTTCGCTCTTTAGTTGTGGTTTAGGAAGTTCGTCACGAACATCTCTACCAGGTTTTAATAATTCCTTAATAATATCTTCTAG
>CAKVHW010000002.1 GCA_934754495.1 uncultured Clostridia bacterium
TGCGGGTCAGAACTTACCTGACAAGGAATTTCGCTACCTTAGGACCGTTATAGTTACGGCCGCCGTTCACTGGGGCATAAGTTCAATGCTTTGGAGTAGATTTAACTCGTCCTCCGAACACTTCCCCTTAACCTTCCAGCACCGGGCAGGCGTCAGCTCCTATACTTCAGCTTGCGCTTTAGCAGAAACCTGTGTTTTTGGTAAACAGTTGCTTGGGCCTCTTCACTGCGGCCTATGTTGCCATAGGCACCCCTTCTCCCTAAGTTACGGGGTAATTTTGCCGAGTTCCTTAACAATGGTTATTCCGTTCGTCTTATATTACTCATACTGAGCACCTGTGTCGGTTTGCGGTACGGGCACCTTACATTTACTTAGCAGTTTTTCTCGCCAGTGTGAACTTGTGAACTTCGTTACTAAATTTCACTCCCCATCATCACCCAGCCTAACAACATGCGTACTTAACTACATGTTAGCCTCATGATTTAGCCATGGATTTCCATCCCCATGGACTCACTATCCTACTGTGTCACTGCATCGCTCTTAATCAATGTACGGCGGTACAGGAATATCTACCTGTTGTCCATCACCTACAGCTTTCGCTCTCGGCTTAGGTCCCGACTTACCCTGGGAGGACTGGCCTTCCCCAGGAAACCTTGCTCATTCGACGTTGGGGGTTCTCGCCCCAATCTCGCTACTCATGCCAGAATTCTCTCTTGTGTATAGTCCACGCTCCCTTACGGTTACGCTTCTGCCCAAATACACATTGCTCCTCTACCGATAGAAATGAATCTATCCCTAAACTTCGGTGTCATGTTTTAGCCCCGGTCATCTTCGGCGCACTACCACTCGATCAGTGAGCTATTACGCACTCTTTTAATGAATGGCTGCTTCTAAGCCAACATCCTGATTGTTTTAGCAGTTGCACATCCTTTACCACTTAACATGAACTTTGGGACCTTAGTTGTAGATCTGGGCTGTTTCCCTTTTGACAATGAAACTTATCTCACACTGTCTGACTCCTTGATATATAATAATATGGTATTCGAAGTTTGATAAAGCTTGGTAGGCCGTGAAGCCCCCGCACTCATTCAGTGCTCTACCCCCATATATTTAAACTCAAAGGCTAGCCGTAAAGCTATTTCGAGGAGAACCAGCTATCTCCCGGTTCGATTGGAATTTCTCCGCTATCCACATGTCATCCCCGGATGTTTCAACAGACGTGGGTTCGGTCCTCCACAGTGTCTTACCACTGCTTCAACCTGCACATGGATAGGTCACCAGGTTTCGGGTCTACAGCATGCAACTAACTTTGCCCTATTCAGACTCGCTTTCGCTTCGGCTCCGTGACTTAATCACTTAACCTTGCTACATACCGTAACTCTCTGGCCCGTTCTACAAAAAGTACGAGGTCGCTATAACGCTTCCTCCGTTTGTAAACATATGGTTTCAGGTTCTCTTTCACTCCCCTCCCGGGGTTCTTTTCACCTTTCCCTCACGGTACTGGTACACTATCGGTCACTAGATCGTATTTAGCCTTACGAGATGGTCCTCGCTCGTTCACACCAAATTCCTCGTGCTCGGTGCTACTCTGGAACACTGCTCATGATAACATAAACATTTCAACTACGGGACTTTTACCCTGTGTCGTATGCCTTTCCAAACATCTTCGTCTATGTTTATGAAGTTCACTTTATTGCAGGTCCTAACCCTTAACATATTGCTATGTTAAGTTTGGGCTCTTACCCGTTCGCTCGCCACTACTTAGGTAATCGTTAATTTACTTTCTTTTCCTCTGGGTACTTAGATGGTTCAGTTCCCCAGGTTCCCCTCATAATACTATGTATTCATATTATGATACCACAAGATTAGTTGTGGTGTGTTTCCACATTCGGACATCTACGGATCATTAGATATTTGCTCTTCCCCGTAGCTTTTCGCAGCTTATCACGTCCTTCATCGGCGTCTAGTGCCAAGGCATCCACCATACGCTCTTTTTCGCTTGATCGTATTTTCGTCGATTCTTGGTTTAATATAAAAACGTTTACAAATTATTTTTGTGAATTATTCGTATTACTCGTATTGTAAAACTTTTAACAATAAAAATTTATACTATACTCGTATTCGTTTTTCTCAAATATATGATATTTGATTTTACTAGAAAATATGTAGTTGTCAATGTACTTGCATATCAATCGTTTTGTCTTCTTTGATTGAATGCAACGATAGTTTACCACTTATAAATTACCCCGTCAACACTTTTTTTTAAGTTTTTTAACTTTTTTTTTGCGTTTTTTACACCACCGCTCCGTGTGTTTCCAAAATTGCATTTTTTGTCCCCTTTCAAACCCCTAAATTTTACTAAAATCGACCCCAAAAGTATAAAAAATTGCAAAATTATGCCCTGAAAAACATGTTAAAGAATATAAAATTTTTCTCATTTTGATTACTTTATAAGACTTTTTAACCCCTATATGGTCTTATAAAACAAAAAAAGAAGTCCTAAAACTTCTTTTTAATTCGCTTTATAATTTATTTATCATAATTTGTAAATTCAAACAGTCCTTCTGTTTTTTTTATGCCAAGTTTACAGGTTTTAATCTTTACATCAAAACTTTCTTTCATCTTTTGATTGTTCTCATGTTCGGCTTTTAATTTTGCAACTGAAAAATAATTGTATGCATCAGTATATGCTTTGCTTGCTTTGTAAAATGGATTCTCACTGTAGTGCATATTTACATAATTGTGCTTTCCGTTAATTCCATCGTGTTCTAATTCTTTTGCTTTTTTATATTCCTTAAAACCCTTTACGGCATCTTTTGAATAAAATCTTTCTGAAATTGATAGTTTCATAAACTTATCCCCCACTACAATAATTTTAGCACACCACTTATTAACAGTCAATACTGAAATTTTATATGGTTTCAAAATAATTACTTGTCTTTTATATGCACTAATACACATTTAAATAAAAAAATATGCCATAAAAAATTGGCTTATCTTTTTAAACAATTCTTATTTCATATTTTCATATTTTGCAGGAATAAAATGAGTAAGTTTCCCTTCATAGTACATATTAACTTCGTGCAATGCTCTTGTAATTGCAACATACAAGTTTTGTTTGTCTTGTGTTTTGCAAAAATTCACTTCGCTTACATCTGGAACAATAACCGCATCAAACTCAAGACCTTTACTGAAATAAGTTGTGGTTATTATAACTTTAGCATCAAACAAGGCTTCATTTGTTTCTTCTAGAATTAAGGTTGCATTTTTAACATACTGCCCTACTAGTTCTGCCTCTTTCTTGGTTTTGCAAAGTACTGCCACCCTGCGGTTTTGTTTTAATTGCTCATTAATGTCATTATTGATAAGCTTAAATCTTTCATCTATGTTAGAACAATTTACAATTTGTGGTTGTTTACCATCTCTCACCATGGCTTGCTTTGGCTTAGGCGTCCCAAGAATTGCAAATCCCAAATCAACAATGTTGTTTGTACTACGATAACTTGTATAAAGGTCGTAGAATTTTGCTGTAGGGAAATTGTATCTAAGCGCTTCTTTGTTATCGCCAATAATCATAAGGTTTTGTTCAAAGTCGCCTACAATTGTGAAATTGGCTTCAGGATATAAAATCTTTATTATTGCAAGTGTGGTTGCATCATAGTCCTGCATTTCATCAACAAACAAATGCTTAACATATTCTTCCTTGTTTGCCCCAACAAAGTTCATAGCAAAGTATGCAAGTCCTGACAAATCTTCATATGGCACAATGTCTTTTGGAATAGCCTTATAACCATTCTTTTTTAGAAAATCATTATATGCATCTCTAAAATATGACTTTCTTAAAACTGTATCATATATTTTCTTTTCAATAATTCTTTGCTTTCCAGGTGTGTCAAAATAATAGTAAAAGTTTGCAATTCTCTTAGATGTAAGAGTTATGCTCTCGTCTAGACTCTCAGGGTGTTCGCTACTAATATAGTATAGGTCACGAATCTGTTGTTCGGTAATCGGTCTTGTGTCAGCAAAAATCTCAACGTTAGCTTTTCGTTTTGCATTTTGCTCTTCCAAATATTCGTGAATAAGGTTGTAAAGATTGTTTTTAACATTCTCATTGTAATCGCAAAGGTACTTTTTCATTCTAAGGAAATAATCAAACGAGTACTTGTCCTGAATTTCCTTGTATCGCTCATCATTACAATTAAGTATTTCTTCTATAAGGTTTTCTTTTTTCTCAACCTTTAACACTCTTGCAATATTCATAAGACTTCCCACAAGAGATTTTGTTGCAACATTTTCTTCTTCAAGTTCTGGCAACAATTGACTTATGTATTTACTAAACAATAAGTTTGGTGAAATAATCATGGCATTTTCGTTTTTCATCTTTTCACGATTAGCATACAACAAATACGCAATACGGTGCATAGCAATACTTGTTTTACCACTACCAGCAATACCATTAATCACAACGGTTGCATCAACATCTTCTCTTATGATTTTGTCTTGTTCTTCTTGAATGGTCTGAACAATGTTTTTCATATAACTGCTTGCATTCTCACTAAGTGCGTCTTGCAATGCTTGGTCACTCACCTGTGAATCGGTGTCAATATAAAACTTTAATTTGCCGTCCGCTATTCTAAACTGACGCTTTGTTTTTAGATTAACATCAATTTGCCCAAGCGGTGCCATATAGTGAGCCTTGCCCAAATTGGAATAATAGTAAAGCGAACTTATTGGAGCACGCCAGTCAAGCACATAGTTAACTCCATGCTGATAAATGTCTTTAAGCCCAATGTAAAATTCCTTGTCACCCTCGTTGTCAGTAAACACAATTTTACTAAAATACGGATTATTCCTTTGCTTGGTGTATCGCTTAATCCCTTCATTGTTTTTAGCAATGTTAAGGTCGGTGTTGTTAATAATCTGCATCAAACTATCAAGTTCTTGTGGGTCAATCTGGTTGTGTGCTATGTACTCTTGAGTGTCTTTAATGCTTTGCTTGTAATCGGCATTTGACTTATTTAACTCGTCAATCAGCCCGTCCATAACATGCACCACACCCGTTAGATGATTACTTTCGGTCTCAAATATCGTTTCTTTCTTTTGTACGGCGGAGTTAGCAGTTGAAGATTTTTCGTTTATCTCCATATAACCTCCCATATCTAATTCCCTTGAAAATAAAAATTCACAAGTGGCACTAGTTTAGCACATCATACTTTTATTGTCAATAATATTTTTAAATAAACTTTATTATATTATATATAATCAATATATAGGAAAAATTTTCATATGATGAAGATTTTTACTTAAACCTTAATTCCACTCTCCACTTTCAACTTTCCACATTGAAATAAAAAGTGCGATAGCACAAAAGATCTCTATTGGCAATTACTAAGATTAAACTTTATTTTGATAAGTTGTGCGATAGCACAAAAAAAGTGCCATTATAAAATGACACTTTAAAAAATACTAATATTCATCACGCCCAATTAATTATAGTTACATACAGTTTTTTTTGATTTCTTCTATGGCATTTTTTTCTAATCGACTCACTTGGGCTTGACTTATGCCAATTTCTTCACTTACTTCCATTTGGGTTTTGCCTACAAAATATCGCAAGTTTACTATTTCCTTTTCTCTGTCATCAAGTTTTTTTAAGGCTTCTTTTAGGTTTAGGTGTTCCACCCATTTTTCTTCACTAACACGGTCATCTCCTACTTGGTCCATAAGATAGATTGTATCATCGCCATCGTTGTACACTGGGTCTGATAGCGAAACAGGGTCTGAGATTGCTTCCATAGCAATAGCCACTTCCTTTATTGGCAAGTCGATATGTTTTGCGATATCTTCAATGCTAGGCTCATCAGCTGTAGTTTGCATAAGTTCTTCCCTAGCCTTAAGTGTTTTGTATGCAATATCTCGCAGACTACGGCTAACCCTAATACTATTTGTGTCACGCAAAAATCTTTTGATTTCTCCAATAATCATAGGCACAGCATAGGTTGAAAACTTTACACCCAAATTCATATCAAAATTATCGATGGCTTTCATAAGTCCCACACAGCCCACTTGAAATATATCGTCAACATTTTCTTTTCTACCCCTAAAACGTTGGACAACACTAAGCACTAGACGCATATTGCACACAGCAAATTCATCACGAGCCTGTTTATCGCCTGCTTTAAGTTTTTCCATAAGTTCCAGTTGTTGTTTGCCTGAAAGTTTTGGCAAACTAGCAGTATTAATTCCAGTTATTTCCACTTTTCCACTCATACACAACACCACCTTTATTGTTATGTATAGGTTTTCCAATTATACTGTTATTATACTGTCACTTTTTGTCAAAAAGTAGTATTAAAATTCTCAAATAATTATGTATTATAGCCAAATAGTATCACTTTGCATAGTATTTAAGCCTTTAACATTTCTTTTCTAATTCTGCTTAAAATTTTCTTTTCTAATCTACTTATATAACTTTGGCTTATTCCAAGGTCATTAGCAACCTCTTTTTGTGTCATTTCATCTTTACCACTTAAGCCATATCGCATTATCATTATTTCTTTTTCACGTGGATTTAGTTTGTTAAGAATATTCCACAACAACTGTTTTTCAACCCTATTATCAAGGTCGTCTTGCGGAACATATTTATCGTCCGATATTAAGTCTGTAAGGTTTAATTCATTGCCTTCGCTATCTACATTGAGTGGTTCGTCAATGCTAATTTCACGTTTGTATTTGCTAATTTTTCGCAAATACATTAAAATTTCATTTTCAATACACTTACTAGCATATGTTGCAATTTTAATATTCTTATCGCTTTTAAATGAGTTTACAGCTTTAATAAGTCCCACACTGCCTATGCTGATTAGGTCCTCAATATCAACATCAGGTCCTTCAAACTTTTTAGCGATATACACCACAAGTCTTAGGTTGTGTTCAATTAATTGTTGTTTTGCCCATTCCTCGTTGGTTTCCATTTGCATTAGTATTTCGGTTTCTTCCGATTCGCTTAAGGCATTTGGCAAGGCTTCACCAGAACACAAATACTCAACAATGTTTTCTTCTGATATTAGTGGATTAAAACTTAGCACCTTTTTTAACAAATTAAATAGTTTCATTTCCCTTTTTACCCCTTTAACAACTCTGCATTTAATAAGCAATCAAAATCACTGCCAAAACTGGCTTTACTAAGCCCTAGTTTTATGTTTTGCATAGTAATATTTTTCTCGCAATTTTTTATTGTAATTTCATCTATATCTATTACCTGCAACTTATCAAATCCACTTACTGCCTTTACAAGAATATATTTAGGATTAATACATAGTTTTTGTAGCGAAAACTCGCTAAATTCCTTTAAAAAAGTTCGCATTGGTACAAGCACAACACCCTTTCCATTATCTGTTAGTTTGTTTCCTGTGTCTAAGTATCCCCTTAATAAATGTACCTTTCCATCGATTTTTATAGTCACATCAAAATAATAATTTTGCAGTTTGTTGCGATGTTTTAAATACTTTATCAGCCAAAATAGCAGATAAAAATATCCACCAGCCAGCACACAAAAAGCACATACTGGAAATGAGTAATTATTAACAACAAGTTGTCCGCCAATTATTTTAATGCCAAACAATTGGTTTACACCAAAACACACTCCACCCATCAAAAATGTCATTGTTAAAAACACGGCAAAAGTTGTTAGATATTCCATATAATTAGCATATTTTTTAAGAATTGCCACCATAAGCAATCCTACCACTATTTTAAATGGAATAAGTAGCCAAATATTTGTTTTTAAAAACGGCAGAGCCACCGCACATGCCGTTCCAAACAAATCAGCAGTCGCTATTCGCATTTTGTCATATTTTTTACTTAATATAAAGCTAGTAAGCAATATGATTATTAAATTAATAATAAGGTTATCTAAAATCACATATTCAACATATATTTTCATACTAAAATTATATTTTAAATTTGCTTTTCACCCCAAACATAACATCACGAAAAAAAAGATAAATAAGCACTTTATTTATCTTTTTATATCAAAAAATAAGGTTTTAATATTTTAAGCCACCACTACCTGATTTTTATTTACAGCAATTATATTATCTTGTCACAAAATTAAACAGCCTATATATTTTTGTAAATTCCATATACCAACGCACTATTTTTCATATTCGTTTTAAAATATTTATCACTGTTTTTACAATTGATTGTACATCTCCTTCACACACGAATTTATGCTATTTTAACTCACAATTTCATATTATTAATATACACAAATTTGCACTATTACCATACACAAATTTGCACTTGCTTATTACTATGCAAACAACAAAAAATCGGCTAAATAAAGCCGATTTTTATTATGTATTAAAATCTATTTTTCTTAATTTTTCTTAAGAATGGTGGAATGTCTTCATCATCAATTTCGTTTTCTTCTGGTTCTTCCACTTCTTCAGGTTCTTCGTATAATTCTTCAACTTTGTTTACTTCTCTAGCGGCATAATCGTTTGCTTTTTCAATGTCGTTAGAAACACTTCTAATAACTTCTTTTTTCATATCGTCTTGCAAAGTTGTTCCGCTAAAACCAGTGGCAATAACTGTGATTTCAACTTCATTTTCCATATCTTCTTCAATTCCAGAACCAAAGATAATGTTACAACTTGGGTCAACAACTTCTTTCACAAGGTCTGCTGCTTCATACACTTCTTCAAGAGTAAGGTCTAAGCCACCTTTAATGTTAATAATAATACCAGTTGCACCTTCTATTGTTGTTTCTAGAAGTGGGCTACTTACGGCTTGTCTTACGGCTTCAATTGTACGATTTTCGCCTTTACCACGACCCAATCCCATATGAGCCAAGCCCTTATTACGCATAATCGTTTTAACATCGGCAAAGTCCAAATTAATAAGGCTAGGCGTAACAATAAGGTCACTAATACCTTGAATACCTTGACGCAAAACATCGTCTGCTGTACGGAATGCTTCTACAATAGCAGTTCCCTTTGGCACAATTTTAAGAAGTTTTTCGTTTGGAATAACAACAAGTGTATCAACACAACTTTTTAGTTCTTTAATACCCCTTTCTGCGTTTTCCATACGTCTTCTGCCTTCAAAACTAAATGGTTTTGTAACAACAGCAATTGTAAGAATTCCCATTTCTTTAGCGATGCCCGCAACAACTGGAGCTGCGCCAGTACCCGTTCCGCCACCCATACCAGCGGTGATGAAAACAAGATCTGTTCCTTCAAGCATTTCCTTTAATACAGCCCTACTTTCTTCGGCAGCCTTAGCACCAATATCTGGGTCAGCACCCGCACCAAGACCACGAGTAAGTTTTTCACCAATTTGAATACGGTGTTTTGCTCTACTCATTAAAAGTGCTTGTTTATCAGTATTTACAGCAACAAACTCGGCACTGTTAATATTGGCATTAACCATTCGGTTAACAGCATTGTTTCCGCCACCACCAATACCAATTACCTTAATGTTGCAAATTTGACTAAAATTTTCGTAATCCATAGCATTCTCCTATATTTAATTATCTTCCATTTTTAAAGCCGTGTCAAGCAAACTAACCACACTTGATAAATCTGGACATGCAAATTTTACCTGTTGTGGCTTTATTATTTCAACTTTTCTGCCCAAAGCATTTTCTAAATAAAAGCTAATTCCTTTTAAATACGCAAGTCCACCACCAGTAAGATACAGTGTAGACGTATCGCCCTGCCCAACAATTGCATCAATTTTTTCTTTTATTTCTTCAACCAACTCATCAAGTTTTTTCAATGCAACATCGTTTGCTTTTGCAGTGGAAACCTTATCAAGTTTTCCATTCTTAACAACTTCATAATAGTCTAACCCTGTTGGTTTTAAGGTGATTAATAATTGCCTTTTTACTTGTTCGGCAACACTAAACGGCAACTGCAATTTATCGCTAATTTCGGCTGTTATTTGTCCTCCTCCCATAGGGATTGTAGCAAGTTCAAACAAACCTTCTCCAACCGCATACGAAATAGATGTGGTTAAGTATCCAGCATCTAGCACTAGTGCTCCATTACTGCGGTCTTCCATAGGAATTAGTGTTGTAGCCACAGCAAGTGCCGAACACACATATTCAATATCTTCAACACCTAAATCTTTTAAAATACCATTAACAAGGTCTAAAAATTTATTTTCCGCAAGCACAACACATGCATATGCTTTAAGATGCTTAGCCAATGCCCCAACTGGATTATTTGTTCTGTTAGTTCCGTCAAGTTCGTAGCAAAGCGGTGAAACATTTATAATTGAATGTGTTTCGTTTTCAAGATTTTTGTCCATTGAAATAAAAAGTTCGTCAATGTCGATTTGTTTTATTTTTGTAAGTTTAAAAAAGTTTTTTTCAATGCCTCGTGAGGTAACCGCACAAAACTCTGCTGGCACCCCCACAAAAATTCTGCTTATTTCCCTACCGAGCAACTCGTCAACATCTTTTAGTACCTTAGAAATATCTGCCTTAAGTTGGTTTGGCTCTAAAAATTCGCCGTCCATAAAACCAGCATATTCCAAGTCACTGCTTGCCAATATATTAAAATTATTGTTTACTGTCTTTTCACCAACTAGCAATGTTAGTTTTGACGACCCAAAATCTAGCACTGCACCCAATTTTCTTGCCATAACAACCATTCTCCAATATTACAATAATTATATTTATAAAATGGCTTTAAGTCAAACTAATAGACTTAAAAAATAAAAAATGCCACTAAATAAATAATGGCATTTTTACGCTTCGTATTCGGATTTTATAACCCCATTTACAGCATAAACTGTAAGCGAGCCAGTCTCTTTTTGTAGGTTTGTAAGTTGGGTATCAAATATGCCAATTGCATACTTAATTTTGTCTAGTAATTGGCTTGTGATTTTGTTTACTTTAATTGTAACCCCACGCATTACAAATTCAAGGTTTTCATTGTAGCCTGTTACGTCAATTTTCACTGATTTAAGGTTATTTTTAATATCAATTGATTCATATCCGCTTGCTAAAAGCCCAGTTGTAAGAGAGTTTAAAACCGTGCCAACATAGCCCAAATTAGCCACTTTTGATACTTCAAAACTTCCGCTTGGAAATGTGTAATTAACCACCTCAACAGCGACCGTACCGCCAAGGTTTGCGTCACTAGAACTTCTCAAAACCTTGCAATCGCCGTCAAGAATATAGTGCAAGTTATCTCTCACCTTAATTGAATAAAGTTCTTGCCTTTCAGCAGTATGAACAACAAGTTTGTTTGGAAATTTTATTTCAAGCCCAACAACTTTTAAGTATGGAAAATCAGCTTCAAGTTTTTCTTTAATGCTTGTTTTGTCAACCAAAAACACACTCTCGCCTTTCTTCACATCTTTAATAATTGTTTCATCACTTTCGGTAAAAATTGCCTTGGTTGTTAGCCAATTTACTTGAACTTTTTTCACGGTAAAAACAGTGCTACACAAAACTGCAATTAGCACCAAAAAAGCAAAAATCGATAACAAAATAATTAAACGTTTGTTTTTCATAATTTTACCTGATTTACAGGTTCATTATATCAAAAAATATTAAAATTTCAAATAAAATCTAGGTTATTACTACAACATTTTGTTTAATCTTGTTATATTTGCACCCAGTTTTGACAAATCTTCTTCTATTTTAAAGTACCCACGGTCTATGTGTCCAGCCTCTTCAACAGTTGTGTATCCGTCCGCCGATAGCCCTGCAAGCACTAGCCCAGCCCCACCACGCAAGTCACTAGCCACAACAGTTGCACCATATAGTTTTGACACACCTTGCACAACAGCGGTCTTATCTTTGAGGGTGATGTCTGCACCCATCTTTATTAGTTCGGTGCAAATTTTGTACCTTGTTTCAAACAAGTTTTCCGAAATCACACTTGTGCCTTTGCTAATGGTCTGCAGTGCCAAAAACTGACTTTGCAAATCGGTCGGAAAACCAGGATATGGCATTGTTTCTATTTTAGGCACACTTTTTAGTCTACCACTTCCCACCACACTTATTATGTCCTTTTTACTAGTCACCTTAAGCCCGGTTTGTTTAAGGCTGTTTATTAAAGCCACATTGTGCATTGGAATCGTGTTTTTAAGCCTTACTTTTCCGCCAGCCATTGCACATGCAAGTACGTATGTACCTGTTATTATTCGGTCAGGAATAGGTGTAAATTCTACACTGTGCAATTTTTCCACGCCATACACTTCAATTACTGACGTTCCAGCACCCACAACACAAGCCCCCATTGCATTTAAAAAGTTTTGCAAATCCACAATTTCAGGCTCTTTTGCCACATTGTTTATTGTAGTTTTTCCTTTCAAAAAAACACTTGCCATCATAAGGTTTTCAGTTGCTCCAACGCTAGGAAAATCAAGATGTATGTTGCCCGCCTTCATATTAGTTCCATCACAAATTATGTAGCCATGCTTTTCGTCAATTTTTGCATTTAACTCCCGCAACCCCTTTAAATGCAAATCAATAGGACGTATTCCAATGTTGCACCCACCAGGATATGCCACTTTTGCCCTTTTAAATCTAGACAAAAGCGGTCCCAACATAAAAATAGACGACCTTACTTTTTTAGTAAAAATCTCATCAACAAAACATTTATTTGCGTCTTTTAAATTTATGTACAAGCTATCGCCGTTATGATCCGCCTTAGCACCAAGACTTTCTAAAATCTTTATCATATAATTTACATCAGTATAACACGCACACTTATTTAGCACCACACAGCCGTCACACATAATACTGCCTGCAAGTATTGGCAATAGCGAATTTTTTGCAGATGTAATTTCACATTCGCCATTAAGTTTTACCCCACCTTCAATATGTAAAATATCCATGTTCACCTCAACAAAACCTTCATACTTTATTGTATGGATATTTCCCATATATTGTTACATTTTACACCCTTTGCATAGTACCCACTTAAGAACAAAAAATCGCCTAGAAATAGGCGGTTTTTTTGTTTTCACTATCTTGTCATTGTGTTTTCGTTTGTATTAATTTTTACACATTCACATTCTTTGTAGTAGTATTTGGTTGGAATTTCGGTTAGTGGTTTAATATCATTTCTAATTTGTTGTTCACCAGCAGTGAAATAAGAAATTCTGCCGTGTCTATCTGGGTAAATAGGATAATTTTTAATATCTTCGCCGCATTCGGTTTCAATTGTTCCATATCTATTATTATTAACTTGAATGCCTGCGTGCTTTACTTTGTGCAAAATATAATCATCATTTTCGTTTTTAGCAATGACATATTTTATCTCTTGATTAACAAAATTGTCATACATAATACTATCTTCGCTTTTAGGTATTTCACAACCACTGCCAACCCCAGCCGTAATGGAAGCCGCAGCAATAACGCTAGCAATCTTTAACATCTTTTCTTTTTTCATATTGTTACTCCATCATAAAAAGTTAGATAATATAAGGATCTTGCTTCAATATCTCTTCTATATCACCATATTCGTTTTTTAGTTTCAACAAATCTTCTTCAAGGTCTTTTGGAGAGCCTACAAAAAGATTTGGATTTGCAAGCAACAAGACATCTAAATCCTCTTCTGGATATCCATACTTGGTAAACAGCGATACATTTTCAATAAACTCGTCATAACTTAGAACATTCATCATAGGTGCAATATTTACAATATCATTTATTTCCAAAATTGAAATATCATATTTTTTAATAAAGTTTATTATATTTCTATTCATTATTTGCCACCATATTCTTTTTCAAAATAGTTTTTCTCTTCACTATTAAAATCCGCCATCTCTTCATTTTTTACAGCATTCTTTAAGCCCTGTATTACATTTAAATCAATTTTGTATTTTTCCATCAATTCTTCGCTTTCAACACCATGTCTTTTTGCAAATGTTTTTTCATCCATTCTCAAATCGTCAAGTCTTAGTCGTCTTTTTGTCTTATCCGTCAAATATACCAATCTTGCATAAGTTTTATTTTGGCTTGTCATGAATGCCCCTGGTTTTGCCGTAATTTCTTCTCTTGTAGCCACAGTTCTCAATATCAAATATCTTATTTTTAAACAATTCTCAGGCACTGCCAGTATTTTAGGCCCATCCACTAGTGCTTCTTTTGGAATATTTAAATCTTTAATTTGTCCATGTTTCTTTTTAATACTTTCATCAGAAAGACTTAATAAAGCAGGTTGGGTTTTTAGCATCTTGCTAAAATCACTGTCTCCTAAATTAAATTCTTTCTTATAAAATTCCTTCTTTTTACACACACTTTCTTCTAAAAGACCTAATAATTGCGGTAGCATTTTTAGTATCTTATTAAAATCGTTGCCACTTAAACTAAATTCTTTCTTATAAAATTCCTTCTTTCTACAAACACTTTCTTCTGAAAAAGATAATAATGCCGGTAGAACTTTTAACATCTTACTAAAATCATTATCATTTAAATCAAATTCCTTCTTATAAAATTCTTCCTTACTCTTTACACTTTCTTCTGAATAACCTAATAATGTAGGTAGAATTTTCAACATCTTATTAAAATCGTTGTCACTTAAACTAAATTCTTTCTTATAAAATTCCTTCTTTTTACACACACTTTCTTCTAAAAGACCTAATAATGTAGGTAGAATTTTTAGTATCTTATTAAAATCGTTGCCACTTAAACTAAATTCTTTCTTATAGAATTCCTTTTTTCTACAAACACTTTCTTCTGAATAACCTAATAAAGCAGGTAGGCTTTTTAGCATCTTATTAAAATCATCGTCGCTTAAATTAAATTCTTTCTTATAAAATTCTGCTTTTGACAAAACGTCTTTCTCATCATTGATGTAATTTATACGATTTAAAATCTCAAATTTGTTTTCTATTTCACTTTGTGTCCAACCAAAATACTTTATTAATATCTCTTCAATTTTCATACTTTTCCCCTTATGTTAATTATACATTAAACTGACCAACTCGTCAAGAATTATCTTTTTGCCAATCACACACCAAATTAGTGTCAAAAACAATAAAACTCTCATTTTATATTAACCCCTCAAAAAGTTTTTTTTATTTATGAAAAACCCCATCATTTTGTACTTATTCTTAAAAACAAAAAAGCAGAGATTTTACTCCCTGCTTTTACCCATTAGATTGCTCAACTTTTGTTACAGACACAACAACAATAGAATGAACTTTTAACTCTGGCGGTAAATTGTTTGCCTCTTCAAAACACTTTATATTATCAAACAGCTCACCTTTATCATAAATATTTGCAATTCCTTCAATTTTGTATTGTAAGTCATCTCTTTGCGGAATGAAAACATTAATAAAACACCTATTATTTTCTTTAATATTTTGTATTGTTTTATTCATTTGAATATTAGAAATTACAATGCTTTCACTTGTTATTTTAGAGGGAATTACATAAATGCTTCTAGGCTGTCCATCTTTTGAAGCCGTAGAAAAAACTATTTTACCAGCCAAATTAATATTCTCAATTTGTTCATTATTTAACATTACATTACTCCATTTAATTTTCACATTGAAAAACCATAAATCCAGATGCATAACTTGATGCACTATTACTATCACCCACAACATTGAATTCATTTACAACAAAGCCATTTTCTTTTAATAATCCTTCAACCTTTTTAGGTGACATATAATTGTAATAAATTTTATAATTTTCATTTAATTCTTCTGTAAAAATATGCTCACCCTCATTCTTTGGGATATCCATAATTATACAAAATTTTCCACCAATTTTAAGCCAATTTTTTACTTTGTGTAAAACTTTTCTTATGTCGGCATCTGGCAAATGAAAAAGCATATCTTTAGTAAATACACCATCATATTTTTTATCTGTTTCATATTCACAAATATCAGCACAAACAAATTTTGAATTTGGAAACTTTTTCCTTGCCAGTTTTAAGATATTCTCCGAAAAATCTATACCCGTTACATCATATCCATGTTCGGTTAAGTAGTTTGTAATTTTACCAGCTCCACAACCAATCTCTAAAACAATATTTCCATCAAGATTATTTTTAAAATCATCAATATAGGTAATATATTCAGCAATCTTTGAATAATGCTCAGCATATATGCTTGCAATTTCATCATAATCGCTTTTTACAATATTCCTTTTTTCTAAATCAGTCATAACTTCCCCTATAGAATTATAATACCATAAATATGCACAAAAGTACATTTATTTAATCCTAAATATAATATAAAAAAGTGAGATATTTTACTCTCACTTTTAAAAATTTTTTATTAGTATAATACTCTATCCTATTTGGCCAGTATTTTTTTCTTTTGCAATTTAAAAGGTGTAATCTTGTAAGAAAGTCTTTCGTTGTTTGCCACGTTAAACAGTATCCCCATTGCACCCATAAACATAATAAGGCTTGTTCCACCTGCCGAAATGAATGGAAGCGGAATGCCAGTTGGCGGAATTGAGCCTGTGACCACTGCAATGTTTATGAGCAGTTGTGCACTAAGCACGGCCGTTATACCAAATGCCAAATAACCACCTAGCCTATCATTTGCATTGTGTGCAATCTTAATGCCTTCATAAATTAGCAGTATGTATAGTAAGCACAAAACCACACACCCCACAAAACCAAACTCTTCACCAATTATTGAAAATATAAAATCACTTTCGCTAAACGGCAAAAATAAGTATTTTTGTCTACTATTAAAAAGACCCACTCCAAATAGCCCACCAGAACCAAGCGAGTAAAGTGATTGAATTAATTGAAAGCCCTCTTCTTGTGGATTAGCCCACGGATTTAAAAACGCAGTAAGTCGTTGTAATCTATATGGCTCAATTATAATAAGAACTGGCACCATAAGTAATGCCGGAATTGCAATAAGCATAAAATGTTTTAATTTTATACCGCCCACAAAAAGCATTGCAATCATAACCATTCCCACACAAAGCGTAACACTTAAATTAGGCTCCAACAAAATAAGCAAACAAATACAACCGCCCGAAATAAGTACTGGAAGCAACCCTTTAAATGTTTTCATCTTGTTGTAATTTTTACTCATATAACATGATGCAAAAATCACAAACCCAAACTTAGCAATCTCGCTACTTTGGATTGTAAAAAATCCAAAACCAACCCAGCGTCTTGCGCCATTAGATGTTACCCCTATTCCTGGCACAAATACAAGAGCCAGCAAAACAGCCGAAACAATGATTATAGTCCACCTAAATTTATAAAACTTGTGATAATCTATCCTACTAAAAATAGCAAATAAAATACAACCAATTAAAAACCCTATTACTTGCTTTTTAACAAAATAAAACTTGTCGCCATACTTAACAGACGCACCATAATAACTTGCACTGTATATCATCAAGAGTCCAAACAAACACAACAATACCATATAGATAATAATTCGTTTGTTTTTTAGTTTACTCATTATCACCCACCATCTCGTTAACTATTTTCTTGAAATATTCACCACGTTTATCATATCCGTTAAATTCATCAAAACTGGCACATGCTGGCGAAAACAATACAGTATCGCCTATATTTATGACATTATGTAATATGTTTTTGACATTATGTAACCATTTTACATTGTAAACCATAAGATTAAATTTTTTACAAATTTTGTATATTTTCTTACCACTTTTACCAAATGTAATTATTTTAGTTACATTATGTGGTAATTTTGATATTAGTTCATTAAAGTTAAAATCCTTATTTAAACCACCCAAAAGTAGCACAATATTTCCATTTAAAGTTTCCACAGCCTTTAGTGTTGCATGCGGATTAGTAGCCTTACTATCATCAATATATGTCACACCATTAAACTTTTTAAACACTTCCAATCTATGCGGAACACATGGTTCATTTAACTCAATTTTATTAAGAAATTCCAAATCCAAATTAAGCGATTTTAACACACATGCCACTGCTAAAATATTATCAGCGTATGTATAATTAAGTAATCTTTCATTAATTTTAATGGTCTTTTCACCTTTAAAATACAAAGTATTATTTTTAATTTCAAATCCATTTTTCGTATTAAAATTTGTTTGACTTCCAGCAATTTCACCGCTTATTTTTTCGCAATTTTTGTCCGCCATATTTAGTACAACACAATCTGAATTATCACAATTTTTAAATAATGACTTTTTTAATTCTATGTAGTTTTCTACTGTTTTGTGTCTATCTAAATGGTCTTTATCCACATTTAAAAGCACATTTACATATGGTGCAAATCTATCGGTTGTTTCTAGTTGAAAAGAACTTACTTCACACACAATATAATCTAAGTCTACTTTGTATGCATTAGTAAGTGGTTCACCAATATTCCCATATGCTCCACTTTTATAACCGGCAGTTTTTAATGCTTCATTTATTAGTCGTACTGTTGTTGTTTTTCCGTTAGTCCCAGTTACAGCAATCACATCTGCACTTGTAAACCAAAAACCAAATTCAAGCTCTCCAATAACTTTAACCCCAAGTTGTTCTGCAAGTTTTACATACTTATCGTATATACTAACCGCCGGCGACAAAACAATAAGGTCAAATTGTTTTAAAACCCGTGCACTAAGTTTGTAAATATAATTACCACCATTCACTTTTATCTTCTTATCGTAAATTTTGTATGGCACATTAATATCTTTAAGCACATTTTCAACAGCCCTACCACTTTTACCATACCCCCATATCAAAATATTTTTATAATCAAATTCCATAATCCCCTCCTATTTAAAAAATGATTATCGACACAAAAAGCATTACTATTGTAATTGCAACGTAGCAAAACACAATTTTTGTTTCCTTAAAACCACATTGCTCATAATGATGATGCAGTGGTGCCATTTTAAAAATTCTCTTTTTAGTTAGTTTGTAATAACCTACTTGCAAAACAACCGACAAAGTATTAATTACAAACATTATCCCCACCGTAAACATCATTAGGTATAAATTTGTAAATGTAAGTACACTTGCCAAAAAACCGCCAAGTGCAAGAGAGCCAGTATCCCCCATAAAAACACTGGCAGGATTGCAGTTAAACACCAAATAACCAAGCAAAGCTCCACCTAAGGCAAAACAAATTAACACAATGTTTTGATATTCACCGTTTACAACCTCCATGTTTTCACTTGAAATAAAGCTCATAACAATAAGCCCTATACACAGAACATTTACAAAACTCACACCACCAGCAAGTCCATCAAGCCCATCCGTCAAGTTCACACTATTTGTTACCGCCACAAAGAATATCACAACAAAAGGAATAATCCACCAACCCAAATTTAGTTTAGCACCTCCAAATGGCAGATAAATATAATTACCCACCAATCCAGATTTATACACAAATACAGCAATAATTATAGCAATACCAAGTTGTCCAATAAATTTTTGATATGCCTTAAGCCCCTCATTGTGCTTAAACTTTATTTTTAAAAAATCATCTAAAAAGCCCAACAATCCATAAGCAAGTGTAACAAGTAGTATTACAGTAATTAATCTAGAATTATTATCAAAAATTATAAAAAAGCACACAACAAGCGACAATATGAAAATTAGCCCACCCATTGTGGGTGTTCCCTGTTTTGCATAGTGCTTGTCTACATACGCAAGAATGTTCTGACCACACTTCAACTTTTTTATTAATCTAATAATTATCGGTGCAATTACAACCGCAATTAAAAAACCGATAATGAAAATGTAATATTTATCCAACACTGTCCCTTTTTTGATAATTTTTTACAAGTTCTAATTCGTTATAATCCACATCTCCATCATCTGTTTTTTGTATTGTTTCAGCACCTTTTCCAAGCAAAATTAGAGTATCATCTTTATCTAGCATGTTTATACCAAACTCCACAGCTTTAGCCCTATTTTCTATTTTTGCATAGTACTTTGTTATGCCAATTTCTCTAAACATTTTGTCAAAATCTCTATCACTAAAATTATCAGATGTAATTATGGCAAAATCAGCATATTTTTTGACAACATCACCCATTTGTTTGCGTTTTAAGGCATTTGAATACCCCACACAACCAAAAAGTACGATAATTCGCCCTTTTCTAAGGCTTTTTACAAGGCTTAAAACCTTATCAAATCCGTCTGGAGTATGTGCATAATCTACAATAACCTTATTATTGTTTTTAAAATCAAATACTTCCCACCTTCCAGCAACGTTTTTTATGTTTTTTATTGATTTTTGTATGATTTCGGTAGATATTCCTATTGATTTTGCTATAGATATGCTTGAAAGCAAATTATAAACATTATAATCTCCCACAAACACACTGCTCACCTGAAACACGTCATCAAATGCATTACACACAAAACTACAATTTTTGAGCGACATATTAATGTCTATTGCAAACACATCACTTGGATTAAACAACCCATAACTCTTTGCATTCGTTTTATTTAAAATCTGTCTTCCGTATTCATCATCGCTATTTGTTATTAATGTTGCATTTTTATGGCTTAATATATAGTTTATTTTAGTATTTGCATAGCACTCCATTGTTCCAAAAAAATCAAGATGCTCTGGTGTAATATTTGTATAACAAATTATGTTTGGATTAATTCCAGCAACCTTGTTGTAGAAAATGCTTTGAGCACTAACTTCCATTACACAATACTCTACCCCAAACATTACCATTTGATTAAACACGTAGTGTAAATCAATAGGATCAGGTGTTGTAAGGAAACTTGGCAAATTTAGGTCGTTTATTTTAATTCCGTTTGTTCCAATCAACCCCACACTTTTACCAGCACCCCTTAGTATTTCATAAGTTATGGTTGCCGTGGTTGTTTTGCCATTAGTGCCTACAAGTTGTATTATTTTTAATTTTTCGTCCGCTTTATGAAAGAAATTTTTTGCAATAATAGCCATCGCATAACGAACATCTTCTACAATAATTTGCACAGCATTAATATCAAGTTTGTGCGCACTTACAACTGCAACTGCACCATTTTTCACTGATTCTTCTACATAATTTTCGCCGTTATGATTATTACCACTTATCGCAAAAAATAGTCCATTCTTTTCTATTTCACTTGATTTTAAACTAAGATTTGAAATATTCACATTTTTATAATTAATAATATTTACTGGTTTTAAATTTTCAAGCAATTTTGATAATTTCATAAAGTTTCCGCCTTTTATGTTGTAAGTATAACAATTGAATTTTTGCTCACCATTTCACCAGCCGGCAAAAATTGTTCTCGCACTTCATTTCCCTCGCCTTCTATTTCCACAAAAAGGCCAAGTTGTTGAAGCATGTATACCGCTTTATTTATCTCCATTCCCACAACATTAGGAATCTTTATGTTTTTCTCAACCAGTTTCAAATCATCTTCTAAATTATCTGCTGGGTAATTTTTGTATTTAATTATATTTTCTATAACTTGCTTAGCATATGGTGTTGCAACCACACTTCCATAATAACTACTTCCACTTGGTTCATCTGCCAAAATTAGTATTACATAATCAGGATTATCTGCAGGAAATGTACCAACAAATGATGCAATATATTTGCCTGAAATACGGCCATTTTCGTACTTTTGCGTAGTACCTGTTTTGCCACCAACACGATAGCCTGGAATGAATGCATTGAAACCACTGTATTGTTTAACGACCTGTTCAACCATTACTTTCATAATGTCGCTTGTCTTGGTTGAAACTGTGGTTCTAATCACATTTGGCGACTTTTCGTACATAATAGCACCATTGCTGTCTTTTACACTTTTTACGAAATATGGTTGCATTAGCTTACCGCCATTAACAACACTGCTAAATGCGGTTATTAATTGCAATGGACTTACCGCAACCGCTTGCCCAAAGCCCATTCTCGCCACATCAACTGTTTTTGCGGTCGATTTATTCATAAGTATTCCACCAGATTCACCCATAAAGTCTATGCCCAGTGTTTCTCCCAATCCATAAACCTTAAACCTTTCATACATTCGGTCTTTTCCAAGCCTTAGTGCCAAGTCAACAAACACTGCATTACAACTATTGCATAACCCTTCAGTTAATGTTTGACTTCCGTGTCCACTAAGTCGCCAGCACTTTATTTTTTCGCCATCTACAATTCTGTACCCAGGGTCATAAAACCTATCGCTTAAGTGTGCAACACCTGCTTCAACCGCAGATGACATAGTCAGAACCTTAAATGTACTACCTGGCTCGTAAACATCAACCACTCCAACATTTCGTGACGTATCAAGGAGGGTTTGCACATCACTACGTGGCACATTATTTAGGTCATAACTAGGCTTAGTGCTCATAGCAACAATTTCACCAGTGTTGGGGTTCATAATAATGCCAGTACAAGTTTTTGGCTTTTGCTCCGCCATAAGATAATTTAGTGCCTGTTCCAAAAACACCTGAATGTTAACATCAATAGTAAGGTTTAAATTCATACCACTTATGCTAGGAATATACTTTTTAGCCGTATTATCAATTTTTTTGCCACTAACATCACTTTCTTCCAACGACAGCCCTCTTACACCTTTAAGGTATTTATCGTAGTAAAGTTCCAATCCACTTTGCCCAACATTATCAACCGTAGTAAACCCCAAAACCTGTGTAAGCAAATCGCCATAAGGATAATATCGCTTGTTGTTTTTGCTCATCACAACTCCCGCAAGATTACAAGAAATAATGTCATTACATGCGGCTTCGTCAACCTGCATTTTAATACAAACTTCACTTAATTTTTTGTTGATTATTTTAGCATACACTTTGTCATAATCAAGCCCAAGTTTTGACGACAAAATAAGGGCAACTTCGTTGGCATTTTGCACACTATTTGGTCTAACATATACATCAAAGGTAGAATAACTAAGTGCAAGCTTGTTGCCGTTGCAGTCGGCAATAACCCCACGTTCTGCCGAAAGTGGCAACGACCTGTACCACTGCTGGCTCGCCTTAGCGGTAAGCCAACTACCCCTTATAAGCTGAACATAACCCAGCCTTACAATTATGGCTAAAAAAATAAAGGCTACAAGCACAAAAACTGCCAGTAACCTCTTTTGTAAAGAATGTATTGAATTGTTAAGCAAATTTTAACCCCCGAAAATACTGCTTATAAAATTACAAAACCTGTCAAACCAGTTGGAGTCAACAGTAAGGTTGTAACCTTGTCCAGTAGGAATAGTAACAGTATTTTCCGATACATTTTCAGAAAATCCCATTTCGTTAAGTTTTGCTTTTAAAGTTTCGTCATCGGTAAGTTCGTTTACACGGCTTTCTTTTTGCGAAACTTGATATTCCTGATATGATGCATCGCTTTGCAATATGTTTATGCTGTTTTGCATCTGATTTATAACAACAAAGTTATAAATGAAAAGAAATAAAACCAACGACAACACAACACAGCTAGAAATTAAAAATAATTTTGCTCTAGCCGAAACAGACGCAACATCTTTGGCATCATCTTTAGTGATGGTGCTTGTGTCACTGTCTAGTGTAATGCTATCAAACTCGTTGCAAAGCTCGTTAAATTTGTCTGCAGTGTAATCGGTTGAAAATTTGTCAACTTGACTTTCTACAGGTTTTTGCTCAACTGTATCAGTCGTTTCAGATACCGAATTATCATGTAACATTAACTTTTTGTAAGCTGCCATAATCTTATCTCTCCTTTTATATTTTTTCTACAATTCTTAGTTTTGCACAACTGCTTCTGGAATTATTTTCCAATTCTGTTGCACTAGCCTCAATAGGCTTTTTGTTTATAAGTTTAACACTTGCCTTGTGCCCACATATGCACACTGGAATGTGCTTGTCACATATGCAATCGGTGCTACACTCCTTAAACACATTTTTAACAATTCTGTCCTCAAGCGAATGGAACGAAATAATACACAATCTTCCGCCCACTTTAAGGCTGTCTATCATGTCTCGAATTACTTGCTCTAGCCCATCAAGTTCGCCATTAACTTCAATACGGATTGCTTGAAAAGTTTTTCTGCTAGCCCCGTTTCCCCACAACTTTCTAGGAATTGTTTTTTCTACAATCGCATTAAGTTGTTCGGTTGTTTCAATAGGACTAATTGCACGCTCTTTAACAATGTTTCTAGCAATTGCTCGTGCAAACTTTTCTTCGCCATACTCGTAAATCACTTTCGCAAGTTCTTCTTCCGAATATTCATTTACCACGTTGTAAGCACTAAACTTTTGAGTCTTGTCCATTCTCATATCAAGCGGACCCAAGTGCTTAAAACTAAACCCTCTCTCATCGGTGTCAATTTGATAACTACTAACCCCCAAGTCAAGCAAAACCCCATCAACTTTAGAAATGTTAAGGTCTTTTAAAATATTTTTGTAATTTTTAAAATCACTCTTAACAAAAGTTACACAATCAAAAGCCTTAAGTTTTTCCTTGCTCGCCTTAAGTGCATCATCGTCTTTGTCAATCCCAATAAGTTTGCCACCTTTCAGATGCTTAGCAATAACACTGCTGTGCCCAGCCCCACCAAGAGTGCCGTCAACATACACACCGTTTGGCTTAATTGCCAAGCCTTCAATACACTCACTAAGCATAACTGGAATATGGCTAAAATTTATATCATGTTTTTCCATTTTTACCTTGTTTTAACAGCAAAATTAGGGTCAATGTGCTTTAAATAATCCTTTTCAGCCCACACTGCAACACCCTTAGAAATGCTGTCTTTACACTTTCGTATAATAGGAACCGTAACAACATTCTTGGTTTTGTCTAAATAATCTACAAGTTTTTCACCAAAATTAACTCTGCCGTGATTGTCCATGCACACATATCTGCGATTTCCAAACAACTTAGACTGCTCAAAAGAACTAAGCCTTCCAATTTGCTCCGATGTCATAATATCAGGCAGATCTGTTGCGTCCCAAACTTCAAGGTATTTAATCTCTTCCCCATCAATTTCGTGCTTGCATTTAAACACAACAAAACTTTCTTTGCCGTTTTCATCTGGCTTTAACTCAAGCGGTTGAAAACGAAGCCTGTATCTGTCATCAAAAGCATGAGATTCCGGTTGCATTCTGGTTATGGTCTTTGTCATAATCTCCTTTCCTTCCTTATACATTCATAATTATACATTAATTTAATAAAACAACCAACCAAATTAATGCATTTTTATAAAATTTACAAAAAAATTATGTATAAAAATTCATATATTATATAATATAACCCATTTTATATGCTTTTGGTATTGAAAAGCTACTTCGCTTGTGGTATAATTATACCATACAAATTGGAGGAAAATATGCAGGAATTTAACATTAATTCATATATACGAAGAAAATTGTTTTACTTGGGCTATAAGTACGACCCAGAAGAAAACACCATTACAAAAACAGATGCACCGGGTTATTTTAACGAAACAGTACTTGACATTCCAAACTACGCAGAAGAAATGATGAGCTTTTATTTCTTTTTCCGTTCTCTTTGCCTAAAATATCTTGTTCCCGACCAATTACCTGAAACATCACTTAAAAATAAGGTTGAAAATTATATTAATCGCCAAAAGGCAAAATCAAACCTTACAACCGATGATTTTTATAAAATTTTTACATTAGACTCAATTACAAATTGCTCAATGGAAATGTGCATACATGCCTTTAAAAACATGGTAGAACAAGTTGAAAAATTACCAGCAAGCAAAGCAAAACGTATTTTAAATCTTAATAATTCAAACAACGAAAAAGTGCTTAATATAGGCTTTAATTACCTTAAAAAACACGAAAATGCAATTAATAGATTTGCTAGCTATCACCGCTGTTTTGAGCAATTAGATAAGGAATACAAAAAGTTTTACATCTCACCTTTTCCATTACAAGAAAAACCTTTAAACTTAATAAATGAAGAACAAACAAAACTTGTTTGTGCATACAAAGACAGCATTGAAAAATCAAAATCTAAAGTGTTTTTACCATTGTCTATTAAGTTTTTTGAGATTGTAAATAAAAACAATAAATCATGCCAATATGAAGACTTTACTACTCTACCTGAATATAATGACAATCCAGATTTTGATGACCTATCTTACACAACAATTGTTAAAAACTATACATGCCAAGATAAAAGACAATAACAACAAATACTATAAAACACCCAATACGGGTGTTTTTTTGTGCCGTATTCCCCCTACTTTATTTATTCACTTTGCTTTACTTCAACAATTAAACCACTTACAAAAAGTGCTAATTTTGTAAAAGGTGAAAGATTCTCCTTATATTTACATTGTATACAAAAACCAAAAGAAAAAAAATATAAAGGAGAAAAAAATGGAAAATAAAAAGAACAAAAAGAAATTGTTCGCTATCATCGGCGCTTCTGCTCTTGCTTTCATCTTAACCGTTGCTCTTAGTGTTTCTATCACTTTAGCTTACTTCGGTGATACAAAGACTTCACCTGCAACAAAAATTACAATGGGTGAAAAACTTACATTTACTGCAGCTGGAGTTACTGCAAGCAACAAGATTGAGGGCTCAGTTTTACCTGGGGCATCTGGAACTGTTGAAGTTACTGGTGTAATTGCTAAATCAACAACTAAAGCTTTCTTGAGAGTTAAGGTTGAAAAAACAGGTGATGGTGCAACTGCTATCGATTTAAAAAACTTTACATGTGCTGACGGTACATTTGTAGAAAACGATGGCTATTTTTATCTTACATCATCTGGAGAAGGAACTACAGCAACAATGAAAGAATTAGATGCTTCATCTGCTGATAAAACTTTAACATTAACAGGTTCATATACGGTTGACAAAACACTTGTTGGCGATGGTGAAACTGGCGTTGCTGGAAAATCTATTACAGTTACTGTAACAATGCAAATTATCCAAAGCGAATACGTTGGCACAACTGTTGCTAGTGTTGCTGAAGCTTGGGGAACAGTTGTAGGCTAAACTATAACCTATAATTATATTTAAAAACAAAAAAATACTAACTTTAATAGTTAGTATTTTTATATTTTTAAATAATATATACTATGTATTACTTTATTATATATAATACAGTATATTGCCAATAATGTTACATAGTGATATTACATTCTAGTAAAGTGATTATTTGCATTATAGTATTTACAACTTTTGCGGTTAGAATAGTATATATTGTACTGGCAAAGTGTGTGATTTTCTTAAATGTACTTTAAATAGTTACCGATTTTTGCCCCCCTAAAATTTAAAATAAACAACCTTAGAAAAACAAAAAAATACTAATCGATTTTCGACTAGTATTTTTTTATTAACTTAATTTAGATTAAGCACCAGCAACTACAGCTGTAACCATTTCTAGAACGTTTGCAAGTGTAGGAGTTGCTTCTGCACCAGAAGCATCGAATACTTTACCTTGAACAGCAACGAAAGTAACTGTAATTGTTACAGATTTTTCAGCAGCATCGTTAGTTAAAGTTTTGTCGATAACGAAAGAACCAGCAACTTTAGCAGTACCAGCATTAGCAACTACTTGAGGAACTTCCCCTGTAGGACCTGTGTAGATATAGTAATCTCCACTCTTTGTCCAATTTGCAAACTTTTGATCTGCAGCAAGAGCAAGACCATCGATACCTGCACCAATTACTACTTTAGCAGCAACAAATGCGCCTGTAGCACCAGCAGAAACTGTAGCTGTAGCGTCTAGGGCAACGGCTTGTCCTGGAAGTGCGTTATCAACTGTTGCACTACCCATAGCAACTGTATCAACAGTAACAGCTTTATCCATTGTTACAGTTGTTGTACCAGCTTTAGAGCCCCCGAAGTAAGCTAAAGTGATAGAAACACTAAGAGCAACGGTTAAGATGAAAGCAAGAGCAGAAGCGCCGATGATAGCGAACAATTTCTTTTTGTTCTTTTTATTTTCCATTTTTTTCTCCTTTATATTTTTTTTCTTTTGGTTTTTGTATACTTAGATTATATAGTAAAGTTTTGACTTTGTAAAACAAAATTAGCACATTTTTAAAAATATTGTTGAAAACTTTATATATATAAAAATATATATATAATTTTGTCAAAACTTATCCTATATTTACACTACTATTTTACCCCACTCCAGCCATATTATGTAACATTTTGCCGAAAAAGTGTTTAAAAAATCACTTGGGTTTTACTCAAGTGATTTTAAAATTTTTAATAATATGTTAAGCATATGATGCACTAGAGTCTGTTGCATCAAAGATTGCTTTTGCATTTGCAATTGTTTTTGCTTCTGCTGTTTCTGTTCCACCATAGAAATCTGATTGAATAACATTATATTGAACAGAAACAGTGATTTTACCACCACCTGCAACATCAGCATTTTTAATGGTTTCTGGAATTACAATACTAATAGTGTAGCTAAGTGTAACTTCGCCTTTTGATGTATCAACAACATACATGTTGCCAGTTGTTGCATTAGCAGTCATTAGGTAATAATTGTTGTCAGTATATTTTACTAAATATGCTGTTGTCCCAGCAACCGAAACAGGGAAACTTGCAACTGAATTGCCAATACTTGATGCACCACCACTTGTAGTAATAGTGATTGTAGCTCTTAAAAGTGCACTAGTAGCAGAAGCATCTTTAAGGGCTGTGCCAGTAGATGTGGCTGCTGATTTTACTTTAACTGTGCAAGCCTGTTTCTTCATTTGACTTGGCAAAACATAACCACTAAATGAAGTTAAGGCACTACCGTTTACCCAAACAGCAGACTTTAGTGTCATTTCACCATTGGCTGCACCAGATGTACCACCGAAATATGCCATGGTTACACCAAATGTAGCCATAATGCAGATTACGAATGCTGTAGCGATAACAGCAATACTAATTACACGTTTTTTCCTTTTGTTTAATTTCTTTTTTTCCATTTTTCTTCCTTAAAACCTTGTTTTTTACAATAATTTTAATTTATTTTAAGCAATACTTGTACTTCTATACACTGATATAATAGCAAAAAGTTTTTACTTTGTAAAACAAATTAATGCAATTTTTAACAAAACTTTTAATCCTTATTAAATACTGTTTTTGCATTGGCATATGTTTTGGCTAATGCTGTTTCGCCACCATTATAGAATAATGACTGAATAGCCTTAAATTCTATAGTGGCTGTAGCGGTTTTGCCACCATCGGCATTAGTGAAAGTGGTTGACACTGCAAACGAAAGTTTAAACATTACAGTAAGTTCTCCCCCATTGCTTGAAAGCGGAACTTCATATAATAGTGTGCTATCGGCAATAGTTGTTGCGGTCTTGTCGTTTACAAAGTACCAATATCCGTCTGATGGGTGTTTTACAATACGGCAAACCTTATTACTATCTATCATACCACTTGCGGTGGCAGTTTTATATACATCGGCATAAGTCACACCCTCGCTAAGGTATTTACCCATATTGCCAGTAAATGTCACCTTAGCCCTAACAAGAGCATCGGTTGTGGCGTCTTTGTTAAAGTCTTCACCATTACCAGACATAAGTGTAAGTTCGCAAGTTGGAATTACATTAACCCCTGGTATCATATACTTATCCATACTAATATTGGTTTGCGATGCTTCTTTGCCCACATAAAGTGGTGATTTTAGGTAAAGTGACGCACTCATTTGGTCACTACTACCTCCAAGATAAGCAAGGGTTATGCTAAAAGTAATTACCATAGTAATTAACAACGCACACGAAAAAAGCAAAACCCATTTTAGGCTTAAACGCTTTTTTTGTTTAGTTGTGTTTCCATTTTCTAGCATTTCTACCCCTTATAAATTTTTAAAAACTCATTTAGAGCAATTATCCACAAACCCCACTGTGGACTTTACGCATTTATAGTACTTTATAATATTACTAAATTACCAAAATAAAGTAAAACAAAATCATTTGGTTTTAGAAAATTGCTTTATAAAATTTCAACTAATTTATTGCCAACAAGATCACAGCTTGTAAGGTAGTATTCTATTCCGTTTTTGTTGTATGTAAGGCTTTGACGCTTGTCATAACTATGCAAATGCCCAAAAACCACCTTTTTTACACCATATTTTTCCATAAGTGCTGTTACTGGACTATCTTCGTGACGGCTATTAAATGGCGGATAATGTGTTATGCAGATTATTATGTCGCCGTCTTCTTTTAGAGTGTTTGCTTCTTTTAGGCTAAGTTCTAGCCTAATAAGTTCCCTATTAAAAATTTTTTCATCTTCAGGTGTTTTGTGTGTTGTTTCTGGCACAATCCAGCCCCTACTTCCGCATATTATCACATTGCCAAACTTTATTGCATCGTTTTGAATGGCATACATATTTGCCGGAAGTTTTGACCTAAGGTAAGAAATGCTTTTCCACCAATAGTCGTGGTTTCCCCTTAAAATTACCTTTTTACCCTTAAACTGTGCTATATATTCTAAGTCCGCAATTGCATCTTTTAGGTGCATAGCCCACGAAATATCGCCTGGAATAAGCACAACATCGTCATCGGTCACAAGGTTGTTCCAACTTTCTTCGATGTCTTGCAAATAGTTTTCCCACACTGGCCCAAATATGTTCATGGGTTTGTTGCTATTAATGCTAAGGTGCAAGTCGCTAATACTAAATACTTTCAAAACTTCGTTCTCCTACAACTGCATTATAACACAAAGCCTTTTGGTTTTGCAAAAAATTTTGCACACTTTAGGTTTTGTAATCATAACATATTGTATACAGGCTTATTAAATAAAGGAGGTAAGTAAAAATGTCATTTTATTCTGGAGCACGACAAAACTGTTTTCCTGGACCGCTTACAGGCAATCCTTTAACTGGCTTGTGCGAAAAGGCTTGCATTCACACTCAAAAAATTTTTGATGCGTGCATGCGTCAAGTTCAAGAATCCGATTTGCAAATAACAACCACTGGTTATAACCCTGCAAACCCTACACTTCCACTTACTTTTGTGAGTGCTGTGTGCCAAACAGGCAATGTGACCATAAACAACCTTGTGGTTGACCGCTTTGAAGACAGACCTTGCTTTGCAAGAGTTAGTGGAAATGTGGTTATTCCTATCATTATTACATACACCGATGCAAACAACGTAACTGGCACTGCTACTGGCAACATCACTGTTAATCAAGATGTTGTGTTGTATGTGCCACAACCTTCTATTGTACCTTTTAGAATAGAAGCCTTTGCTACTTGTATGGGCATTGACGGTGAGTACGTTGGAACAGATACATTTAGCATTGATTGTTGTATTGCTGTAATTACAAAGGTTGTAGTTGATGCAGATATTTTAGTACCTAGTTACGGCTATGCTAAAATTCCACCATGTCAAGAATACACACAAGATGTTTGCAATGGTTTCTTCGACTTGCCATTGTACCCAATGCAAAACCCTGTTGTTAACAACTAGCAAAAACAAAAAAACACCTTGATTTTTTCAAGGTGTTTTTTCTTACCACAAAATTATAAAAATCACTAAATAAAGCCATATTTAATTAGTTTGCATAACACAAAAAAAATACTCCACAGGGAGTATTATTTTCTATTGCTAAATAATGCAACAATTGGTGTAACAAGACCTAAGAATAAAATAATGTAACAACCAATTGAAGGATACCAAATAATGCTAGAACTTGAGATGCTAACACAGTATAAAAGTGCAGAAACAAAACTTAGTGATGCACAAATAATTGTAAGCACTGCTGCCCCGATAACAATCCAATCAATAATTTCGTGTTTGAAGATAAATTGTAAAATAAGAGATACTAGCAAAATCATAGCCATAACCAAGCTACAAATATATAGCACTCTGGAAATAACCATAAGTGGGTCTGTATAACTTGCAAAAGCCGAGTATGAGTAAGCTCCCCTATAATCGCCAACTCTATAACCTAAAAAGTTTAGAAAAAGTGGCAAAATAAATAATGCACTAAGCACGCAAGATATAATTTTTAAAACAAATTGTTTGGTTTTCATAAGTTTTTAGCTCCATTTTCAATATGATAATACAAGTTTTGAAAAACAATGTCAAATTATTTTTTTACTTTCTTTTTCTTTAATGACAAAAAGTAGCAAGTAAGGTTTAAAGCACCAATAACCAGCCCACAAACAAGCATAAGAATTGTTGTTCCGCCTACTTTGTATGTAAGCGATGCACTGCCGTCAATTTGTGTGTTGTTTTTGCAGTAAATTATTGTAAATAAAAACATTAAAAATGCACTAACCATAATTATTATTGCAAAAATCAACCTTGTAATGCCACCTTGCTGTTTGTCCATTGTAAGTTTTACGGTGTAAATAATGTTTACAATTATTGCAAGCACTAAAATTAGTGCAAACACAAACGAAAGTTTTAACAATACACTATTTTGCTCTAAATATCCAAATAGTGACACTTCAACTGGGGCGTTTGTTTGAACACCTTTGCTTATAATTGAGTATCCATCAAAAAATGTACCAAGCATTAGCGGAATTACTAGAAAAACCGAAAACAAACTAAGCAAATTTATTAATTTTTTGTTATCCATTTTATTGTCCTTTTTTATTTAATTAAGGTTTCTATTCTATTCAAAACTTCTTCCTTATTATAGGCTGTTTCGTTGCTAACACACACAATGTTGCCTACCCCTACTCCTAGCCCATTAGCAACCACAAGTTTTGCTCTGCTAAGTTGTGCTTTACTTAGTTTGTCACTTTTGGTTGCAATTATCATACAAGGTATTTTGTAATAACTTAAAAATTTAAACATTACCTTGTCTTGCTCGCTAGGTTCGTGCCTAACATCTACTAGCATACACACGCACTTAAGGTTGTCGTTGTCTGTAAGATATGGTTCTATCAAACTCTGCCAACCTTCAATTTCTCTTGCGCTTGCTTTAGCAAATCCATAACCCGGAAGGTCAACAAAATACAAGTTGTCGTTAATTTTAAAATAGTTTATAAGCCTAGTTCTACCTGCAAGACTACTTGTTTTTGCAAGTTTTTTTTGACCGCATAACATGTTTATTAGGCTACTTTTGCCCACATTACTACGTCCAACAAATGCCACCTGTGGCAACTTGTCATTCATAACCATATTAGGGTCAGCAACACTAGTTATAAACTCCGCCGATGTGATTTTCATAAATTCTCCTAATAATAATATATCACATTACTTTAACTCTCTCAAAACGATTTTAAAAAATATGCATTATTCGTTAGAAAATTTTTCCTGTTGCATTTTAATCTTATTTAATATTTACAAACCATGCAAACAAATAAAAAAGCCCTAATTATAGGGCTTTTTTTAAGAACATTTTTCAGTTTGTTCCTGTGTTTCTTGTTTTATTGTATCTACCAATAATTTGTTCCCGTCTGACGAAATAACAACTTTTTTAATTGATTTATCAGATGGAACTTTATACATAACGTCAAGCATATTTTCTTCTATAATTGTACGTAATCCACGTGCACCTGTTTTTAGGCTGATTGCACGTTTTGCAATGTATTTAATTGCGGAATCTTGAAAATCAAGGTCAACACCGTCCATTTCAAACAATGTTTTGTATTGTTTTACTAGGGCATTTTTAGGCTCTTTCATAATCTTAACAAGAGCATCTTCATCAAGTTCGTTTAAGCCCACAACAATTGGCAATCTTCCTACAAATTCAGGAATTAAACCATATTTTATTAAATCGTGTGGTTGAATTTGTTTAATAAAAGTGCTTACACTCTTTTCCTTTTTAATATCACCAGAAAAGCCAAGCGATGTGTTGTTGATACGGTTTTCAATAATTTTATCAAGTCCCACGAATGCACCACCACAAATAAACAAAATATTCGAGGTGTTAATTTGCAAACATTCTTGATGTGGGTGTTTTCTGCCACCTTGTGGTGGAACAGATGCCGTAGTGTCTTCAATGATTTTTAGTAGTGCTTGTTGAACACCTTCTCCACTCACATCACGAGTAATGCTAACATTTTCACTTTTCTTAGTTATCTTGTCGATTTCGTCAATATAAATTATTCCACGTTCGGCGCTAGCAATGTCGTAGTTGGCATTTTGAATAAGTTTTAATAAAATGTTTTCTACGTCTTCACCCACATAGCCTGCTTCTGTAAGTGTTGTTGCATCTGCTTGAGCAAATGGGACTTTTAAAATTCTAGCAAGAGTACGGGCAATCATTGTTTTACCTGTACCTGTTGGGCCAATTAGCAAAACATTGCTTTTATCAAGTTCTATATTATCTTCTTTCTTACCTGCTTTTTTGTTGGCAAGGTTGTGATTAATACGCTTATAATGGTTGTACACTGCCACCGACAAAACTCTTTTAGCATCATCTTGTCCAACAATATACTCATCTAGCATTTCCTTTATTCTTTCTGGTGTAGGCAAATCAACTACTTCTGCCCCCGTTTGAAAAGAAAACATCTCAGAGCAAGTTTTCACACAATCGGAACAAATATAACTTTTTCCGTCTGGACTAACCACCATTTCCATTCCGTCTTTAGCAACAGTGCCACAAAACGAGCACTTAGTTTGATTTTGGGTTTCGTTCATAATAACTCCTATATTTTAAAAAGGCTGGCTTTATTAAAAAACCAGCTCTTTTGTTTTTTAAGCACGTTTTGAAATAACCTTATCTACAATTCCGTATTTTACGGCTTCTTCCGCACTCATATAATTATCTCTATCAATGTCTTTCTCAACTTTATCAAGTGGTTGGCTTGTGTTTTCGCTAAGAAGTTTAATCATATTATTTTTAATTTTACTAATATGATTAGCGGTAATAACAATATCAGTAGCCTGACCTTGTGCTCCGCCAAGTGGTTGGTGAATCATAACTTCACTATTAGGCAAAATTAATCTTTTGCCCTTAGCACCACTTGAAAGCAAAAATGATGCCATAGATGCCGCCATGCCAATACAAATTGTAGAAACATCACATTTAATAAAGTTCATGGTGTCATATATCGCCATACCTGCAGTAACACTTCCACCAGGGCTATTGATATATAAGCTGATATCTTTTGTAGGGTCTTTAGCCTCAAGGAAAAGAAGTTGTGCCACAACAGTATTTGCCATATCATCGTTAATTTCGCCAGAGATAAACACAATTCTATCTTCTAGCAAACGGCTATAAATATCATAACTTCTTTCACCCCTAGTAGTCTGGTCAATAACCATAGGAATTAACATAATTAATTCTCCTTGATTTTTAAATTATTATTTGTTCTTTTCAACCAAGAAAGTTAAAAGTTTATCCATTAGTATATCATTTTTAATGTATCCCATTCTATCGTCTGTAATGGTTTCTTTGTATTCTTTAATGGTTTTTTTAGCAGATTTTGCCAATTCTTTAATTTTTTCATCAACATCTGCTTTAGTAACTTCCATTTTTTCTTGCTTAATAATTTGTTGCATAGCAAGACGGATTTTCAAACTCTTAACAGCATTCTTTCTGTTTTCTTCTCTTAGTTCGTCAACAGTTTTGTTTAAATATTTAGCATAATCTTCAAGTTTTAAACCTTGATACATCAATCTATATTCTAGGTCTTGCATTACATGGTCAAGTTCGTGGTCAACAAGTGTATCTGGAAGGTCTACTTTCATATCTTTAACAATTGCGTCAATAATCTTATTTTCTGTTTCGATTTTAGCGTTTTCAATTGCATGTTCTTCCAAATGTTCTTTAATGTGTCCCTTGTAATCAGCAAGTGTTTCAAATTCACTAATGTCACTAGCAAATGCATCGTCTAGTTCTGGAAGTTCTTTTCTCTTAACTGCATTTACAGTTACAACAAACTTAGCATCTTTACCTTTTAGGTCTTCTGCTTGATAATTTTCTGGGAACTTAACATTAACATCTCTTGTTTCGCCTGCTTTGGCACCAACAAGTTGTTCTTCAAATGTGTCAATAAATTGATGGCTACCAATTTCAAGTTCAAAGTTTTCAGCCTTTCCACCTTGGAATGCTACTCCATCAATAAATCCTTCAAAGTTGATGTCAGCAACATCACCCATTTCAATAGCACCATCTTTTTCTACAAGACGTGCATGGTGAAGACGTGCATGTTCAAGTTCTTCCTTAACGTCTTTGTCGGTTACCTTTTTAGGTTCTACATGAATGCCAAGACCTGTGTACTTTCCAAGAGTTACTTCTGGCATAACAGGAATTTGTGCCAAAATAACAACACCCTTATCGTCAAGTTTTTTAACACTTAGGCTTGGAGCATCAATTGGGTCAAGGTCTTTTTCTTTAGCAATAACAGTATCATATGCTTTGCCAAATGCTTCTGTAAGTGCATCTTCATAAAATACACTTGGACCATACATACTTTCAATTACCTTTCTTGGTACTTTACCCTTTCTAAAACCTTCAACATTATATTTACCCTTAGTGCGGTTGTATGCTTCATCAACTTCCGCTTTCCATTCTTCAGGAGTTAAACTAACTTCAAGTTCAACAATATTTTTTGGTTTTTTTACTAATTCGTATTTCATTTATTTCTCCTTAATACTTTAAAAGTCTAGCTTAAGTATAGCATAAAAAAAATATATAATCAATTTTAATGTGTCAAAAAAAATAAAATTAATTATACAATATCGTACAAAAAATGCCACAAATGTGGCAATTTTTATAACATTTTTATAGCAATATAAAAAAACACTAAACCAAACAAAGCAAAAGCGGTTATGGAAATTAAAATATTAGCTTTGCTTTCTTGTTCTAAAAAACTTTGTTTTTTCTTTTCAATTTTTTCTTCTGGGTCAATAAAATCACTTACTTTTGTGCGGTCGCTATCAATTTTTTTTCTAACAAAAAGATAGGCAATATAAAAACATGTTGAACCTATTAAAAATAGCGAAACAGGAATAAGAGCATCAACAGCGGTTGAAATGCCCACAAATATACAACAAAGCACAATAGCAACTATTAAAATAATGTTATATTTATTTGAAAAAAACTTTTTCATCTAACCACCTAAATTATCATTAACACAACCACAGTTACTGCAGCCGCAAGCCAAATTATCTTTTTTAAAATACTGCGTTTCGATAGCACATAACAAAGTGATGAAAACCCCACCAAAAAGTATGCAATATACACTGCAATTTTATTGAAAATAGCACACACATTTGGTGCAAAATTAAGTTTACTCATAATAAGTGCTGCAGCAATTAAAATAAGTGCTATGTATGCAACAAAATTAGTTAATGCTCTAAGCCCACTACCATTTTTATTCATAATTCACCTCTATAAAAATATTATATCACAATTTGTATAAATTTCAAAGCAAAGTAAGGCTATCTAAAAACTTAACCATATACTCTGGAATTGGTGCCGTAAACTCCATTCTCTCCTTTGTTTTTGGGTGCGTTAAAATAAGTTTGTAAGCATGCAACATCTGCCCCATACTGTAATATTTTTCGGTTTTGCTTCCATACAACTCATCGCCAACAATTGGGTGATGAAGATACTCACAGTGTACCCTAATTTGGTGAGTTCTGCCAGTTTTCAATTCAAATTCAACATAATCGTATTTTTTATAATGAGTTAGCACTTTGTAGTTTGTTTGAGCAAGCCTTCCTGTGTCACTAACCGCCATTTTAAGTCTGTTTTTCTTACTGCGGTCAATATATGTTACTATTTGTCCTTCGTCTTGTTTTAGGTTTCCTTCAACCACTGCTCTATAAATCCTATGGCATTCTTTAGTTGAAATTTGCTTACTTAATTCAACATGTGCAAAGTCGTTTTTCGCCACAACAATTAGTCCTGTTGTGTTTTTGTCTAGCCTATGCACAATGCCAGGTCTAACAACCCCATTTATACCACTAAGATCTCTAATGTTGTACAAAAGCGCATTAACAAGTGTGCCACTATAATTCCCAACCGCTGGGTGAACAACCATATTTTTAGGTTTGTTTATAACCGCAAAATACTCGTCTTCATACACAATGTCAAGGTCAATTTTTTCTGGTTTTACTTCTAGTGAAATGGGCTCTGGAATTTCAACATCAATTGCATCACCAGTTTTCAATTCGTATCCCGCCTTAACAGTTTTACCATTAACAAGCACATCACCATTTACAATCAAGTTTTTTAAAAACGAACGTGTGCGGTCATTAAATTTTTCGTGCAAAAATATGTCTAGTCTAGTAGGCTTTCCATCATAATCAATTATCATTCTTATCACCTTCTACACTAGGTTTTTTATTGTTTTTAATTGTAACCACTAAAAAGTAGATTGCGTACATTACACAACCCACACTTATGCACACATCTGCAAAGTTGCAAATTGGGAAATTACCTAAGAAATCAAATGAAATAAAGTCTCTTACATAATGTAAAAACAAACGATCAACTAGATTGCCAAAAGCACCAGCAATTATAAGCCCTACCGCCACTGCAGACAAAGGGCTTTTATCTTTAAAACTATAATCAAGCCATATAAACACGGCAATAAATATTACGCTAAAAATGGTCAAAAACACCGTACTATTGTTAAAAATACTAAATGCCGCACCTGTATTTTCGGTATATGTAAATGACAAAAAACCTTTTATTACAGTGATATTTTCGTATTGACCAGACGAAAATCTTTCGCTAAATTTAGATGCAAAAATGGCCTTAGTGACTAAATCAACCACCAAACACACAGCAAATATTGATATTTTAATAACTAGACTTTTCCAGTTTTCTTTTAAATACTGTTTAAATTTCATAACCTTAGTGTACAACAATTTACACCAAATGACAAATAAATAGCCCTACATATTATTAAATAAAGTGTAATAATTTAGTTGAATGTTGGTTAAAAGGTACTTACACACACTTGCTTCATTAGTGGAAACAAGCAACTTATTTACAGCCAAATCAATGTCATCTAAAATCATATTACAGTACGTAATTAAGCCATTTATTGCACTATTTGCATAGTACTTATTTGTTTCTATTAATGTAAGTCTAATTTCACCAACTTTGGTTTTTAACGTATTTAGGTTGTTTGCTCCTGAAACATTCGTAAGACCATTGGTGTCAATGCCTATATCTATCTCCGAAATTCTACCCGCTACTTCATCAAGTTTTCTTACACAATTTAAAATGTTTTTTTTATCTATCTTTTTAAGATTTTTTATTTTAATATTCTTTGTTTTGGTAGTAAATGTTTTCACACAGCCGTCATAAGTTGTTGTGCCTATATTTTCTAACACTTTTTTAGCATCGCTTTCCTGCTCGTAAATCCTTGCAACAACTATATATTTCTCGCCTTTATATATGTAGCCAGCCCCACCTGCATTTTCAAGCCAAACTGCACATTTTCTTGCATCGTTTTCGGTTTCAAATTCGCCAAAACACAAAGCATAAAATGTGGTTTTGTTAATTTTTATTTTATTTGTCCCAACATACAATTCCCCAGTTAATAAGTTAGCCAAAAACTTGCCTAAAAACAATATTGCTACTGCTATTATTAAAATTAACACAACAGTAAAAAAACGTTTAAAAATCATGCGTTTTTTAGTTTTTGCATAGTTTCTGTTATAACTTTTTGGCATAAAAATTTGCATTTCCTTTAATATGAATTTTATACTTATAATATATTTTTTAAAACCGCAAAATATTTGCAAAAAACCTAATTTGTCACATGTTGACGTTTTAAAAAAATATAAATATAAAATAGGAGTAATTATATGATAATAAAACCATTATTTGATAGAGTTTTGATTACACCAGTAAAAGGCAAAAAATCAAGCCTTATTGTGCCCGACTCTACACAAGGCGAAAAAATGCAAGTTGTTGCCTTGGGCGAAAACACAAACACCGTAAAACCAAACGATGTTGTGCTAATTAATAGATATGCCGGCAGTGAATTTAAACTTGACGGCGAAACATTTATTTTAATAAAGGAAACCGATATTTTAGGAGTAATAGAAGGAGAACAATATGAGTAAACAAATTTTACACGGTTTTGACGGAATAAAAAAACTTGAAGTGGGTGTAAATAAACTTGCCAATGCAGTAAAAATTACTCTTGGCCCCAAAGGTAGAAATGTTGTGCTAGAACGTAAATTCACTACCCCACTTATCACCAACGATGGTGTAACAATTGCCAAGGAAATAGACCTTAGCGACCCTTACGAAAACTTAGGGGCAAGCCTAGTAAAAGAAGTTAGCATAAAAACAAACGAACTTGCAGGTGACGGCACAACAACAGCCTGCGTGCTTGCTCAAAACATAATTAAGGAAGGCATTAAAAATTGCACTGCAGGGGCAAACCCAATTGCCCTAAAACGTGGAATTGCAAAAGCCACAGACATAGTTGTGGAAACACTAAAACAACTAAGCACTCCCGTAAATAGCAGTAAAGAAATATATCAAATTGCATCAATAAGTGCTGGCGACAACGAAATTGGCGAACTTATAAGTAAGGCTTTTGAGCGAGTTGGAAAAGACGGAGTAATTACTGTTGAAGAAGGCAAAACACTAAAAAGCGAACTAAAAATTGTGGAAGGAATGCAGTTTAAAAAGGGCTACGTTTCGCCATATATGATTACAGACAATCAAAAAATGACTGCAACACTAAACAACCCATTTATATTAGTAACCGATAGAAAAATTAACAACATTCAAGAGATTTTGCCAATTCTAGAACAAACTTCTAGCATTGCTCCACTACTTATTATTGCTGACGATTTTGAAACCGAAGTAATTAATACTCTTGTTGTAAACAAATTGCACGGAATATTAAATGTTGTGGCAGTTAAAGCCCCAGCATATGGCGACCGAAAAAAAGCATTCTTAGAAGACATAGCAACCATCACTGGCGCAACAAATATATCAGAAGAACTTGGGCTAGAATTAAAAGACACAAGACTTGAAAACCTAGGAAAAGCAGGTGTTGTTAAGGTCACAAAAGACACAACAACTATTTCCGAAGGCAAAGGCGAATTAAGCAAAATAAGTGCCAGAATTGACATCATAAAATCACAAATCAACATGGCTGAAAGCGATTTTGACAAAGAAGAATTACTTGATAGACTAGCAAAACTTACAGGCGGTGTTGCGGTAATATGCGTAGGCAGTGCAACAGAAGTTGAAATGCAAGAGAAAAAACTCCGTATTGAAGATGCAATTAGTGCCACAAAAAGTGCTGTTGAAGAAGGAATTGTTGCCGGCGGTGGAACTGCACTACTAAGTTGTTATAATCCGCTTAAAAAGTTTATTAACGCACTAAAAGGTGATGAAAAAACAGGTGCGGAAATTATATTAAAAACACTATCCGCACCACTACTTCAAATCTCTGAAAATGCAGGAATTGAAGGCGGTGTTGTGGTAAACAATGTATTAAATGGTCAAAAACGAAACAAAAACTACGGCTACAATGCTCTTATTGGAAAATATACCGATATGCTAAAAGACGGAATTATAGACCCAACAAAAGTAACACGTTGTGCAATTCAAAATGCATCAAGTGTTGCAGGAACACTACTTACAACAAATTGCTTAATATGCGACCAACAAGAAGTAAAATAATATGGAAATAATATTAAAATATTAAAAACAAGATATTAAAAACACAAATGCACCCTTTCCGATTTAAGATTTAAATATTTAATATTCATACAATACTTTTGCATAAATATACAAACACATAAACTACTATTCAAACAACAAAAAAATACTGCAAATTGCAGTATTTTTTTTACTTTTTAATTCCTATTAAAATTAAACCAATTTGTTGTAATTATACATATTCCAAGGTGTTTCATCTGTTGGTGGCAAAACCTTAAATGTTAGTATCTGACCACTAACTGGGTGTTTAAACCTTAAGAAATATGCCCAAAGTGCAAGTTTTTTATTAGGTGTAGCAACTCCATATTTTGCGTCCCCTACTAAGGCACAACCAATATGTTTAAATTGCACTCTAATTTGGTGACTTCTACCTGTAAATAAGTTTACTTCCACCAATGCTCTGCCACCTACACTATCTAGCACCTTATATTCAAGTTCGGCTAGTTTTGCACCGCTTGTAAGTTGTGGTACAACAGTAACAGTGTTTGTTTTAGGATTTTTAAGCAAGTAGTTTGATAGTTTTCCACTTTCCTTTTCAGGAACCTTACTTGTTACTGCCAAATACTTTTTGGTCATATCTTTATTTTTTACTTGTTCGCTTAGCCTTGTTGCGGCTTTGCTTGTTTTTGCAAAAACCATAACACCGCCAGTAGGTCTATCCAACCTATGAACAAGCCCAACAAACACATTACCTGGCTTGTTGTATTTTTCCTTAATATAATCCTTAACCATAGTAAGCATATCAAGGTCTTTGCTTTCGTCTTCTTGGGTTGGCACGTTTTGTGGCTTTAACACCACAATAACGTGATTATCTTCATATAGTACATTAAGTTTTTCCATATTATTCCCCCAAGCACTCTATCTTCTAATAAAAACTTTTAACATTTTGTCGTTAAGATTAAAGTCTTCACTAAATTCACCATTTGTGCCACAAGTAATGCTTAATGCCAAAACGTCTTGCTTAATTTGGTCTGCAAATTTTAAGATAACATCAACAACATCTTTTTCACCACTAATTTCAATATAAATTCTATCGGTTACTACATAGCCCGATGCTTTTCTTAAATTTTGAACCTTGCTTACAAATTCTCTGTACATTCCCTCATCAAGAAGTTCTTGAGTAAGATGTGTATCAAGTATTACAGCAACATTTCCGTCAGTAGCCGAAGCAAAACCTTCTTTTTGACTAACAGAAATTAGTAAGTCGTCTTTACTAAACTCTACTTCATCGCCGTCAATTGTGGTCTTAAATACTTCACCACTTTCCACCGTTTTAACCACTTGCATAGCATCACAAGTTGTCAAAAATTCTCTAATAGCATTAAGTTTTTTTCCATATTTTGGTCCAATGGTTTTTAATTGTGGTTTTAATGTGTAATTTACAAACTTAGACAAATCTTCATGTTGCATAACTTCCTTAACATTCAATTCGTCTTTTAGGATTTGAATTAATTCCTTTGGTAAGTTTGTCTTATTATTTGCATCTGTTAAGTATAGTTCACCAAGCGGTTGACGATTTTTAATGTTGCTTGTATTTCTTGCACTACGTCCAAGTTCAGTATAAGTTCTCACAAGTTCCATTTGTTTGCCAAGTTTTGTGTTAATATAAGCCTTATCAGCCTTAGGATAATCACACAAATGCACACTCTTTGGTTGAGTTTTATCAAACCCAAGAACAATGTTTTGATAGATTGTTTCACTCATAAATGGTGTAAATGGTGCCGATAGTTTTGCATAAGTAGAAAGAACAGTATAAAGTGTAACATATGCCGCTTTTTTATCTTCGCTAAAATCTTCGCCCCAATATCTTTTACGGCAAAGTCTAATATACCAGTTTGAAAGTTTGTCTACAAAGTCTTCCATTGCCCTACTACTTTCGGTTACATGGAACTTATCAAGTTCGGAGCATACATACTCAATAAGCTTGTTTAGTTCACTTAAAATCCACTTATCCATAACCGACAACTTGCAGTCTTTTAGCGAGTATTTGCTAGGGTCAAATTTATCAATATCAGCATAAAGCACATAGAATGCATAAGTGTTCCACAATGTTCCAAAATACTTCTTTTGGCTTTCAGTAACAGTGTTTTCAGTTAAAATTAAGTTGTTCCAAGGTTGACTACCAGTATAGAATGTCCAACGTACAGGGTCTGCACCCATTTTGCCTAGCATTTCCATAGGTGGAACATAGTTTCCAAGGCTCTTACTTAATTTTCTGCCCTGGTCATCAACAACCATTCCGTTGGCAATACATGTCTCATATGGGCTTTTATTAAATAGTGCTGTTGAGATTGCTTGAAGCGCATAAAACCAGCCACGAGTTTGGTCAATTCCTTCGCTAATAAATTGCGCAGGGAAACTTTCTTTAAATAATTCTTTGTTCTCAAAAGGATAATGATGTTGAGCAAATGGCATACTACCCGAATCAAACCAGCAGTCAATAACTTCTGGTTCACGGTGCATGGTTTTTCCACACTTAGGGCAAGTCATTGTAAGTGCATCAACATAAGGCTTATGAAGTTCAATATCACCATCAACATGGCATAGTTCTTTAAGTTCTGCCTTACTACCCATAACATGATAGTGACCGCATTCGCACATCCAAACAGGAAGCGGTGTGCCCCAATATCTGTCACGGCTTAAACACCAGTCAATGTTGTTTTCAAGGAAGTTACCCATTCTGCCATTTTTTACACTTTCTGGCAACCAATTAACTGTGTTGTTGTTTTTAACCATGTCTTTTCTAAGCTCGGTTGTTTTTACAAACCAACTACTTCTTGCAAAGTATATAAGTGGGCTATGACAACGCCAGCAATGTGGATAACTGTGTACATGTTTTTGTGATTTAAACACCTTACCTACTGCACGCAAATCCTCAACAATTTCATCGTTTTTTGTAAATACATCTTCGCCAGCATATTTACCACAATTGCTTGTGAATTTACCAAATTTATCTACCAATTGAATAAATGGCAAGTTATATTTTCTGCCAACATTAGAGTCATCTTCACCAAATGCCGGAGCAATATGAACAATTCCTGTACCATCTGTAAGTGTAACATAAGGATCACAAGTTACAAAGTACCCCTTACTTGCTTCTTTTTCGTCAACAAAGTCAAATAACGGAACATATTTTTTGTATTCAAGGGTTTTACCTTTAAATGTGTCTACAATTTCATATTCGCCGTCTTTAAAATGTGCACCAAGAAGTGCTTTTGCTAAAATATAGTACTCACCATTAGCCAAAACCTTAACATAATCTTCGTCTGCATTCACGCAAAGCGCAATGTTTGAAGGAAGTGTCCAAGGTGTGGTTGTCCATGCTAAGAAATATGTGTCTGGCATATCTACACTTTTAAACTTAGCAACAACTGTTGTGTCCTTGCGGTCTTCATAACCTTGTGCTAGTTCGTGAGAAGAAAGTGCTGTTCCACAACGTGGGCAACTAGGTAAAATCTTGTAACCTTTGTAAAGTAGACCCTTTTTGTCCATTTCTTTTAAAGCCCACCACACACTTTCAATATAACTATCGTAATATGTCACGTAGTAATCGTCTTCCATATTAACAAAATAGCCAACACGGTCGGAAAATTCTTTCCAAATATCAACATATTTCCAAACATTTTCTTTACAGCGTTTTATAAACTTTTCTACACCATACTCTTCAATTTGCTGTTTTCCACTAATTCCTAGTTCTTTTTCAACAGATAGTTCTACTGGAAGACCATGAGTATCCCAGCCACCCTTACGAGGAACAAAATACCCTTGCATTGATTTATAACGAGTAAACACGTCTTTTAGTACTCTAGTAAGAACGTGTCCCGAGTGTGGAACACCATTTGCAGTAGGTGGACCCTCATAGAAATTAAAGCGCTTTGCACCTTTATTTCTAGACATACATTGTTTTTTAATGTCGTTTTCTCTCCAAAAATTCAAAACTTCTTGTTCTTGTTTTGGAAAATTAAGATTAGCATCAACCTTTTTATACATAATACTCTCCTTTTGGTTTAATAAGGCACATTAAAAACAAAAAAGCTTGCTTTTATGTGTTATAAGAAACACTTAAAAACAAGCATTTTAACCACTTATAACAATATGCCATCACATACGGTTTCGATAACGGGAAACAGCCGTAGCAAATTACTCCAATTTTCGTCTGCTCTGCTAAAAGGTGATATTTAATAAGATATGTTTTGGGCTTTCACCATCCGCCCGCTCTCTAAAAACCTTATTCTTATAAAACGTGTCCTTTATCACTGCATTTTTATTAAACTAACATAATTTTAATACAATAATTTTTTAATGTCAAGATTATTTGTAATCATCTAAAACTTTATTTATTTCTAGAATATCTGAAACCGCAATAATACCAACTGGTACTTCAACCAAACTTCCACGAGGTGTAATAAGCACGACCGCAAGTTTACGATTTTCTGCAAACAAATTCATAACCCTATCTATTGTTACATTTTTATCTACAATAGTATAGAAGTTTTCTTCGCCAACATGCTTTACAACATCACCAATATGCGAATTTAAAAACTCGTTAATGTTTTCGCCATTTGCAAGTCGTTTGCCCATTTCCACCGCTAGTTTTCCAGAATTTGCCACACCAACCAGCATTCCTTCTTTAAAAACAGGAAAACTACTATACCCTGTTTTGCTCATATAAATTAATGCTTCTTTAAGAGTGATTTTAGCATCAACACATTTCACTTGTTTTACACAAGATGTGTTTATTGCAAGTGGTGGCGTACAAATAAGATTTGCAATATGTTCATAATCTTTCACAACATCATCAAAAGGCTCTGCAATAACATACTGATCATTTGAATTGTGCACAATGGCATTTCTAAGCATCCCATAACTAACCAAATCATCTTCATATTTTCTAACAATACTGTTGTTACGGCTAGCACGTCTTACCGCTTCCGAATAAGTCACAGATGTGCCATAATTATTTTGAGCTCTAAGAGCAGATTCTATTTTGTTGTATGCATTAATAAAACGCAATGCATTGTTTGACTTTCCTATACTAATATTCATTGCTTTCCCTTTGTTAATAAAAATATCATATAAATATTAACACTTTTTTGTAAATTAACCAACTTATTTTATAGTGTTTTTATTTCCGCAATAAATTTTTACGTACTTAAAAAAGTTGACACTTACTTATATTTTTATTCAATTCGCCAAAATTTGTAGATTTTTAAAATGCCAAAACACTTGCAAAATCACTTAGTATAAGTTATAATACTAAATACCGTACTAAGCGGGGAGCTAGTGGTGCCCTATTCCCGAAATCCACTATATGCGGGGCTGAATGCCGTTCTCGGTGTTAGGTTAGGTAATTTTAGAACAAATACTAAAATGTTGAATTTAAGGTCTTGTGCAACGTTTTGCTACGAACCATGTCAGGGTCGGAAGACAGCAGCATTAAATAGATTAAAGTGTGTGCCATAAGGTAGCTTTAAAGGAGTTTCGGTACTTGTTCGGGTTATTATAACCGCATCAAAAATGGCTGTGCGGTTTTTTTTGTACAAAAAAAAGATGCTTATAATAAAGCATCTTTTATTTTTTATCTTTTTGGTACTACATTAATACCATCTTTAACATTTGGAATTTCGCCCATAACACCAGTAAATTGAAGTTTGTCTGATTCCATATTTTTTTCTACTTGTTGTTCTTTTAATTTTTCTGCCATGCTTATGGATTTCCTTATTTCACTTAGTCCATATTTGTGAATGCCTTGCATTTTGCTATTAGTTGCGGCAAAGTATTCAAGCCTACTATCAGCAGTTGCCATAAGAAAATCAGGATCATAACCCCCAACCATAGTTGTAAGTTGTTGTCTTAATTCATCAATTTGTTTTTGTGTAGCCTCTAAATCAAAATTTGGGTCATTGCTATCTAGTGCTTTAGCGGTTTCCCTATTTAGTTCTCCTATTTTATCCGAAATATCAAATACTTGCTTGTAAGGTGACAATTCTTCAGCATTTTCAAGAACTTTAATGCCAAAGCCATTTAATTTAATGCTTTCACTTAAATCCTTAACTGTTTCTTGATCTGGACCACCCTCTAAGCGAATTCCACCATTAATTGTAGCAGGTTTTCCGTTTTTTGTTGTAAATGATTTTGATTTTTCTTCATTTAAAGATTTTTCAAGTTCTTTTTTCTCTTTTGCCAAACTTGTAAGCATTGGATAAATATTGTATCCATCATGAACATATGTATTAACAATTTTATTTGCTTTTTCAGCCTTTCTACCCCAGTCAACAACAGTGTTGCCTTTAGAATATTTAGCACCTGTAGCAACCATTCCTATCAATTGTCTAATACTTTGCTCTGTTGGAACACCAACTTCCATATATTCCAAATCCATATTTTCAACTGATGTTTGTTCATCAAAAATAGCATTAGTATCCTTAGCTTCTTGTTTTTGAATCTCAATAAACTTTTTCTTTAAATCGCTTATTTCCTTTTCAGATAATTTGTCTAGATTATCATAAGCATAAGCAATACTATAATAATCCATTATCTCTTGAAAATTATCATTATCTCTTGATGGCTCGTAGTATTTTGCTCTATAACTTTCAATCCATTTTTTTAAACTAAATCCTTTCATACATTTTCCCTTTTGTTATTTTTTTCTTAGTATACCCCCCCCCCGCAAAAGTCAAGGGAAATCAACATTTTTTTGATTTTTTTACACAATAAAATGGCAAATATCATTAATACTATGCAAAAATCAAAAAAACACCCTAATTTCTGGGTGTTTTTTCCTTTTTCCATCTTTTCAAGGTTGGGAATAATTTTTCACAAAAAGATTTCATTTGTTCATTTGTCATTCCTGCTTGTGCGCCATACTGAGAACACATGTTAATGTATTCTTTCATGCTCACATCATCAATAAATTTTCCATTAGTATAACAATACTTGCAATACAACTCGCTCATACCACCATCTTTGTTTGTTCCATATTGAGACTTATCTACAATAGGCATTCCGCAACTTTGGCATATTTTATTTTCCATTATATGCTCTCCTATTTTTCTTTGCTTTCACCGTCAATATAATCCTTTTTAAGCATTGCAATCATTTTATCTGGCAATGCACTTAGTAATTTCTTTCTAAGCTCAGCAATGTCGTAAGCAGGTTCTACTTTAATAGGCACAACTTTTAGTTTTACTGCGTTAAGAACAGCCACAACATTGTTGTCCATAACTTTAAATTGTTGTTTTATTTCGTTATCCCATTGTAAGTCAATTACTAAAAGTGGCTCCATTGTTTTCCTATAAAAAACACAAATATCAAGATATTTACTTAAAATTGAATTGTAAGCCACCAAATTTTTAGTAGGCGAAACAATTTGATTAACCCCTACTCTTGGAAAAGCGATAAAATCCTTTGGTAAAGCCTTGTGCACATATTCCAAAATTTTCATTTCTTCGGCAGTAATATAACACTTGTTAAGTTCTACTTCTGGCTTGCCTTTGCCCACCTTTAGTGCAATGTTTTTATCTGGAAGTCCACGTTTTTTTAGTGCTATGTACACAACAATTGCAATTGTAAAACCCACTGCCAAAATTAATATTGGAAGTGCAACATCCATAAATCCGTCACATAAAAAACTTATCATAAAAAACTCCTTATATGTAAGTATTATAACACATATTTCAGCATTTGCATAGTACTAAATATTTTCAATTTGCCAGTCAATTGGTAGTTTGCCATGCTCAACCAAAAAGGTGTTAGTTTTGCTAAAATGCTTACAACCAAACCACCCACCTTGATTAGCACTCATTGGGCTTGGGTGAGATGCCGTAAGTACCAAATGCCAAGGATTAATACTTTTACATAGAGCTCTTGCATTAGCACCCCACAACAAAAATACAACTGGGTCTTTTCTTTGATTTAATAAGTCAATTATTTTGCCAGTAATTTGTTCCCAGCCTCTGCCCTTATGACTATTTGGGTGACCTGCCCTTACAGTCAAAACAGAGTTTAGCATAAGTACCCCTTGTTTTGCCCACTTCGTAAGGTTTCCATTGTTTGGAATGTAAGTTCCAACATCGTCATGCAATTCCTTATAAATATTTCGTAGTGATGGTGGAATATCTACATCTTTTTCCACTGAAAACGACAATCCGTGTGCTTGGTTTACACCATGATACGGGTCTTGTCCAATTATAACAACCTTAACATCTTTGTATGGCACAAGGTTTAAAGCATTAAAAACGTTTTCTGGTTTTGGGTAGATTGTTTGAGTATTATACTCATTATTAAGCCACTTTAAGAAGTCGGCAAACTTGTTGCTGTTTAGTTCATCACTAAGCAAGTTATACCAATTTTTAGTAATTGGAAACATATGTATTACTCCCATTTTAAGTATTATGCAAAAACATGAAAAACAGCTTAATTAAGCCTATTTTTCACCATTATTACCATTGTTAAAAAAATCAAACGCCTTCATTATTTCTTCTAAATCTTCCTTAGGGTTTAGGGCTTCTTCTAAGTTAAATCCACTATCACTAACAACTGCTTGTTTTGCCCCAAAAAAGCTTTTAGAGTATGCATTACTTTCCATTTCTCTTTCGTCATTTAGATAGTTTTCGGCACTCTTTCCATCAAGTTTTGAACTAAGGACTTTTAACCTGTTTCCTATGCTAGGTTTTTCTTCTTCCTTTTTCTTTGTTTCCTTTGGTTCTGCTTTTTTCTTTGGCTTATCATTAATGACATAGTCCATTTTATTAAGCAGATTTTTTATGTAATTATCACTATTTTCTTTTAGTTCCTGTTTAATATTAGAGTTTGCAATGTTATTGTTTTGAGCCATTACACTATCTAGCCCGTTTTTTAATTCGTCCATCATTTTGCTAATTTGTGGGTCAATGCTTTTACCACCATAACTTTGTTCTAGTTGGTCAATAAGCACTCTCCAACGTTCGTACAAGATGTTTACACGTTTAATTTCAAGGTCATACAACTTTCTTGCACTGTTTTCAATTTGCTCTGCCTTCTCAACAGCAAAATACAATGCTTGAGATATCTGCTTGTCCTTATTTTGATATGCTTCCAAGCGATTTTTCAACACGTCAAGTTCGTTACGCATAGTAAAAACACGGTCTTTTTGTTCCGCTAGTTTTTCTTCGTATTTAAGGCTTAATGTATTAATGTAATTCTCTACTTGTTCTATATCATAACCCTTTTTATCAATATCAAACTTTACCATATCTACTCTCCACAAAATTATAAACAAAATTAACACAAAGACCGCCCACAACTAGGCATACTGCATATATAAGTAAAAACCACCAAATGCCAATAATTGAAAATGAAATCAAAAACAATGGCATTCCAATGAATATTAGCATTATAGCCAAACATATTTGCCACAGACTTTTAAATGTTATGGCCAAAATCAAACTATCTACCGCACCAAACAAAATATACATTGGATAGTAAGCATTATTTTTAATAAATACCACACTTACATAGTTAAAGGTGGCAACAAATGTTAAATATATTGCAAACCACAAAATATTGTCGCTTCTAAACAATGCATATTTTAAAAACAACGCAAGTGAAATATATAATAGTAATGACGGAAACCAGATCACGTTAAAACTTAAATATATAATGTTTTTTAATATTAGTATCCAAAAAATTATAAGCAAAACAAAACTACTTGTTGTTGTCAGCCTGTAAATCGTTGTTTTTTTCATTTTTGATTTTTCTGCCATTTTTAATTAGTATGCAACTTAACCAAATTACACCTATTAAAATTATAGCCAAACTAACTGCTTGAGATACTGGGAAATTAGTACCAGGAATATACAAAATATAGCCAGGAACTCTTAAACCCTCTAAGAAAAATCTAACAATTCCGTAATAAATTAAGTACGATGAAGCCACTATACCCTTTTGTTTTACTTTTCTTAAAAGCACAATAAGTATAACAGCTCCTATAAGATTTAGGACACTTTCATAAAAGAATGTAGCCAAATGCCAACTATCCATGCCATTTTTTGTAATATGAACACACACTGGAAACCACTGCCAAGCCTTGTTGGTTACTTCAAAACCATACACTTCTTGGTTTACAAAGTTTCCCCAACGTCCTATTGCTTGTGCCATGATAAGACAAGGAGCAGCCACATCCATTGTGGCAATAATGTCTTTTTTCTTAATAAGACAGCATATAATAAGCCCTATTAAACCGCCAATTATTCCGCCATATATAGCCATTCCACCATTCCAGATAGCACACATTTCCCAAAAGTTGCTAAACTCATCAAGTGAGCACAACACATAATATGTACGAGCACCTATTAACGAAAGTGGAAACACCCAAAGTATTAGGTCATAAGGAAACTCTTTATTTATTCCCCTAGCCTCACACAACTGTGTAGCCATAACTAGCGCAACTAAAAACCCTGTTCCTATTATTACCCCATACCAACTAATATCAATACTTGTAAGCGTGTCAAGTAAAATCAACACAAGCAAAACACCGAGCGCCACTGTAATTGTAAGAATAAAGTTTTTAAGTTTAAATTTAAAACCTAATATATTAATCTGTTTATCGCCTAAATTGTTCATTTTAAATCTCCTAAATATATTATATATATTTAAGAAAAATTAGGCAACTTAAAAACTCACGTAAAATGAAATTTTATTTCCTGTTTTTTCCACATTGTTACACATTTCTACATCGTTTTCATGGCTAATACCATAAATAAAACCACGCCAAAACACTACTATGCAAAAAATAAAAAAACCATGAATTATCCATGGTTTTTTTATATAGCTAATATTTATGTAAATCACTTATTTTACAAGTGGTTCATCATCTTTAGTTGTTTTGCTTTCTTCTGCATTCTTTTTATAACGAGCAATGTGTAACATATTTGTATAATCACGATTATTTTGTTGTTGTTTTAATTGTTCGTATCTTAAAGCCTTACGTTCGTCAGCAACAGAGTCTTTTACATTCTCTACACCTAAATCAACAGCATTAATCTGTTTTTTAGTAAGTAATGCTTGAATTTTATCCATCTTCTTAGAATTGTCAAGGGCCTTACCAACTTTTTTCTTTCTAGCATCAGCAATTGCTTTAACTTGAGCAATTGTATCATTATCTACCTTACCAGCACCAACAAGTTCTTCAATTTTTTGAGCCTTAGCCTTATTAGTTTCAATATTTGTAGTTTTAGGCTTAACTTGTGCCACTGCTTCAAATTCTTTTTCACCAACTAAGCCTTTAACAATATCAAGTGTTGTTTCAGCTTTAATATTGTTCTTCTTAATCTTTTTAAAGTATTTTTCAATATCATAATTGTAAATAAAGTTTTTGTATTTAGGACTTACTGCTCTAACAATTCCACCACCTGCAGCAACAGAAGCAAGACCTCCACCACATGCTAAAATCAAAGTTGCAATGTTACTAAGCATAAATACTGGATTAATAAGTCCACCTGTTACAATAAATGTACCCACTGTAATCAAGCTTGTAAGGAATGGATGACGTCCCATCCATCTACCTACTCTAGCAAAGAAACCACGCTTTGGAATCTTATATTGACCATCAGTATAATTGTTAGAATCATGTCCTTCTTTATCATTGCTAGATTCAGCCTTATCAGATTCGCCTACAACAGGGTTAAGGTCAAGCGCATGTTCTGATGCACTACTTTCTGCAACTTTTGCCTTATTTATTTCTGTGTTAAGATTTTTAACTTCAGTCTTTGTAACTCTACGTCCTGTTGAGATTTGAGTATCAACAAAATCTGCCAAGCTTCTTGATACTAATGCTTGACCACGACCACTCACACTAGGGTCTGCACTTTCAAATCCACCATTTTTTGCATAAAAGCTTTCAACTGGTGCAATCACTTTCTTATCGCTAGCATAAGTACTATAGTTTTCTTCTAATGTTTTTGCACTTTGATAAATATCAACACCATTAACAACGCAGTTTTTATAAATTTTTTCTACGTATTCACGTGTTGAAACGGCTTCATTATAAGAAACAACTGCATTTGCAATGTCTAATAGATCTGGAGTTTTGCCGAATTTTGCATTTTTAGCCCTATTCATGTTTTCAGCCAACAAACCCTTACAAGTTTCTTCATCTAGGTATGTAGCTTTTTCACCCATAAGAAATTCAAAATATTTTTCTTTATTTTCTTGCTTTCTAACACTTTCATCGTTTAGAAAGTTGTCAACATAACTTGTAAGATAACTGCCAATGCTTTTTCTGGTAACACTAACGTAATTACCATCTTTAGAATGAATTACACCGCAAACCTTTTTAGTAGCAGTTTTAACATCACTCATTAATATTTTAAGTTCACCAGAAAAATCGGCAGTATCAATGCCCATTTCTGAACAAAATTCTGCCACTTTTTCACGTTTTTCTTCGTCAGTCATGCTTCTTTTTTTGCCAGTTGTTGAATCTACAACATCACCAGACAATAAAGTAGCCAACTTAGTAATATCATATTTTGTTGCCATTTTTCATAGCCCCCTCAATTTTTTGTTTAGCCTATTATACTACATTGTAGCCTTCAAGTCAATAGGTAATTTTAAACCAATTTTATGTCATAATCCCCTTTATTTATGTCATATTTCCCATTTAGAAGTATCAAACTTACTATACCCACCATACTCTCCACAAAATTATAAACAAAACTTACTTAATTGCAAAAAACTATAAACATAAGATATGTTGTCGCTGTTAAAAAGAAAGCATTTTGTTCTCAGTACTATACAAAAAGTAAAAAACCATGGTTTTTCCACGTTTTTTTTACCTGTATAGCTAATACTTAATTGTATAAATTATCTGGTACGTCCTGTACCACCACTTGTATGTGTACCTGTACCCGTTCTTGTACCTGTGCTTCCACTTCCAAATCTAGAAATATGACGCATGGTTTCAACTTCTTTTGCATCGGTGCTACTTCTATATCTTTCGTAATCTAACGCATCGATATCTGTTTTAACAAAAGCACTAGGGTCCGGTTCGCCTAAATCAACAGAGTTAACACTCTTTTTACTAATTATGTCAACAATCTTATTCATTTTTCTAGAATTAGCTTTCGCTTTTTTGTTGATTTCTCTTCTTTTTGCTTGAGACAATTTTCTAATAATTTCAATAGTGGTTGTATCAACACTACTATCGTCCACCAATTCTTGAATTTTTTGAGCTTTAGCCCTATTTGTTTCGATATGAGTACTAGCATCACTAACATTAGTGATTTCATCAAATACATGTTCACCAACTAAACTCTTAGCATTATTAATGGTGTTTTCAATGGCAATAGTATTTTTCCAAATCTTTTTAAAGTTTTTCTCAATATCGTAATCATATCTGAAATTTCTGTATTTAGGGCTAACAACCCTACCTACTAATCCACTTGCACCACCAACGAATGGAATACCAACAAATACAGTTGGTAAAATAACACCAATATTTGCAAGAATAAATGGTATACCTGCAAGTGTAATCGCTGTACTAAGTAATGTTATAACACCAGCAGTAATAAGTCCTGTAAAGAATGGGTGACGAGCAATTGCTCTGCCAACTCTAGAGAGAAACCCTCTCCTTCTAAATGTATAACTAGTTCCAGTTGGTATTGCACCACTTGTACTTGTACCAGTGCCTGCTGTATGACTACCCGAGCCCAAACCAGCACCATGTGCTGGTGTACCAGTACCTGTACCTGTATCAGCACCAGTATCAATACCCGTGCCTGCACCTGTACCTGCTGTTTCTGTAGTTTCTGTTGTTTCAGTTCCACCCACTGGTGTATCTTCAGTTTCTGTGATTTCAGATGGTGTATCAGTACCAACAGATTCTACAGTTTCAGATTCTTCTGATGTAGTTTCTGGAGAACCTGTTGTTGAAGTTTCAGTATCAGTAGATTCTCTCGATGTTGTTTCAGATTCAGTTTCTGTTGTTTCTGTAGTTTTAGATGGTGCACCAGAAGAACCCGATGCAAATCCATGTGATGGACCCGATTTTGAAGTAGCAGTACTTATATCAGTACCACTTTCTGTACTTGTGTCCGAAACCAATGAAGTTTTAATTTTAGATGGTGTATCAGCACCAGCAGATGCTACAGTTTCACGCTCTCTCCCCATAGTTTCAGGAGCGGTATCAGAAGCACCCGATGTAATTTTAGATTTTGGAAGTTCAGCTCGTAGTTCTTCTATCTCTGCCTTGAAAAACTCAGTAAGTGAATTATCACGAGCTATATATGTTGCATAATCAAAAATCGATTGTACTACATAACCATACTCACCAAAAAACTTTTCAAGAGCCGAAATTTTCCCGATACTTCTTATAGCCATATAATCTTCTTCAAGTTTTTTTAAAGAATCATAAATGTCTGTACCATTTTCAACACAGTTTTTATATACTTTTTTAGCATAAGCCCTTTGAGTGATTGCTTCGTTTAAAGAAATAACAGCATTAGCAATTTCTAAGCTTTCAGGAACAACACTAAATTTCATATTTTTTACACGGTTTTTACTTGTTTCTAGTAACCTCATCAATTTATCGTAATAAAGAAAAGGACTTCCCTCTCCATCACAAAATTTAGACTTTTCATATTCTGTTGATCTTCTACCTGTCATAAAGATTTTAAATGATTCAAATTGTGAATAACCAACACCGCCGATATCAGCAGGAAGTGTTTCTTTTCGATCATATATTCGTCTGAAATCGATACGGTTAAAAAAGTTGTCCCTATAACTGCAAATGTATTTACCAATGCTACCACTAGACACGCAAATATACTCACCGCCCGCACTCGTAGTAATAACACCACAAACCTTTTCAGTTTCGGTTTTAATATTTTCTGCCAACTTTCTAAGATCTGCCGGGCTACTAATAGAATGAGTTGCACAAAATTGTTGTACTATTTCTACCTTTTCTTCGTCAGTATAACCCCTTTCTTTACCCGTAGTTTCGTCTACAACTTTGCCAGATAATAAAGATGCCAATTCTTTAACATCATAAGTTGTTGCCATTTCCACAATTCCCCCAAATTTTTATTAAATATATTATATCACATTATACGCATTAAATCAATAGGCTTTTCCAGGTTTTTTATATGAAAAAAGCAAAAAAAATGGGGTTATGTAACGATTTTATCAAATTTACACAAACCCCAAACTTATTAGCAGAGCATTGTCGATTTTTCGCATTTTAGATGTGTCAACAATTCCTATTTTTTCTTTTAAACGCCTTTTATCTAGTGTTCTAAGTTGTTCTAGTAGTACAACCGAGTTTTTTTGCAGTCCATAATCGGTATTAAGTTCTATATGTGTGGGCAACTTAGCCTTGTTAATTTGGCTAGTAATGGCAGCAACAATAACTGTTGGCGAATACTTATTGCCAACATTGTTTTGAATTATTAACACTGGACGCACACCACCCTGTTCGCTTCCCACGACAGGACTAAGGTCGGCATAATACAATTCTCCACGTTTAAAATCATCAAACATTCACTTTAACCACTTTTCATAATTAATTAAATCTCCGTCCCCCATGTCATCAAAAACAGTGTTTTCCGACTTTAACCTAGATTCCAAAAATGGCATATAACTAGAATACAAACTTTCACACTTGTTATAACTTATTATATGCTTAGGGCTTAGTCTTTTGTTATCATCTAAATTATTTGCCAAAGCCATTAGTTCTAAACTGTATTTTTCAAAACTTTCATTATTTTTAATAAAAATATTGTTGTTTTTTTGCATTTTCACCACCAAAAGTTAAAAAAATTCTAGTAATGATTAACTAGAATTTATTTTGTTATTATTAAATTGTGTAAAAATTAATTTAATATGCAAATTGCTGTGGCAATATTGTCGGTATGTGATATGCTAATGTCACAATTTTTAAATTTCATTTTATCAAAAGTAACTTTAGCCTTACCAATAAGGTTTAAATATGGTCTTCCATTTTCTTCGTGTTTTACTTCCACTTCAAGCAAAGAAATCCCGTTTTTGACACCTACACCAGTAGCTTTTAAAAAGGCTTCTTTAGCACTAAAAATACCTGCCATACGTGTGTAAGATTTAGCCACTTTTTTAATATATTCAATTTCATATTCAGTAAAAATCTTTTCCATAGGAAGCTCTCTTTTCACATAATCTTCCATTCTTTTTACTTCCAACACATCAATTCCAACTTTATTCATAATCCATTTCTCCCTTTTTTATTTTATTAATTGATTTTTTAATATCATCGTAATCATAACCCCTACTTGACAAAAACCTTATACATTTTGTCAAATTCTCACTAGTTGGTGGCTTATTACCCAATTTTTTAAGCAAAAGTTTATCAATTATATCTTCATTTGTCTCAAATTCTGAAAGCTTTTCTTCAACAATTACTTTACTTACGCCCTTTTGAATAAGTTTTGTTTTTAACATGTTGGGGCCGTATTTTTTTTCATAAGTAGAAATATACATATCTGCAAATTTCTCATCATCTAAAAAACCATACTCACACATCTTATCTATTACATAATCAACAACAATTTTGTCATAGCCTTTTTTGTTAAGATAATCTCGTATTTGTTTTTTTGTTTTGAATGCAGTGTTTTGATAATTAACCGCTTTATCAAAAGCCAAATGCTTTTCACTTTCAATTATGTAATTTTTTAGTTTCTCTTCATCAATCTTAAGGTCTTTTTTTATTCCATATTTTACAGCAGTATCAAGGTACATACTTGCAAAATATTTGTCATCTACAAATATACTCACCCTATCGTTGTGATTTTTTTGAACTTCTACCTTGCTTATTATAATTTCATTCATTTTTAATCACCTTGCAAACATTTTCAAATGTTTTTTCAAACACACAACATTTATCTTTAGCAACACTCACATTTATTGTTACATTTTCACCATACTCAATTTTTTCAACATCTAATCCAAGTTGTTTTAGTTTTGATAAAATAGTTTTCACTTCATTAGTATTGCAAAGCATTGTGTATTTATTATAGTTTACTAGTTCAACAACTTCTGCCTTATCACACACCAATACTCCTGCATTTGTGTAGGCTCTAATAAGCCCTCCTGCACCAAGTTTTATTCCGCCAAAATATCTGACAACCACCAGTAGCACATTTTCTAGCCCACGTTTTTTTAGTAGTTCCAAAAGTGGTTTTCCAGCAGTGCCGTCCGGTTCGCCATCATCACTACATCTTTCAACTCTAGGCTGTGACATTATACAAGCATAACAAACATGCCTTGCTGTTTTGTGTTCTTTTCTAATCTCATTTATGTGGTTTTTTACTTCTTCCATATTGGTCACCGAAATTAGAAAAGAATAAAACTCGCTTTTCTTTATCTCATATAGGTCATTCACATTAGTCTTTATTGTTTTCATGTAATTATTATATCAAAATGTTAAAAATTAAGCAAAAAAATAACAGACCATAAAGCCTGTTATTTTTATAAAACCCATTTAAATAATTATTAATGATTATTTTTTTAATGATTTAAAGCATTTAATTCCCAAATATTTTGCTTTAGAACCCAATTCTTCTTCAATTCTAAGAAGTTGATTGTATTTTGCAACACGGTCAGTTCTACTTGGTGCACCAGTTTTTATTTGACCGCTATTTGTAGCAACAGCAACATCGGCGATTGTTGTATCTTCAGTTTCTCCACTACGATGTGAAACAATTGAAGCATAACCTGCTTTTTCTGCCATTTTCATGGTTTCCAAGGTTTCGGTTAAAGTGCCTATTTGGTTTAGTTTAATAAGTATTGCATTAGCAACGCCCATTTTTATTCCCTTTTCAAAACGTTTTGGATTTGTTACAAACAAGTCATCACCAACAAGTTGTATTTTCTTACCTAGTTTGTCGGTTAATAATTTCCATGTAGCCCAATCTTCTTCAGCAACACCATCTTCTAGCGAGATAATTGGATACTTGCCAGCAAGTTGTTCCCAATATTCTACAAGTTGTTCTGGAGTAAAATATTGTCCGGTTTTCCAGAAATAATACATTCCTTCTTTGCCATTTTTCTTTGCTTCGTCATACATTTCAGTTGCTGCGGCATCAATTGCAATATAAAAATCCTTTCCTGGTTCATAGCCCGCTTTTTTCACCGCTTCAACAATTAATGCAAAGGCTTCTTCATCACTTTTTAGGTTTGGTGCAAATCCGCCTTCATCACCAACAGCAGTTGCAAGCCCCTTTTCTTTTAAAATTGCTTTAAGATTGTGAAATACTTCAGCACACCACCTTAATGCTTCTTTAAATGTTTTTGCTCCAACCGGCATAATCATACATTCTTGAATGTTAATGCTGTTATCTGCGTGTTTGCCACCATTAATAATGTTCATCATTGGCACTGGAAGTGTAACACCATTTTGATTTAAGTAAGTAAATAGCGAAACACCGTCAGCATTAGCACCTGCTCTAGCACATGCTAGCGACACACCTAAGATTGCATTTGCTCCAAGTTTACCTTTATTGTCTGTTCCATCTAATTCAATCATTGTTTGGTCAATTTCTTCTTGGTCGTACACATTTTTGCCAATTATTGCTTTTGCGATTATATTGTTTACATTGCTCACTGCTTTTTCAACAGATTTGCCCATATAATTTTTCTTATCGCCGTCTCTTAATTCAACCGCTTCAAAAGCACCTGTTGATGCACCCGATGGCACAGCCGCTCTACCCATTGTTCCGTCTGCAAGTGTAACTTCAACTTCAACGGTTGGATTTCCACGACTATCTAAAATCTGTCTTGCGTGAACTTTAACTATTTCCATATAATTCTCCCTTTTTGTGCTTTAATTTTACACATTATTAGTTTAGCACAACTAATAATTTAGACAAAATAAAAATGGCTAATACTAGCCATTTTTTAGTTAAAATATTGTTGTTATTTCATTTCTTTTTGGTTTTATTTAGTGTGTCCATAGTTCGTTTTTCAGCCAAAACCACAGGCACAGGAAATTTTTTTGCTATCACCCTAAAAACATCGGACAGCCACAAACACATTGCCACCGCTTCAAAAATTATAAATACCTGCATTATTGCCTCAACAACTTTATTCCCTTCATACCATGTTGTGTAAACAGTATAAGCAATAAAGGCAATAAAGAATGCAAAAACAAAAAATAATCCTCGTTTGTATCTTCCCACGTAAAAGTTGTGACCACCCCAAACACCCAGCAAAATTGTCATTAATAGCAATCTTGTATAATTGATATCGCTAGGCAAAACATCAGAAAGTACAACATCTTTCTTGTGTTCTTTGATATGTTGAATTGCTTGCTTGTTGCTAGCATTTTTAATTTGGTCATCATCAATTTTACAATAAGGACAAATATTGCCATTTTTAATTTTATAACCACACACTGGGCATCTCATATTATTTATCTCCTAATATATATTATACCATAAATTACTTAAAAACAGCAAACAAATACACAATATAGATGTTTTACACATGCTTTACAAGAAAAATTCAATCTTAAACCTTACATTACAAATCCCTCTAAATAGTCATAAAGTTATAACCAATTTTCGCACTTCATGGTCAATAAAAAACAAAAAACCGTAGTATTTTACTACGGCTTAAAATATTATTTATTGTCTACTTTGCACATATGTTGAATTAATCTCATAACTTGTGTGCTATAACCCCATTCGTTGTCATACCAAGCAACAAGTTTTACAAATGTTGGACTAAGCATAATTCCTGCAGATGCATCAAAAATGCTTGCACGATCATCGCCAATAAAGTCACTACTTACAAGTGCCTCGTCAGTATATCCCATAATACCTTTCATTTGTTTTTGTGAGTATGCTTTAACTACGGCTTTAATTTCATCGTAAGTTGTAGGTTTTTTAAGTCTTACAGTAAGGTCAACAACACTCACATCAAGAGTAGGAACCCTAAAACTCATACCTGTAAGTTTGCCGTTAAGTTCTGGAATAACCACCCCAACAGCCTTAGCAGCACCCGTACTACTTGGAATAATGTTTCCGCAAGCAGCCCTGCCACCACGCCAGTCTTTTTTACTAGGGCCATCAACTGTAAGTTGGGTTGCGGTAACAGAGTGAACTGTAGTCATAAGACCTTCTTCAATTCCAAAATTATCGTTAATAATCTTAGCAAGTGGAGCCAAACAGTTTGTTGTACAACTTGCATTACTAACAATTTTCATGTCAGATTTGTATTCGTTTTCGTTTACACCATACACAAACATTGGGCAATTTTTACCAGGAGCGGTAATAATTACATGTTTTGCACCGCCTTGAATGTGACGCATGGCATCTTCAGCTTTAGTAAATTTGCCTGTTGCTTCGCACACATACTCTGCACCAGCACCCTTCCAATCAATGTTTTCTGGGTTCATTTCTGCAAAAAATCTAATCTTTTTGCCGTTTACAATAAGGTAGTTATCCCTTACTTCTACCTTACCATCAAATGTTCCGTGAATAGTATCACGTTCCAACATATACTTAGCATATTCCAAATCAATAAATGGGTCATTAACAGCAACAACATCTACATTATCAAGTTTTGATGCAATTCTAACAAGTTGTCTGCCAATTCTACCAAATCCATTTATGCCAACTTTTGCAATTTTCATAAAACCTTTTACCTTCCTTATATTTCGTTAACTAGATTATATCACCTAAAATTTTTTTACACAAATAATTTTTTTATGCTTTAAAAGATTTATAACCAAATACGGCTAAATATGGTGATTATAACCATATTTTTGCCCATTTTTTAAATAAAAAACCGCACTTAAACAAAGCACGGTTTAAAATTTAAAAGTTGTATTTTTCCATACGGTCTAATAGTTCGTCAATATCGGACATATCTTCTGAATCGCCCACTCTAATAAGCAATTCTTTTTTTGTGAAAAACACAAGAGAGAAAATGCCAAGTATTACAAAGCCAACCCAAATTAGCATTGTGAAAACCCATCGCATTTTCCAGTGAAGTGCAACTGACAAAATTCCAGTAGCAAGTGTAAGTATTGACAAAACAAAGAAAACAATTGCAAGTGCATTTGCGACTTTGTATTTTTTAGTTTTTTCAACATAAGACTTACTATCTTTAATTTTACTATCAACTTCCATTTTAATAACATCAGTATTGTAGCCAATAAAAGCATCAAGCGTACGCAAGTGTCTGTTTTTCTCCGGCAACTGATTTATAGTAATAACAACATCACGATCTAATAATTGAATGTCGGTTTCAGCGCCCATGTCTTTAAATACTCCCATAAGTTTTGTGCCCAACCTATAAATAAGGCTCTTAAACCAAACACCTATTTTCTTAACACCTGAGTAAACCTTTTTAAGGTATACAATTTTGTTTCCAGCTTTCCAACTAGTAATGAATGCTTTAACAACTTCAACATTCACAGTTTCTTTGCCAGAGTAAATTATGGTTGCATCATAATCTTCACAACCTTTCATAGCAAGAGTAATAAGCTTATGTTGGTTTACAGTCCTATTAACCTTAAAAGCCTTAACCTTTTTATTCTCAATAAAAGTACTTCTAACAAGCGAAAACATATTGTTTAGTTTGTTGTTAAAAGCAAAAATAATTTCAAAATTAGTATCGCATTCTTTGCACGCCTGCTCTATTGCATCAAAACGTTGTTTGACGTCACAGTCAGACAAAACTGGAATTATAAAAGCAACTTTCATAATTTCACCCCACAACTTTAGTATACTATATTATATATAAAAAACCATAAAATAACAACAAATTACAGCCACTTAAAACAAATTTTGTCGCATTCCACACTTCGGGCAAAAATTATCATCTTTGTTTATTTTTGCACCACATGAAATGCACGTTTTTAAACCATCATTTTCGTTGTTTATAGTGCTAGTTTGTTCAACTTTCATGTTGTCATTTACTGTTTTGTTGGTTATAAGTGGCATAACATTGTCCATATTTGAACCATACATCTCATTTATATCACCCACAACTTTGCGACGTTTTCCGATTTCTTCAGCAACAAGTTTTTCCAATTTTTCAGGCACATGCATGCTTAGTAGTTTTACGTTTGTTATGCTGCAACCTAAATACGGAATTTCAAAACCTTTGTCATTTAAACAATTATAAACCTCATGATTATCAATTAAAAGTTCTACAAAACCCTTTCCGCTTTCTATTAGCATTTTAGTTACTTTCTCGCCCACTTCATTTCCAATAAGGAGCAAAAAATCATTATCTAGCACATAAGGTCTTTCTAGTAGTAAAAAAGCCATAAGTTTTTTACTATCTTCCACCTGCAAGTCAAATGTTCCTTCGGCAAATGCCTTAATTCTGCCAAATCTTTTGCTACGGCTTTTGTATGCTTCGGGGCTAACATATTTCATGTTGTCTATCTTGCCCTTACTAATAAAATAAATATCAGCCTTAAATTTAGATGCAAAAGTGCCATTTTTAGCAGTTAAAAGTTTTAAAATCTTAAATGTTTTAGGTAAATTTGTTGCTATTATTGTATGTTTTCCTGCCGGCAAAACATCAGTTATGTGGTCATGACACACAAAAACCGCTTCAAATCCATCTTTTACAATAATATTTGCCCCAACATAAACATCTCTATTTTTTTGCGAAAAAAAATGAAAAGGTGTATTCTCCAATACCTCACTACAATCAATATTTTTTGAAAACATGTTTTTAATAGATTTTAGTATTCCCATTGATTTCATTATACCACGTCAAAACAAAAAAACAAAAATATTTAGCATAAAAAGATAAACGAAAAAATACAATATTGTATAACATTTTTGCCATTTTTAAGGAGAATGCAATGACTAAACTAACCAACCTAATTTCACTACCCTTAATTAACATATACGACTTGAAAGTAGAAGGTATTATTGAAAGTGTACTTATTGACTTCAAAACAAAAAAAGCCAAATATGTTTTAGTGTATAATGAAGACAATGATACCTATATGGTTGTAAGTTTTTCCGATATTTTTAAGATTGGTGAAAATGCGGTTTTAATTGCTAATAATAGCAAAATTACTTTATATGAAAACATAGAATTATCTCTTAAGAATTTAGTAAACCCTCTTAATTCAATGTGCTACAACTTAGATGGTGTGTTACTTGGCAAAATCACCGAAATAAACCTAGAAAACAATAATTTGCATAGTATTGAAATTGGCAACTTATGTTTTCAAATTTCACATATAATTGGCCTTAACGAAAACCTTGCAATTATATGTGATAAAAAAACAACCCTATCACGTTTTAAATGCAAAAACAAATTTAGTTTTGTTGGTGACAACAATATAAAAGTAAGTGTAAGTTCTACCAATACCCCCACTAGAGAAATAGCAAATTACAACTTTCTATTAAAACGTAAAGTTTTAAAAAACATTATAGGTGAAAACGGTGAAGTTCTTTTAAAAAGTGGAAGCCAAATAACACCTGCCACCATAAACAAATTAAAGTATTATGGCAGATTAAAAGAACTTACCCTTAACAGCAAATAGAAAACAAAAAACCACGAATTTATCGTGGTTTTTTATTATTTTGCATAGTATCCAAATCTATTGTTTTTTCTTAGATTTTAGTTTGTTCATATTTGCTTGAAGACTACTTAAGTTGCGTTTTTTTGTTTCGTCTTTTTGCTCTTTATTGTCTTCATCTAGGTTTTGAAGAGTCTTATTGATTTCACCCATTAGGTCGTCTTCGTTGGCTTTCAAGTTTTCATTTTCAGTCTTAATTGTTGAGTTAACATTCTTTAAGTCTTCATTCATTGCTTTTTCTCTTAAAAGTTCTTTTTCAGTCTCTTCAAGTTGTTTTAGTTTTCTCATCAATTCGCTTTCCTGCTCTTCCATTTGCTTTTGTTTCTCATTAGCAATTTTCAAGCTTTCTTCGGCTGTAGCAGTACGGTCCCTAAGTTCTTCGATACTCGCCTTATCAATACCACTTTCCTTTCTAGCCTTCTTACCATCAATAACACGTTGTCTAAACTCTGGACTAGTCAAGTATTCTCTTACATTTTTAATGGCTTCAATTTCAGCCTTTTTGGTGTTGATATCAAATTCCAAATCAGACACCTTTCCATTAAGGTTGTTAATATTTTCTTCTTTGTTTTTAATCTCGCCATCAAGTTGTTCAATTTGCTTTTTCATATCAGCAATTTCTTGATTTTGTTTTTCAAAAACAGGCTTATTTTGTTCTGTTAATTTAGTGTTGATAATACCATAAATCTTATTTGCGTAAGATTTTCCTTCTTCGGTCATAGCACGTGTAAGTTCTTGTTTTTTACGTTCTATTTCCTTTTTATAAGAATCAACTTCAGCATTAATTTCAGCTTGTTGTTTGTTAAATCTTATGCTAGCAATTTCATAATCTTTTTCAAGTTGTTGCAATTTTTGTTGGTCTTCACGATAACGTTTTTTAATATAGTTTGCTTCAATGTTAACACTAGTACTATTTAATTGCTCGTTCAATTGTTTTAAGTTTTCTCTAAACGCTTGCGCTTTTCTCTCAAATTCTTTTGTTACTTCGTCAAAGTTTTTCTGATAACTTGCCATTTCTGTTTGTTTTGCAGCAATCTTATCATTCATATCACGTTTTACATTAAAGAATTTTTCACTTTCTTTCATTGCTCTTTCAATTAATAATGAGTTTTCAAGTCCTAATTCTTCAAAATTATACTCTTCAAATGGTAGAGTTTTAAGTTCGGCTTGTTCTCTTTCTTTTTGTTCTTCAAGTGCACGTTTTTCCAAATATTCTTGCAATGCAGGAATACCATCTCTAATTTCTTTACGTGTAAATAATACTTCGTAGTCAATATAACTTGGAAGTGTTCCGCAGGCTTTGTTAATATATCTTTCAAAATCATGGAATGCATTATATGTGTCTGCAATAATAGCAGTGTGACGTGCTTTTAAAATGATAACCACGACAGCACCAACAATGTATATAAGCAATGGAATAATAAACACAACAATCCATGCAAGTGTACTGCTCATGTAGTTGTTACCAAAATCAAGGTTTGCAGAAGCAGTAGGATCTTCCACATATCTAAGATATGTTAAACCACCAACAAATGCCAATATAGAAATAATAATAGTAAGCATGTGAAGTATTTTAGAAGTATTGTCATGAGCACTACTCTTAATAGGCTGATCAACACAAACTTCTGTGTTCATATACTCACTAGGAACCTTGTCACGATTTAGCATATATTGTTGCCATGCATAACGCATATTCTTAGGTGCTTTTTTAAAGCAGTTGTTAACATAAATTAAATTGTCTTCATTAATATGAGGATTCTTTTTAAAATACTTATTCATTTTATTAATGTATTTTAAAATTTTTACTTCATAGGTGTTGCTAGAAACAATCAAACAGATAAAAATACTAAGAAATAATAGCCCAACTGCACCAAAAACAATATAATCCATCGTGCTAAGTATTTTACCTAAAGCAGTTAAAAAACCTAGAATAGAATCAAATATTTTTAATTCAAATGCTCCTAAAAAACTAAACATAATCCATTCTCCTTGAAATCATAAGTTCATACACAATTAATTAATTGTAGTATATCACAAATTAAAAAAACTTACTAATAAATAAAACATATAATTAATATTTTTTTATTAACATCAAAAAGTATAGTAATACCTTTACCTTTTCTTGTTTCTCACATTCTAAGTGTATATCTCTCATTCAAAACATTTCTCAAATGCTAAATCAACAACCACAAAGCACAAAGCTCAATTAAGGTCTTCTCTTTTTAAATTTTACGTTTTAAAAAAAAGTAACAAAAAACAAGACGAATTATTTATCGCCTTGCATTTTTAAAACTTGCTTATACACAACATCTTTTTTAAGTCCACGTTCTTTAGCCACTTGTTTTATTGCATCATTTTTGCTTAATCCTGAATTAATACATTCTTTAACCTGGTCTGAAATACTTAAATCAAATGTTTTTTCTTCCGTTTCTTTTGGCTTTATTAAAAGTACAAATTCACCCTTAACAACCCCAGTATACCCTTCTTTTAAAGTAGAAAAACTCACTTCCTCAAATTTCTTACTAATTTCACGCACAACGCATATATCTCTGTTGCCCATGACAAAAAATATGGACTTTATGTCAGAAAGTATACTATGTGGCGACAAATAAAATATTAAAGTACTTCTTACATCTTTAAAATCATTTAACAATTTTTTAACATCACTAGCCTTATTTGGTAAAAACCCAATAAATGTAACAGGGGTTGGAAACCCACTTAAAATAAAAGCATTTACAAAAGCCGATGGTCCTGAAACAACGGTGTAAGGAAGATTATTTGTAATAAGTTCGTTAACCAAAATATTCCCCGGGTCAGATATGCATGGCATTCCGGCATCAGAAATTACTGCAATGTTTTTACCAGCGACCTGGTCTTCAATCATCTTTTTCAAACTGCTTTTTTCATTAAACTTATGATAACTTACAAGTGGTTTTTTAATGTTGTAATGATTTAGTAATGTCATACTTGTGCGAGTATCTTCACATGCAATATAGTCCACACTATTTAATATTTCAACCGCATAATGCGTAATCTCTTTTAAGTTTCCAATAGGAGTTCCCACAAAATAAACCATATCAATTAAGTGATGATTCTTACACCACTATTTCCTCCTTTTTTTGCTTCAACTAGCACCACAGACACACCTTTGCCACCGCTTACAAGTTTAATCTTTTTAGGTTCTAATCTGTATTTTCTGCAATACACTAGTATGTCAGTCAATCGTTCTTCCTTGTTTACAACATAAAATTTCCCGCCAAATTTTAATAAGGTGCTTGCTTCTTTTATTATCTCTTCTAATGTGATTTTCACTTCATGTTTGGCAATTCTAATGTTTTCTTTTTCAGATACTTTTCCCTTGCCAGCATCTTTATATGGCGGATTGCAAACCACAACATCATACCCCACACCAATTAACTTATTTACATCTTGCACTGGCGCATTAACAACATGCATTTCGTTTTGCTGATTATTGTATTCAATGCTTCGTTTTGCCATATCTGCAAGTTGTGGTTGAAGTTCTACACACACCACATCTTTGGCATTGGTTTTTGTTTGAATCAAAATTCCAACAACACCACTTCCACTACACAAGTCAACAACCCTATCATCACGTTTGCACTTTGCAAAGTTTGACAACAAAACAGAATCCGAAGTGAAACAATATTCATTCGGATTTTGAATTACAAATTTATTGTTTATCTGAAGGTCGTCAAGCCTTTCGTTATTTTTTAGGATTGTTGTTTTCATTTTTTGTAAACCTTACTTCACTAAGTGGGTATTCTACAATTTTAACTGAATCATCGTTAACAAACTTAACGGATACAATCTGTTTTAGAAGGTTGTTATACACAACTATTCCTTCGCCATCTTTGGTACTAACCTTAGAGTTTAGTTTTGGCATTTTAGCGTTTATTTCACTGTAATACTCGTTTTCGTATGCAAGGCAACACATAAGACGTCCGCATATTCCGCTAATTTTAGATGTGTTAAGCGAAAGCCCTTGTGTTTTTGCCATTTTAATGCTCACCTTATCAAAGTCGTTAAGGTATTTTTTACAACAACATTCTCTACCGCACTCACCTATTCCGCCAACAACTTTGGCCTGGTCACGAATACCAATTTGTCTTAGTTCAATGCGAAGTTTTAGCACGCTTGCAAGGTCTTTAACCAAATCTCTAAAATCAACTCTATCTTCGCAAACGAAGTCAATAATAACCTTTTGTCCGTCCAAAGTAAAACTAGCATCAACAACCTTCATGTCAAGGTTGTATTTTTTTACCAATTTTTCTGTTTCTTCCATAACATTTGGACGTTTTTGCATAAGTTCGTCCATGCGTTTTAAGTCTTTTTCTGTTGCAACTCTGCTAATACCAACAAGAGGCAAAACAAGTTTTTCTTCCACTTCCTCGTACACATCGGTAGCAATAAAGCCAATTTCTTTACCACGAGAAGTTTCAACAACAACCTTTGTACCTTTTTTAAGATTTTCTATGGTTGGCATAAATGTGAAAATTTTGCCAGCCTCTTTAAATCTAACGCCAATTACTTTCGGCATAAATATTTTACCTCCAATATTCCCATCAACAACCCGTCAACTACAGCGTTCGAGTTGCAATTACTCTTTATTTTTTTAATTCCTTCTTGCACTTTTTCGGAAATCAAAACAATTTCACGCATTGTGATTCCAACCGCTTCTTGCTCGACAATATTCCTAGAGAGTTCCGCCAAATATTCGGTAAGCAAATTCAAAAACTCTTCCAAATCTGGGCAAGATGTTGTAATTTTGTACCCGCAACTTAATACTTGGTCACTACTTTTAAGGTCAATCAAAACCGTTTTGCAAAGTGCCTTTAGTTGCATTAAATTACTGTCCGCCAAATACTTAGCAGCGATAGTTATGCTTCCAGCCGAAAGTTTCGCAATTTCAACCGCTTCTTGCTCGGTTTTGTTGTACGTGCGCATAATATATTCTTTCAATTCGCCATCATCTACTTGCGGAATAGTGATTTTTTTGCACCTAGATTTTATAGTGGGCAAAACATTACTTTCGTTGCTTGTTGTTAGAATAAAAACCACACTTTTAGGCGGTTCTTCCAATGTCTTTAAAAGTTTGTTTTGTGCTTGAGTTGTTGCCAAGTCAAAGTTTTTCAAAATGTATATTTTTTTATCTGCTTCAAGTGGCATAATATAACTTTCGCCAACAATTTTGTTTATGTCATCAGTTAAAATTGGCTTGTCGTTTGTTGGGTATGTTTCCACATCACTATGTGTGCCATTTTTAATACGCTTGCAAGTTACACACTCAAAACAAGGCGATTTACTTGCACCACACATTATTTCACACGCAACACATCTTGCAAATTCGTTAACAAGCGTTTTGTCTGTAGAAATAAGCAAATATGCATGGTTTAACATTCCACCGCTCTTGTCTCTAGCTATCATATTATGCAAATTTGATTGTAAGTACATTTTTTCCATAACCACATTTTACCACAAAACCGCACAAAAACAAATACATTTAAGCCATTATACACCCTATTTTTAAGGTTTATTTTTATTTTTGTCGCAAAAATATTGACACCTCTACCTTAAATTTAATATAATGTATGTGCAAGTTTTGGGAATGAACTATTTAAGGAAAACTTTTTATTTTCCTCTTGGTTAACAACCTACTACCCCATTATCTTGCTCAACTTAACCGAACAACAAGTTCGTGCTGGTGTGGCTCAGCGGTAGAGCACCACCTTGGTAAGGTGGGGGTCACGGGTCCGATTCCCGTCACCAGCTCCATTTAAGGCGGAAATATCCGTCTTTTTTATTGTCCAATTGAATAGTAGATTTGGCCTTGAAATACTAAGATTGTGTCCATACCCTACTAAATTTTTTGTTTTGCTTTCTTTTACAAAGAGCCAAGAATATGTTAATATGATTTTATAGGAGCAAAACATGAAATCATTTTTAAATCAACTTATTGAAGACTCAAAAACTAAAAAAATAAGAATGTTTTTTGACATGGATGGTGTATGTTCTGAGGAAATATGTGACCCATACGATGCAATACTTGTACGTAACAATGAAGAAGATTTTTATTTCAAAAAACGTCCTATTAAGACTGTTATCGAAGCGATGAAAAAACTAAGCAAACAGCATAACATTGAATTATATATCATTAGTAGTTGTGATTATGAAAATCAAGCCGAACAAAAACGCAGGTGGTTAAAAACACATGCCCCATTTATAGACATTAACAACACTTACTTCGTTGTATGGGAAAACACCAAGTGCAAAGAAAGCGAACGCCCACTACAAAAGGCAATGATAATGGAAAGGCTTAATCGTGATTTTGACGGCGATGCATATCTTATAGAAGATCGCCACAGCACAATAATTGCAACCAACAATTATTTTGGAAAACCAATTGCATTTGATATGACAAGATTTATTCCATAAAAAACCGATGGTTAAATTATAACCTATCGGTCTTTTTTTCTAAAACACAATCCATTCTTTTATATCGTTTTTAAAAAACTTCGAAACCTAGTATCATGTATCTTCTAAAACCATTGAAACAAACTCAAAGTTCTACCATAAGTAGAATTTTTTTATTGACAAGGCAAAATTTAATGTAATATTATAAAAATATAAAAGGAAAAGGTGTTGTTTTCTACTTTTAGTAGAACAGGTGAATTTATGAATAATATAGGTTTTGGAAAAAATTTATACAACTTAAGAAAGAGCGAAGGTCTTTCACAAAAACAACTTGCTGGCGAATTGGATGTAACCGATAAGTCAGTCTCGAAGTGGGAAAATGAAGAAAGTTATCCATCAGTGTTCCAACTTGTAAACATTTCCAGGTTGTTTAATATAAAAATAGACGACCTATTCAAATATAGCCAAACAAAAGAAAAAATTGTGCACAAAATTGTACTTACTGGTGGCCCATGTGCCGGAAAATCAACCGCATTGAGTTGGCTACAAAACGAGTTTAGCAAACGTGAATATTGTGTATTAATCATTTCGGAAACTGCAACCGAACTAACACTTGCCGGAGCAGGCATAAACCTATTAAACTCTATAAACTTTGAAAAAAACGTCATAAAACTTCAGCTTGAAAAAGAAAAACTTTTTGAAGAAGCTATAAAAAACATTGAAAAGTTCAACAAATTTTTAATAATATGCGACCGTGGTATTATGGATTGCAAGCCCTACTTAACCGACTTGCAATTCAAAAAATGTTTAGCCGAATTAAATTTGAATGAAACGCAAGTAAGAGATAGCTATGATGCTGTTTTCCACTTGGTTACAGCAGCAAAAGGCGCTGAAAGTTTTTATAATTTTAACAATCCAGCACGTCGTGAAAGCATAGAAGAAGCAAAAGAAATGGACGAAAAAACTGTAAATGCATGGATTGGGCACCCTCATTTAAGAATTATAGACAACTCAACCAACTTTGAGAGCAAAATGAAACGACTTTTAAAAGAAGTTTCGCTATTTTTAGGCGAGCCACAACCATACGAGATAGAACGAAAGTTTTTAATCTCATACCCAAACATTGAAAAGCTAGAAAAAATGCCAAACTGCTCTAAGGTTGAAATAATCCAAACATATCTAGTGAGCACACCAAACGAAGAAGTACGAATTCGACAACGTGGTCAAAACGGACAGTTTTCATACACAAAAACAACAAAACGTAAAGTAGACAATGTTAAAAGAATAGAAACTGAAACGAGAATTTCCAGCGACGAATATTTAAGCTTAATGTTAAATTCTATTACCGACCAAAAACAAGTAAGAAAAACACGATATTGCCTACTATACAAAAACCAGTATTTCGAAATAGATATTTATCCCCTATGGAAAGACCGTGCCATTATGGAAATCGAACTAAGAGATGAAAATCAAAAAATAGATTTCCCTAAATTCATTAATGTAATAAAAGAGGTTACTGGAGACGAAGCATATTACAACAAAAATTTAGCAAAGTAAAATACAAAAAAATCGCCGTGTTTTATGGCGATTTTTTTACATATTAACCACTAACAATTTCTGCTATTAAAATAATGGTTTAATAATTAAAGTGTAACAACACGGCTTACAATATTAAGTGAACATTAATTAAATGTAATTTTGTTTTACAAAGTCTTTTAGGATTTTTATTCTACGAGAAGCCATTTTTTGACCAGTGGTTGTGTGCATATTTTCACCCTGTGGAATCATGGTACGATATACATAATGGCATGTGGAAATTGGGTTAACATCTGGCACATACTCGTTACAATCAAGCGGGAAATTCGTATTAGAAGTAGGAATATTATGAGTTTTGCAGTATTTCAATGTTCTACCAAGCCCAATCTTTCCAAGTGAGTCCAAAGCATCGGCATCTTGCAAAACTTGCCACTCAATAGGAATATTTTTAACATCTTTCTTTTCATGTGTTTTTACAGCGTCAAGTATTGCAGAAATTTTATTTTCATCAACACCACATTCACTCAAAATCTGCTTTACTTCATTAAGGCTATCTTTAGGTGCAACATATTTGCCTACCCTATTTTGCATTAGCCTATGAATGTCGTGTACCAATGCAGATATAGCGATAACATATTTATCACCACCTTCTTTTACTTGAATTGTAAGCGCATTGTTCAATACTCTTTTTAAGTGCTCTATATCATGCCCTGAATTTTCATTTTTAAAAAGCCTACCTACTTCTTTGTAAACCCTATCAAGATCATGTTGTAATTTTTCGTCCAAAATCGTTTCCGCCTTTTATTTTATGATTTTATTATAACAAAAAAATAAAAGATACAAAACCAAAATACATGTCATAATAATTAATTTGACAACACTAAAAATTTCTCAATAATTACTTTTACTTTTCCACCGCAAAAATGTATACTAAATTTATAGGAGAAATAAATGAAAACACTTGTTGACGAAATACTACAAAAAGCAAAACACGAAAAATTAAAACTATTTTTTGACATGGACGGCGTATGTGCCGAAGAAAGAAGCGACGCTTACGAATCACCACGTATCAACAACAACGAACATGATTTTTATTTTCATAAACGACCAATCATGACTGTTGTTAAAACAATGAAAAGACTTAACAAAAATAAAAATATACAAGTTTTTATAATGAGTAGTTGTGTTTTCAAAAACCAAGTTGAACAAAAACGCAGGTGGCTTCAAAAATATGCACCATTTATAGATCAAAACAATATGTATTTTGTGATTTGGACTGAAGTTAATTGTAGCGAAGAAGATAGACCTGTTCAAAAAGCAAAGGTTTTAGAAAAAATAAATGCCAATTTTGATGGCGAGTTTATTTTAATTGAAGACCGCCACAAAAACATTATTGCAACCAACAATTATTTCGGCAAAGAAGTTTCTCAACATGTATCTAGAATTATAAAATAAGTGCAAAAACCATTTTACACAATAGACCATACAATAGACCAAATAGCACAACAAAATGCTATTAGTCTTCCCATAAAAATAATACAACAAAACAAACAAAAAAACACCATATCAATTTGGTGTTTTTTTGTTAATTAGTCCTACTTTCAATACACTTTGAGTTTTTCATCTTATACATATTTTTATCGCCAAAACCTAAAGCATCTGATATGGTTTCGCTCGCAAGTTTTCTATGCATTCCATACGAAAATAAATTAAAATCAGGATTTTGTTGCATATAGTTTAAAAAAGCCTTTCTGCTTACATCATCACTAAATACCATAACGAACTCATCACCGCCAAACCTAAAGACTGTGCCATAGTTGTTTAAAAACTGTGCACATTCAATTATAGCCTTATCGCCCATTTTATGTCCATAGGTGTTGTTTATAAAACTTAAGTTGTTTATATCAGCCAAAACCATATAAAACGATTTCGTTTCATTTTCTTTAGTAAACACGCTCTCCAAATAATTTCTGTTGTAAATTGGTTTTTCAATATCTAAAGTTGTTAGAATATCATAGTGCGCATTTCTTTCTAAAACAATCTTTTCTCTTTGCAACCTTTCATTTTCATGCTTTAAGTCACTAATTTCGTTTTCACAATTTATTCTTCTAGTTTTTTCAATTATATATAGTTCTATTAATTGTTCTCTTGTCAATCCATCTAACTTTTTATTACTCATGGTCTAAATTTCCCCATAGAAAAAATTTATTTATTAAAAACAAATGTGTTTCCTCTTTTACTTTGTTTTCTCTTCCTTAATTTTACCATGTTCAGCCAAGTCGGTTCTTAGTTTTGATTCACTTTGTGGCATCTTACTAACAAGTTGTTCATAAAATCTTGCCATTGCAACCATTTGTCTTTTTTGCATGCCAAGTTTAACACATGTCTTTATCTCTTTAAAATATCTTTCACGTCTAAGTTCCAAATAACGTTTTTCATCAAATTCGCCCATACAGTTTTGAAGCAGTTCCAACCACTTACCATGAACACATTTACTACCCACAATATCTGATGCACTACTTCTTGCAACTTCAGTTATGGATGGTCCATTTTTAAGCATATCTTCTTTTGCAATGTTACCCATAACATTTACTAAAGAATCATCAACCCTGTACTTAAACGCATATTTATCTAAAATCTCAATGTTACGAGTTAAAACATCTCCACCCATATTAGCACAACAACTTAACATAACTGTTTTATCTTTTGTAAAACTAGCATTTTCAATTTTAAAGTTGTTTATATATTTTCCTTTTATTCTCCAAAGATTATCTTTTACCACAACAAAACCCTCTTAAAATCAAAGATATTAAATAATATCATAATTATTATCACATTGTCAATATTTCATTTTTACCATAGTACAAGTGTAAAGAATAATATTTTCATTGTTTAAATTAATTTTCACTTATTGTCAAAATACACCGTATTGTTAACAATAACACATTTCAACAAGTCAAAAACACAATAAATAAAAAAGACAATAGCTTACTTGCTGTGGTCTTTTTTTATTTTGTATATTATTTAATCTCAATTAATTTCCCCATTTCAAAACTATACAAATACATGTTTGATACTTTCTTTTTTGTCGCTTTTTCATAAGCATTTGCATATAGTTTCAACTGTAATGAATACGAATCTTTTAATGCCTTTTCACTGTGTGTTTTGTTTGTTTTAAAATCAACAATAATTGCCGAATCTTTATTCTCAACAACAAGGTCTATTACACCTTGCACCAATACATCTACATTTTCGCCACCTGCGACAACTTGCGAGTAATTTACTTTCATAACAAATTGTTGTTCTTTTTTTATAGAAACAGCATTTGCTTTAAGTTTTGAAATAACTTCTATTGCCGTCATTATTTTAGACACATTTACCTTATCATATGGTAAATCAGATGTTTTTATATTTGCTATAAGTGTACACACCTCATCATATGTTTCCGTATAGCTTAGGTTTTGCATTATTGTGTGATATGCCGTTCCCAAAGCCATAACTTCTTGGTTAGTGTTAGCATTTTTACTAATCTCATTAAGCGATTCAATTTTGTTTTCGTAATCAACTTCTTCTTTTAAAATAGAAGTTACAGTGTTTTTTATTGCAATATTAGTGTTTTTGTATGGGTATGTGTAGTTATAATAAGGCTCTAGTTTTTTTATCAATTCACCATCAGCTTTGTTAAGCACAAGCGGTCTAAATTCCTTAAACTCCGTATTTTCATCTTCAGGCGAAACTACATTTAATCTAAATTTTTTAGCACCTTCATTTACAACAATTGAGCCGTTATTCACACGTTTCATATCACTAGTACTCAATGCCTTACACATTAGTTCTAGATAATTTCTACTAGAATAGACACCATATGAATGTTTTGATTTTAGAGTTTTTAAATTAGCACTACCCACAACAATCATTCTAGATTTTGCTCTTGTAAGCGCCACATACAAAAGCCTTATTTCTTCATTAATTTCATCTATTTTGTTTTTTAGTTTACATGCCGATGCAACAATGCTCTCACGTTTTGACCTACTATTTTTGTTTAAAATTTTTACACCAAGTCCAAGTTTGTCGTTGATAATAAAAGTATTAGTATTAACGTTTATTCTAAATGCTTTACCAATTCCGCCAACAATTACCGCAGGAAATTCAAGACCTTTACTAGCGTGAATAGTCATGATTTTCACACTATTACTACCACCACTCACATCAAAAATTTCTTCTTTTTCCTTTAGTCCGTCAAGATAATCCAAGCATTTTGCAAGGTCATATTTATACTCGTTATTGTTTACAATCTTTAAGAACTGATTAATGTTGCCCACTCTTACCCTACCATCTTTAAAACTAGAATAATATTCAACAACCATATACTTTACAAATATATCTTGCAATAATTCCAAAATAGTAAGATTATTAAGTTTAAATCTACAATCAGTTATGAAATTGTAAAAATTATTAATTTTTTCACTAATTCCATCGTTCTTTTCTGTTTGATATTTCTTAACCGCTTCGTAAAAATTACCAGTTTCTAAGTTTTCACGAATTATCAACAACTGCTGTTCTGTAAGCCCACAAAACAAACTTTTTAAGCAAGTGGCAAGACTTAAATCATCATGGCTATTGTTAATCACTTTCAAAAGGGAGTAAATCACAAGAATTTCATTGTTTGCAAACAACTTCGTTTTGTATGAAGCATCGCAAGGAATATTAAATTCCTTCAACTTTTCAATTATTCCAAGCGCCAAATCACCTTTAGACCTTAGTAAAATTGCAATGTCTTTAAAGTCATATCCTTCGGAAACAAGTTTTACAATATTTTGTGCAATAAGTTCCGATTCTTCCATGTCACCTTCATCTTCGGTGTTTAAAATATCAACATCAACAACACAATTTTCATTGTTTTCTTTACCAGGAACAAGCCTTGATGTGGTTTTATAATCAATCCCTATTGTGTTTTTAGTCATAATAACATCAAAAATAAAGTTTGCAAATTCAAGTATATTAGGCTCACTTCTAAAATTGTTGTTTAAATTAACAACCGTTCCGTTTTCATGATTTTCAGAGTAATCATTGTATTTTCCTATAAAAATCTCTGGCGATGACAATCTAAATTGATAAATTGATTGTTTTAAGTCACCTATCATGTTCATATTGTTTCGGCTAATACTTGTAATAATTTTTTCCTGAACTTGATTTATATCCTGATACTCGTCCACAAAAATATAATCATACTTTTCACTTATTTGCTCTCTCACGGTTTCATTTTTCAAAATTTTTAGAGTCAAATGTTCCAAATCCGAAAAATCAAGTGCATTTCTTGCAGTTTTTAACTTTTTGTATTCACCTTCAACAAGTTCTTTCAACCAGAACAAGTTTGTAACAACCAATTTCATTCCGTCAAGTTCGGTTTCTGAATACTCAACCACAACCTGACACATGTTTTCAAACAACTTTTTTATGTCACTCACAACAGCACTTAATGTTTCGTTGTATGTTTGGTCGTCTACATCCTTATTGTTTACACGTGGTTTTGTAGGAAGCAATATGGTTTTTGATAATTTACACAACTCAGCATAACTTTTAACACACGATATTTCAGTTATGATTCTAAGCATGGTTTTTACATACTCACCATACTTTACCGCCAACTTTTCATCAATACATAGCAATTGCTGTAAAGGTTTTTCAAAATTCTTTACTTCTTGCTTATAGTATTCAACAACATATCTAGCCGACTTATTGTTTTCAATATTAGAATCACAGCATTCATTTAAAACATAATTTTTCCATTCATTATAATCAATTTTACTTAATGAAAATTCATACAATCGTTTTACAATCGCTTTAAGTTCGTTGTAATTTCGCTTATTATTGTATAATGTGTACAAGTTGTAAAATGTTTCATCGTTACCAGCAACCAATCTATTAAATACATTTGTTGTTGCAAGGTCAAACAAATACTCTTGTTCTTTATCTGTAATCAATTCAAAAGCCGGGTCAATTTCTGCAACATAAAAATAGTTTTGAAGTATTTTTTTGCAAACACTATGAAGTGTACCAATATCACAACCATCAATAGAATCAATCTGTTCTGCGATATAGTCTTTTTTATTTTCATCCGTTTGTTCTGCAAGACACTCAACAAGCTTTGAATACAACCTTTGCTTCATTTCACTTGCCGATGCATTTGTGTATGTTACAACCAACAACTTTTTTAAATCAGTGTTGTTTAAAACCAACTCAACCAGTTTTTGAATCATTGTAAAAGTTTTTCCAGAACCAGCACTTGCCGAAACAAGAATATTACCCTGTCTTAAATCAACAAATTGCTGTTGCGGTGCAGTAAGATTAAGTTTACTCATTGTCATCACCTCCAAGCAAACTTTCTAAATTTGGATAAGTTTTGTTACCCCTTTCAATATTTCCATAAACCTCATTATAGTTACACAAACCTAAATACTTGCAAAATCTACACTGCTCTTTTTTATAAACAGGTTCTGGCTTAATTACACCATTTACAATATTGGCAATTGTGTTTTTCACATTTTCTTTTACATAGTCCGTAAGCAAAATAATATCATTTTCACTTAAACACATATTTTTGTAATAACCATCATGTTTTATATTTCCATTAGTATCAGTTTTTAGGTCAATAATATTACTTGCATAACTTTCTTTAGATAATTCGCTATCGTAATTTAGTAAATTATTAACACTATTTTCAATTATACCCTGCATTTTATATAGTTCTTCATAAGAATCATTAGAAAACTCATTTGATATAGGCAAATATAATGCACCTAAAGGCTTAAAGTTGGGCTTTTTGTCAAAAACTAATCCCAAATAGACAACAACTTGTGTTTTTGTGCCATAATGTATTCCGTTATAGTTTTTAAAATCAACCTTACCAGTCTTATAGTCTATAATTCTAAAACCATCTTTAGAAGTATCAATTCTATCAATTACACCTGTAAGATATACTTTGTTTTTGCCGTCATTATACACAGGTTCTTTAGATAAGAATGGAAGTTCGGTTTTAAATGGTTTAAAACTTGAAAGTTTATCTTGCTTTTTTAGGACTTTAAAAATCCTTACGACTTCTTCATCTAATGCCCTTATTACATAGTTGTTTTTCTTATTGGCACAAAACTTTTGATAATCGTCCTTTTTAAGAATTTCATTAAGTAGTATTAGTGCATAATCATCTTCTTTATCAATATTGAACACAGCTGTTTTTAAAAACTCGTGCAAAATATTTCCAATCATCATTCCGTTAAGCTCTGTAGAATCATTTTCTTTTAACTTTAATATGTAATCGCAAAAATGCATGTATGGGCACATATTGAATTTCTCTACTTCACTAATTCCCATTTTAGTAAATTGTGCATTAATGTCAATGTTTGCAATTTTGTTTTCAAAGTTATAGTTGTTTAAGTATTCTCCACCAGTAACATCGTTTAAATTATTAAGTAGTTTTACATAATTAGCATTTTCATTATATGTATCCCAATACTTTGAAATATCAATAAAATTATTAACGGCAGTACTTTTATTGAAGTTATTGTAAATAAAATTTTGTTCATTAAATATAGCAATATTATTGTTTATTTGGTCAAGCATTAAAGTTCCATTAATTGGTTCTATTGAAAATATTGTTTTAAAGTTTTCAATTATTGTTGAAGCATAGTTATCACCATTATCATTACTTGCTGGATATGACAAAACAAGATTTCTCTTTGCTTCAAATAGGCTTTCAAATGTTCTAAATTTTAATCGTTTGTTTATTACTGATACGCTAGGAGAAAGTTTAAAACTTTTTGGCATATCATCAATTTCACTATCAGAAATAAGACCGCAATCAACAACATACTTTGGAGCACTTCCTTCGCACATTCCAAGCATATACACATAGTCACAATTGTCAATCATGCCACTATTTAGCTCCGTAACAAACACCGCATCTGTAACAACCGGAGGAATTGTTATATTTACATTTTCCATATACAAATTAACAAATTGCAAAAACTCTTGTGGTGAACAATTACTTCCTTCCACCACTTGGAATTCATTAAATATATTGTTTAGTTTTTCATACGACTGACTTAAAATTCTATAATTATATAGGTCACCAGTAAGATATGTTTGTTCTTGCAATTTTTGGAGTTTCGCTTCAAACTCATCATTTAAAATATTTTCTCTTACAAGTTTGCAAAAATCACTTATTGTCTTACAGTTTCCACTTCCTGTCACAAACTTGCTTACCTTTGACAAAAACTCGGCAATGGTATTGTTTTTATTGTATTTTAACAGTGAGTAATCCGACAAATCTACCGCATCTATATAACTTTCAAATTCTTCTAAATCAGCATAGTTATCTATACCAAATGGGCTTTTTATTAGAACTATGATATTATATTTGTTTGGTTTTATAGCAACAGATAGATAATTTGATAAATACCTAGCAATTGCTGTATCTTTAAGTAAAACCGCCTCATCTAAAAAGTAATTAATGTCGTATTGTTTTAAATATTTAAGTAATAAGTTTTTATATGTATTAAAGTTGCTAACAACAATAGCAAAGTTGTTGTATCTTAAATTATTGTTAATAATGCTATATTTAATTTGTTGAACAGTATTTTTCACTTCATCTTCAATGGTTTCGTACTTATACAATTTCACATAATTATTATCACCATTATACTTAGTTAATCCATAACCGAAAACATTATTTAGCATATGATTTTTTTCTTTATTTATATTAGGCTTAGAGGTCTCAAACTTAAGTTCTGCCATATTGCTTTTTGCCAAATCCACAACAGCATAATAAACAGCATTTAGATAAATATTAGAATTGTGTTTTCCTTCAATTCCTTTGCCATAGGCCACCGCAAAATTCACAGAAGCAGAACATTTAATTAGTTTATCTATAATGTAATAAGATTGTTTTGTAAAGTCATCAAAACCAACAAAATACACATTAACATCTTTAAAATTTTCTTTTGAAATGTTTTTAGCACATAATGACAATCTATTAAAACTATCTGTGTAATCATTTTTTAAATACTCTTCATATTTTTCATACACAAATTTAATGTCATTTAGTTTGTTTGTAAGATAATTATTTTTGCACTTATCAATATCGATGTATGGCACATTACAACTTTTAAACATGCAAATTGTATCGTATAGTGCACTAGCAAAACCAACCATATTACAACTTTTACCAAAACTTTTTAGCTCGTTAATATGATCGTTTAGAATTTTTTTAATAATCAAAACACCACCTTGTTTTGTTAAAATTCTTTCGTTTTTATTATTTATCTTGTTGGCAAAACGAGAAAGTGTTGTGGTGGTAACGTCAAAAAAGGCATCTTCGTTAAGAAGCGAAAACATGCGTTTTTCATAATATAGCGACTTTTTGTCTGGCGTCACAATAATATGTTTTTGTGACTTGTCACGATTTTTTAAACTCAATATTAAATTGTCTTCTGCCACTGTACTAAGTGGTGAATGAAAAATTTTTACTAGCATATTAATTCCTTAAATATATTCTAGCAAAAACCCACGTAAATTTCAATAAAATTACACAAAACTACAAAGTCTTTATTTTACTTGCAAGTTCGTCATTAAGTTTAAGCAATTTCTCAAGTTGTTTGGTACGCTTTTCAAGTTTTACATTAAGGTCGTTAATTTTCTTTGCATCGTTCTTTATTTTTTGTTCAACACTTTTTATTGCACTATATTCCGCCGATTTTTTCATAAGCCTAAATAGCCCCATAAATATTTTCACAATTTCGTCATCAGTCAATAAGTCTTCACTTTTTTTATTGAATTTTAAAATTTTTACATCTTTTTCCATGTTTTAATTCTTGGCAAAAAAATCATATTCTAAACCCTACTTAGCATATTATAATCAAGAGGGTTTTATTATGAAAAAACTACATAGACTAATATGCAACGTTCCTTGTCAAATATCGGTAAACGGCGAAAAAGCCATATTAAAACAAAACATTGATGTACTATCAACTGGCAATTTTTATGCAACATTCTTACCAATCAACAAAAAATACTATTTGCCAGCATCAATTAAGTCCAACAACTCCGATTTTAATTGTGATATACAAGTTGTGCCTTTTAATACTCACACTGAAATACATTACTCACCAACCGAACAACCCACAAACCTAGACGAGGTAGTTATTTTAAGCAAAAAATTTAACGGCTTTTATTTTACAGTAGCAACTTCTCACACTGGATTTTTAAACATAGAAGGCAAAAACTTTTCACACAAAAGCACTCTGCTACCGCTTTACAATGCCACCTTTAACACAAGCGGTGAATATGTAATAATTACATGCAAAACAAGTGCTCAAACTTCATACGTGCTACTTTTTAGCACTAAAAACAAAAAGATTGTAATTGAATCCTGTTTCGATAGTATTGAAAGCACAAGAAATTCAATAAAATGTGTTAAGTTTTATCCTACAATTGCTGGATATGGTATAGTTAAGGAATTTGATTATTCCACTAAAAAAGTTTCTTCTTATAATGTATACAAATCAAACGAGCCACACATCTGCAAAACCGAAGTACTTGTTCCATATGCATTTTTAGAAAGCATAAAGTATGGCGATTTTTCACTAGCAAAACACTATTTAGAAAACAATCTAGTGTCAAATGAACACCTAAAAACTTATTTTGGTGATATTAAAGCCATTTATTTTAATGGGGTTTGCACTGACCCAAACTACACTATTTTTAATGGCGAATACAAAAATTACACCTTTAAAATGAATGACGGCAAAATTAGCGACATTGAAGAAAATAATATAAATAACAATTAAAATATTTGAAATAATGCTTTAATTCAAGTATAATATTATAAGGAGATAGAAACTTGACAGTATACTTAATTATAGGCATTATTCTTTTTGTTTTGCTTTTAATGCTATTTACTTCCAGATATAGAATAAAAAAACTATACGAAAAACAAATGCAAATTGGAAACAATCAAGGAATTACAGGCGCACAAGTTGCGGTGTTTGTTAAAAATAAGTACAACCTTAACATTACACTAAACCGCACAAAAACCGACCTTGCCGATGCATACTACCCTAAAAAGCATGTTTTGATAATGAGCGACAGAGTGTGCGACACACCTTCAATCGCCTCAGTTGCCATCGTTTCGCACGAACTTGGCCATGCATTACAACACAAAGAAAAGTATTGGCTATTTAGGTTAAATAATGTGCTTACATATATTACAAATATCACAAATAGGTTAATAATTCCACTTATTATTATTGGGCTTGTACTATACACAATAAAAGTTCCAAACGAATCCCTTGGCTTAATACTTGTTATTGTTGCAGGTGGGCTATTCTTAATGCATGCAATATTAAAGCTTCTTACAATTCCACTAGAATTTAATGCAAGTCGAAGAGCAATAAATATTATTGAATCAAACAATTTACTAAACAAAAAAGAACTTTCAAAAACAAAGCGTCTTTTAAACAATGCAGGTGAAACATATATAACCGCTCTATTTGACTGGATTATAACCCCAATAAACAAACTCCACAGAAAAATTACAAAATAAAGGACAAAACCATGTTACAATTTTTATTAAATTATGGCTATATAATATTTACAGCACTTTTAATACCTGCTTTTATATTTGCAGGCATTGCACAAGGTAAAGTAACCAAAACATACAACACATTTAAAAGAATTGACACAGAAAAAAACAAAAAGGCATACGAGGTAGCCGAACAGATGCTAAACGATGCTGGTATTAACTACGTTAAGGTGCAACGCATTAGCGGAGCACTTACTGATAATTTTGATCCTTCTACCAAAGTTGTTTCTCTTTCGGAAGACGTTTATGACAGTTGTAGTGTTGCAGCGATTGGTATTGCCGCTCACGAGGTAGGTCATGCAATACAATATCACCAAAAATACTTCCCTATAAAACTTAGAATGTTTACAATAAAAGTTTGTAATTTAACTTCAAATTTACTAATGCCACTACTTATCATTGGCATACTACTTAGTTCTTGGGGGCTTGCATTATGGGGAATTGGACTTATTGCTTTGTCAATTTTCACTTTTGTACTAAGTTTTTTAATATCACTAATTACACTACCAGTTGAATACAACGCAAGTAACAGAGCATTAAAGATATTAAGTGGTTCTGGAGCACTTACAACAACCGAAACAAGCCAAGCCGAACGCGTTTTACGTGCTGCTGCCCTAACTTATGTTGCTTCTGCACTAATTAGTTTACTTGGTTTCTTAAGAATTTTATTCTACATCTTAGGCGCCACATCAAAAAAACGAAAATAACAGTTTAACACATAAAAAAACCATAGTATTTAATTACTATGGTTTTTTATTTTATGGTTTGAATATGCTTTCATTATAAGTATACATGTTGTCCAGATAATTTATTTTAGCATATTGATACAACACATCACAGAAAAATTGATAACGTCTGCCCAAATAGTCCATATCAGTGTACTCTTCAGGGTTTTCTATCTCAAATATATCATACGAGAAGAAATCCATATTAAACACACCACTTAGTGACGAAATTTGTGCATTATGTGCGTTATTGTCGTCCCAAAGCGACACACCAAGATAATAACTTGAATTATAGTTGATATTTAGAATATCAAACATTGTAGGCAAAAGCGATGCAGGGGTTGAAAATGAATAGTCATAAAGTTTTGTGTTGTCTGCATGATTATTTGTAAGACTATTTGCCAACTTAGTGTCAAATATAAAGGCTGGAATACGATATAAATCAGGGTGTGCAATGTCACCATGTTCGTAACCATACACTTGCAAAGCAAGGTCATTATAATAGCAATAGTGGTCTGCAAACAAGCAAACAGTTGTGTTTTCTAATAATCCCTTGGTTTTTAGTGTCTCAAACAACTCGCCTATTGCCTTATCTAAATCCATATATGCTGATTTGTAATTTACAAACTCAGTAAAGAAATCGCTACCGTCTTGTGCTGGAAAATGAAATTTTGGCATTGCTTCTTTGTAATAAGCCATAACTTTGTCATAATTTGCAAGAAGTTCAGTCTTGTAAGGTTTTAATCTTTCAGCATGGTTTTCGTCTTTATTTAAGTACGAGCCATGTGTTGTAATTGTGCTAACATGTGTGTAAAATCTTTGTGTTGTAGATGGAATAACTTTGTCCATCTGTGTTTCAAAGAATGCACTATCAAGCACAAAATTATAGAATTTATATGGTGCATAAGAATTAAATGCTTCCATATCTTCAATAAACGATACATTATCAAATCCAAAACTCTTCATTGTGTATTCACGTGAATACATATTAACAGTGCTTGGGTGTAAATAACTTGTGATAACATCTTTTGTTTCGCTCTTCAACATATTTGCAAGCGAAAAGTCAAAATTCATGTTCCTTGCTTGTTCGCTGTAAAGCTTGTAATATGGCTTATTAGACATTGGAAAACTGCCCACAAGCATATGCTGTTCACTAACATTGGTGCTATTACGACTGTAAAAGTTTTCAAGTTTTAAAGTATTGTCAGCAACATATCGCATTGTATCGATTCCTATTGTTGCTTTGGTTGAATCATGTGAAAGCGCATACAAATTAGGTGTTAAATACGGATCAATTCCCCACCAAGAGCCGGTTTCAAGCAAAACAGTTATAACATTATTTCCTTGGCTTACACCGGTCTTTATTGTCGCCATTTTGCCACGATTTATGTAGTCAATTGTTTTTTGTATTGTTTCATCGGCCGAAACTTCATTGTCGCTTTTATTTAAAAGGTTTTTAAAGTTTTTAACATAAAATCCGAATGTGCCAAACTTTTTTAACGAACTAAGCTTGTTGTACAAGTTGTCATAAAGTTTTTTCTCGCTTGCCAATGTTTCAGCAGTATCGGAAATATCTTCTTGAGTAATAGCATTGTCAAGATTAATGCCATTCCAAACATTAAAGTTGTATTTTTGTATTTTAAGGTTGTTGTAAACCAGGCTGTTTCCAGCACTAGAAAACACCATAGAAAATATCATAATACAAGTTAGCATTAATACATTTGTCTTTGGTTTTGGTGCGTTTTTATCTACCTTAATAAATTTATCAATAAGTATAAAAGCGGTTAGTGTTAGTACTAGTACAATGGCCATAACCACAATCATTTTAATATCAAAAACGTCTGGCGTTGCTACATGAATGCCGTTTTTAGCTTGAAAAGTTGTTTCTAGGTCAAACAAATTGCCATTAACATAAAAATAACTTGTATTAACACCACTAATTAAAAACTGAATAATTAAAATAATTGTAAATCCAATAATTTTAACTATTGTAGGCAATACAGAAAAAAACAATATAATCCCCACCCAGAATACAACATCAAATAATATGTAGTCAGGTGTTCCGCCAAGCCCCAATCTATTGAATGTAAATATCTCAACAAGTACAGAAGAAAGCAAAAAACAAAAGGTAATAAGACTATCTTTTAAAATTCGATTATCAACATTTGTTTTAAATCCAAATTTCATTTCTTTTGTTTTGTACTCCTTTTTTATTTATTTATTAGTATCTACGATTTTTTTGTTTTTACGATTTCTACAAGCAGGTGCAAGAACTGTATAGAAAAATCCTACTATTATAAACAAGTAATATGTGAATAATCTCCAGAACAACAAAGCCCAGAAAATTGCCCCATTGTCAAACAATTTGCCAAACATGGCGGCAAATGACACTTCTGCCGCACCACTGCCACCAGGAATAGGAATAAATGTAGTTGCATATTGGCAAAGCATTGTCATTGTAAGTATTTGAATAAGCCCATGTTCTACAGGTACACCAGGTGTGTAATTAAATGCCAAGTAAATAAGATAACTTACCATTGCCATTGAAATTAACCCAAGTGCATTTATAAGCACTTCCCCTAGCACCAACAAAGGCTTTTTAGCAAATGCCTTAATAGACATTTGATAGTTGTGAATAAATCTTAACGAATTAAATAATGCTTTGTTGTAGTTTTTTACAATTTTCATTTTGTGAAGCAACTTTAATCCACCCACAACAAGTACAGCACACACTTTACGATTTGTTGACACAAGTGTAATAAATGTGGTCAATATTAAATTAATCATTACACCAGCAAAAGCCAACCACTTTACTACAACACCATATTCAAAAAGAGAACAAGGTAGGCATAGCACGGTTATGCCAAGTGCAACAAATGCAAATTCAAAGAAAACATATTTGCCGACAACAACACTTGTAGATGTATTACCCTTATATCCTTTACTATTTATATAAGCCACTTGTGCAAATTGTCCGCCAGATCCAAAAGGTGTAAGGCTGTCCCAGTATTTCCCAACAATCGCTGTCTTCACTCCTATGCCAAACTGATACTTGCCAGTAAGTTTTTTAAGCAACAAACTATAGCAGGTTGCTTCACATAAATAGTACACAACCATTGAGCCAAGTGCAAGCCACAAAAATCTATAATATGGGCTTTCTTTAAATAATTCACCAATTGGTTTAGTTTCACCAAAAACAAATTGATAAACAAGCAATGCTCCCACAATTACAATATTGCAAAGCAAAAAAATCCATGTTGTTTTCTTTTTCTTCTTTTCAGGGACAACAATTGGCTTGTCGCCATTATTTGGTTTTAATTTTAAAACAAAATAATAACACTTTTTATTGAATTTTTTTACTTGCTTTTCACATTTTAAAATAGCAAGCTGCTCTTTTTTCTTTTTCATTTATTATTTTTTCCAATTAAATCAATGTAATTGTTATATACTAAATCAACCACTTCATTCCAGTGTTTGTATAATACTTTTTTACAATTTTCCTTTACTTTTGAATATGTATTAGTATCTTCAAAAACTTCCATTATTCTATCGGCAAATTGTTTAACATCGTTTTCGCCGATGTATCCAGAAACATTATCATCAACAGACGATGATGCCAAACTCCCCTTAGCAAAAATTGTAGGAAGATTAAATGCACTCGCTTCAATTTTTACAATGCCGTCAGTGTCATAATATGAAGGAAATACATGTAAATCAGCTGCTGCAAATATTTTTTTCTTTTCACTTTGTTCAACAATCTTGCCCATAAACACCACGCTATCTTCTAGCCCAAGTCTTTTTGTTTTTTCAATAAATAGTTTTTTATCATTACCATCTCCAACAATTAAAAACTTATATTTAAAATTGCGGTTTGATAATTCTTTGCAAACATCCAAAGAAAAACCAATATTTTTAAGTCTATTAACTCTGCCTATTGATAGCAAAATTCTTTCATCGTCAGAAATGTTATATTTTTCCTGCAATTCATGTTTTGCATTATTTACATCTATTTCAGTAAAGTCGTTTGTTAAATTTGTTGCATTTGGCACAATCTTAATTTCACCTTTGTAGCCATATGTTCTTGCAAGTTCTGCACAAGCAGAATTCATCGTCCACAATTCATCACTCTTGTTAAATACACGTACAACTCCATCTAAAAGCATTTTTGCAATTAACTTGCTTTTAGCGTCAAGCAAAAAGTCTTGCTTAAATTGACTATGTAAAGTTGCAACTACTGGAATATGATGTTTTTTTGCATACTTTAAACCTGTTTTACCAATAGAAAATGGCGAGTGAATGTGCACAATATCTAGATTTGCATTTTTTACCGCTTCTCTAAATTTATTGTCAAACTGTGGTGTTCCAAGCGAATAATCCAAGTTTAATACCCTTACAGATTTACACCTTACAACTTTGTAAGGCAAAGTGCTATCGTCAAATTGTTTTTTTGTTTTTATTGTAAAAACTGTTACATTAGCCTTTTCACTTAAAAGCCTCGCATAGTTATCTACAACACTAACCACGCCATCCACCATGGGAAAAAATGTATCAATAAATATTCCAATATTTAACTTTTTTTCTTCCATTTGTTTTATCCTTAAAAATCGTAAATTCTATATTATAATATAATATGCAATTATATTAATTATAATATGTTTTTTAATTTTTTAAAAGAAAAATAACACACTTAGTAAAACTTTAACGGTACAAACAATAAAAAGAAGCCTTATACAAAAGCTTCTTTCGTTTTTAACTATTCACCAATTACATCAACTGTGATTTCAGTGCTAATATTTGGATATAATTTAATTTTAACTGTATAACTTCCAAGTGTTTTTATTTGGTCAACATCAATCTTTTTCTTATCAATATCAAAACCAATTTTTTCAAGTTCTGTTGCAATTTCCTTGTTGGTTACACTGCCAAAAATCTTGCCATTTGCCCCAGATTTAACCTTAACAGTAACTTTTTGTCCTTTTAGTTTGTTTGCTAATTCTTGTGCTTTTAGCCTTGCTTGTTCTTCATGATATGCATTAGCGTCCTTAGCTTGTTTTGCTTCATTTAAAGCCATACTTGTGCCAATAATTGCATAGCCATTAGGAACTAGAAAATTACGAGCATATCCGTCATTTACATTAACAACATCGCCTTTTTTGCCTTTGCCTTTAAGGTCTTTAAGTAAAACTACTTTCATATACACCTCACTTTTGTAGCAATAGTGTAATATTTTTATTTAAAAAAGTCAAATATATTAATAAAAAAGGAAACAATTATGGATTTAAAATGTAGAAAACTTGATTGTATAAACAACGACCGATATTCATGCACAAAACGTGGAATTAACATATCAAAAGACACCGAATGCAAATCGTATGAAAAATCGAAAATATTAGGCGAAAATCAAAAACAAGATGTAAGCCGTGATATGTTTAGTAAAAAGCCAGATATTCACCCCTATCGTCACAACAAAACAGTGGACATTGAGTGCAAGGCACACTGCTTATTTAATCGTGAAGGCAAATGTTTTGCAAATGGGGTCACCATTCAAAACACCGCACCAAAAGAAGCCGATTGCATAACATATATTAAGCAATAATCAAATAAAATAGTGGTATCAAGAAAACAAAAAAATCACCTAAATTAGGTGATTTTTTAAAACATTTTAAATTGGAATTATTTAAGTTCTACTACAGCGCCAGCTTCTTTAAGTTTAGCTTCCATAGCTTTAGCGTCTTCAGTGTGAACATTTTCTTTAATAGTTGCAGGAGCACCGTCAACCATAGCCTTAGCTTCGCCAAGACCTAGACCTGTGATTTCTTTAACTGCTTTAATAACAGCAATTTTGTTTGGACCAACTTCTTTCAATACAACATTGAATTCAGTCTTTTCTTCAGCTGCAGCAGCAGCTTCGCCAGCAGGAGCAGCAGCCATAGCTACAGGAGCAGCAGCGCTAACGCCAAACTCTTCTTCTAACATTTTTACTAATTCGCTAACTTCTAATACAGTTAGACCTTTGATTTCATCTACAAATTTCTTTAAATCTGCCATTTTAAATTTCCTCCGATTTTTTACTTTTTAAAATTAATTTTGTTCTTTTTCTGCTATTTGATTTAATGCCCTAGCGAAAGCAGAAATAGGGCCTTGAAGTGTACCAAGCAACATAGCAATAAGTACTTGTTTTGTAGGAACTTTTGCTAAAGCTTCAACTTGAGCTTTGTCCATAATTTCGCCATTAACTATGCCGAATTTCACTTCCATTTTGTTTAAGTCTTTTTTAGACTTGCAGAATAATTTAGCTGGATTTACTTCGTCTTCACCAAATACAACAGCTGTTGTACCTTCGAATTGTTTTTCATCGAAGTTGGTGTAGCCAAGTTCTTTTAAAGCTAACTTAAATAGGTTGTTTTTGCAAACTTTGTAACTAACGTTTTCAGCACGAAATGCTTTTCTCATTGCAGTGTCTTCGCTAACTGTTAGACCACGATAGTCAACAAAAATCATAGATTTAGCACCTTTAAAAGTTTCAACTAATTCAGCAACAATCTGCTTTTTGTTCTCTTTATTTGCGCTCACCTTATTTCTCCTTTTTAAAATGTTTCTGTAAACAAAAAATCCTTACGCCAAAAGCATAAGGATATAACTTATTATATCAATACAACTCCTCGGCAAGATTTACCTTTGTACTTGCTGTCTTTGGCGCTAAATTATTTAATTTACGTGTCTATTTTATATCAAACATACTACTTTGTCAAGGAGTTTATGAAAAAATTTCTTTCTTTTACATAAAATAATTTAATTAAAACCCGTTATAACCATTTGACTAAACACCCTAATTTAACTTATAATTATATAGGAGAATGAAAATGGAAGAAAGTCGTTTTGAAGACTTATGTGTAGATTCTATATGGCAGATTTTTTTTCTACAAGCCAATTACTACAACAAAAAAGCCACGCTTATAAATTATTTGTATGGCGAAGTAGTAAAACAACTTAATATTACTAATCCTACACTAAGCCTACAAGCAAAAACAATATTGCTTGAAAACAACTTAATAAAGCCAATGAGTGCATGCAAACAAGCCGCTTTAAAGTGCATAACTGCGTCTACAGTAGTTACAACAACTAAGATTGCCGACAATGCCCTTAACGAACGTGGTTTTGCAAGACTTTCAGTATTAAGCAATGTAAATGCTTATACTTATTACTCACCTAAGGGCAACAAAAACATATACCTAGCACTTGCTAATGCCCTACGCAACTTTGACTTAAACGGAACACAATTTCAAGGTCAAGGCGTGTTTGAAGTGGTTGTTAATTATTTAAACAAACACACAATGCTTCAATCTGCCACACCAAAATCAATTGCAAATAGTTTTTTTACGCAAATTGAAATGCAAAATTTTGTAAGAAAACTCAACCAAAGTTTTGACATATATCTTGACACCCTACTTGCCAAGTTTAAATCGGATTTATCACAACAACATTCTGACCTAGAATCAATTAATGTAATATACGACATTAGAAAAGAAGTTGATGCTTCATTCAATATGTTTTCTAGTAATTTTAATAGTGTAATATCTGCAAATATTCCACAAAAAGTATTAAAAAAATATCAAGGAAATTAAGCCCTTGATATTTTTTTATTTAAAACCTTATTAATTTGAAACATATAGGTTTATTCAACCATTTATTATCTATAACGCTTGTTTTATTAATTTATGCCAGCGGGTTTTTAATATTTAACCTTATCTTTTAGTTCTTTTGCAAGCCTTTGAAGTGCATACAGCCTAGATTCATATTCATATCGTGTCAAAACAGTCTCTTTAGGGTCTACTCTGCCAATATGGTGCAACAAATACTTATCATCTGTTGCAATAAGTGCACGAAAATAAAGCGGATTTTTAAAGACACTTAAATACAATTCATCAATAAAGTTTTGATAGTCTTCACTTTCTCTTTTAATGGGTTTCCCTTGCCAATAAAGTACTCCATCATTACCCCAAAAGTCAAAAGAATTACATGCTCTTGTGTGATATGCATCAACTCCAGAATAACCAAATACCTTGGCTTGAGTCTTCTTATTTTTATACTTTATTCCTTGCAAAACAGATTCAATAGAACTTACTTTTTTGCTCCTAAACTTAAAACTCATAGGATAAAGGTTTGACAACACCCTTGAAATACTATTTTTAGCCCCATATTTTACAAGAATAAAGTTTTCCCCTTCCCACACACGATTTGTGCCGTCATCAACTAAAATATTGTTAAAATAATAATTGTCACCATCTACTTTAACTTCTTTAAGAGTAAATTCTTGTCTGTATTTCTTAAACTTATCAAGCAATTCTTTTTTTATCATGTTTTCGCCGTCCTTTTTGTAAGTATATCAAATTAAGTTACACTTAGCAAAAACATTAGACTAAAAATTTTATAAAACAAACAAAAAAACACTTGTTAACCAAGTGTTTTTTTATATTATAAACCCTTATAGTCTACTCTAATTCCAGGTCCCATAGTACTGCTTACTGATACGTTTTTAATGTAAGTACCTTTAGCAGCAGCAGGTTTAGCTTTAATTAAAGCTTCCATTACCACGTTAAGGTTTTCAACAAGTTTTTGTTGACCAAAACTTACTTTACCAATCATAACGTGAATAATGTTGTTTTTATCAAGACGATATTCAACTTTACCTGCTTTAATATCTGCAATTGCTTTAGCTACGTTTGTAGTAACAGTGCCACTCTTAGGATTTGGCATTAAGCCCTTAGGTCCTAAAATTTTAGCAACTCTACCAACGATAGGCATCATATCTGGAGTGGTTACACATACATCAAAATCCAACCAACCTTGTTGAATTTTAGCAACCATTTCTTCACCGCCAACTACGTCAGCGCCAGCTTTTTCAGCGATGTCAGCATTATCGCCTTTAGCAAGAACAAATACCTTAACTTTTTTACCAGTGCCGTGAGGTAGTACAACTACGCCTCTAACTTGTTGGTCAGCATTTCTGCCATCTACACCAAGACGAACGTGAAGTTCAACTGTTTCATCAAACTTAGCTTTAGCGGTTTGTTCAACAAGGTTAATAGCTTCATTAACATCATAAGCAGTAGATTTGTTTACAAGTTTAGCACTTTCTACATATCTTTTACCTTTCTTCATAATTTCCTCCTTGTGGTTTTAACAAGTATCTTCTACTCTCCCACGATTTTTAATTTAATTATTCTTCTACTTTTACACCCATACTTCTGCAAGTACCTTCAATCATGCTCATAGCACTTTCAAGTGTACTAGCGTTTAGGTCAGGCATTTTTAATTCTGCTATCTCTTTAACTTGTGCTTTAGTAATAGTTGCAACTTTTTGTTTAATAGAGTTTGCAGCACCACTTTCAATTCCGCAAGCCTTTTTAATTAAAACAGCTGCTGGTGGTGTTTTAAGCACGAAAGAGAATGACCTATCGGCATAGATAGTAATTACAACTGGAATAACTAAACCTTCTTGACTAGCTGTCTTTTCGTTAAATTCTTTAGTGAACGCAGGAATATTAATTCCGTGAGGACCTAGAGAACTACCTACTGGAGGGCCTGCTGTAGCCTTACCAGCATTAAGTTGTAGTTTAACAACTGCATTTACCTTTTTCTTAGGGTCGTTTGCCATATTTATCCTCCTGCCAAAAAATACATTTGGCGTTTGTGGTGTAAACAAAGTGCATAATAGATTTACACTTCTCCCACGAGTTGTTAAGTAAAAAACTTAGCAACAATATATAATTAATAGCATTGCGCTAAAAATTATCAAAATTAATCAACTTTTCTAACTTGTTCAAGACTAAGGTCAACAGGAGTTTCCCTGCCAAACATCTCAACAATAACACGACATTTATTAGCAACAGCATCAACCGACACAACAGTGCCTACAAAGCCATTTAAAGCACCTTCTAACACTTCAACCTTGTCGTTTTCTTGCAAGTCAGTAGCCACAACAGCAACTTTTTCAAGACGCATTTTGTGGATTTCTTCTTCCGTAAGTGGAAGCGGACGTCCCTTAGGACCAACGAAACCAGTGATACCACGAGTACGAGTAATTGCGTGCCAAATGTCATCACCGTAAATCATTTTAACAATGATATAACCTGGCATAAGTTTACGTGAAACAACTTGACGCTTGCCATTTTTTTCTTCAACAACATCTTCCATAGGAATAATTATGTCAAAAATTCTTTTTTGCAAGCCGTATTTATCAATAACTATTTCCAAATTCTCTTTAGCAACATTTTCATAGCCTGAGTAAGTGTGCAAAACATACCATTTTGCTTCTTCTCTTAATGTTTCAAGTTCTTGTGCATTGTTTGCAGTTTCAGCCGAAACTTCATCGACAACTTCATTTGCTTCTACTTCAGGCATAACATTTTGAGTTAAATCTTTTTCTTCCATATGTTATCTCCCTTTTTAATATGCAAACAAAGTAAACAACCAACCTAGCAATCTATCAACACCAAACAAAAGTAATGTGCAAATAGCAACAACACCAATAACCATGCCTGTTTGTTTAACAGTCTTGCCAAATGTAGGCCACGAAACTTTTTTAATTTCGCTAAAACTTTCTTTAATTTTTTTACCTAAGCCACCTTTTTTAGTGTCTTTGTTTTTCTTTCCAGTTTTTTTGTTGTTGGCTTTATCGTTTGCTTTATCTTGCTTTTTTGTTTTGTTTGTGCTTTCAGTATCAGGTTCTATTACTTCTACTTCAGTCACTTGTTCTTTTTCTTTTTTTGCCATTAATCTAACTCCTTTAAAAAAATTAAGACTATTTGCTTTCTTTATGAACTGTGCGTTTTTTGCAAGTTGGACAGAACTTTTTCATTTGAATTCTTTCTGGGTTGTTCTTCTTGTTTTTTTGAGTATTGTAATTTCTGTTTCCACATTCAGTACAACTTAAAATAATAGTTTCTCTCATAATCTCCTCCACATAATAAATGCCTAATTGCCTTGATATAATATCATTAAAAAGCATTTATGTCAATGCAAATTCTCATAAAAAATAGAGCCCAATTAAGAAACTCTATTAAATATTTTAAATTCTAAATAAATTATAATATACCTTAACCTAAAAAGCAAGTGTTTTTTTATAACTTTTTTCATGACTTTGTATATTGATAATATTTTGATTATACAAGGTCATCGTTTTTAAAACGTTGAACACCAAGCAACAATACTATAATACTAATTGCTCCCCACACAGCAAGTACAATACCGTGTTTAAAAATGCCAGCAAAACCATTTGTCATAATTGTTCCATTTAGTGCAGAAAGTGGTGTTAAAAAGCCTAGTGCTTCAGTAGAGCCATTTTCACCCACATTCATAAGTGTTGCAAATAAATAGAACACAACTGAAATAACAATGCCAGTAAACATATTAACACGTTTTTTTCCAACTAGTGTGATTGCAAAGATTATGAATGCAACCTCAACTGAAACTAAGAATGCAATTAGGAAATACACTAGTAAATTTAGGTAATTAATTCCACCATTTGAAAAAATAGCCAAACCAATTGCCGATACCCCAAACGAAACAATGTTGATTATAAGTGTATCAAGCACAACCTTAACAAGTTTTGTGCGTATTATTTCACATCTACTAATGTTAAGAGTGTAAATCAATTCATAGCTACCATTTCTAAATTCGTTTGTTGTGGTCATAACAACACTACACGAAACGAATAGTAGCACTGGCAACAACCACATTTCAAGTGCTTCGGCATTAAAATATTCCGCCATACTGCCAAAGGTTATGCCAAGTTGGGCAAGGGCTGTATTGCCTGCCAAAACATCTTTAATTGCAGGGTAAATTGCACATGATAAGAAAATTAGCACCGCTGTAATAGCTGAAAACCAAATAAGTGTCGAAAGCCCTTTACGACGTTCCAACTTAAATAATGCTGGATTTAAAAACTTACTTTTCATCGCTAGAACCTCCTTCGTAGAAGTGCATAAATATATTTTCAAGACTTGCTTCACTAATCTCTACATTTTCAACATCTATAGTGTTAAGATATTTAACAAGGTTTTTCATTTCACCATTGTAGTTAAAGCTCATCAACTTACCATCACGTTTTACATTGCTAGCACCAGCAATAGTAATAAGTGGTGTGCTATAATCGGTTTCAATTGTTACATTTTTAAGACGTTTTGTTTTTAGTTGTTCCATTTCTTCAATTGCAAGAATCTTGCCGTCTTTAATAATTGCCACTCTATCGCAAAGCCTTTGAACTTCGGTCAAATCATGACTACTAATTAAAATGCTTGCACCACGTTTTTTCTCGTCCAACAACAAGTGAAATAGGTTTTGTTTAATAAGTGGGTCAAGCCCGCTTGTTGGTTCGTCTAAAATTATTAGTTTTGGTGCACTAAGCAAAGCCATAACAATCGAAAGTTTCTTTTTATTTCCAAGTGACAAATCTTTGGCTTTACGTGTAAGATTAAGTTCTAGTTTTGTTGTAAGGTACTCCACCCTATCCATGCTTACACCCTTAACTTGTGCCACAAACTCCAAATTCTTTTTAACCGACAAATTTGGTATAAGCGCATTATCGCTTCCAGCATAGCCCACTTCCGAACGAACCTTCCAACCATTTTTAAATGCACTTTCGTTAAGAATGGCAACTTCGCCACTAGTAGGTTTAATAAGGCCAACAATCGCCCTTAAGGTTGTTGTCTTACCAGCACCATTTGGGCCAATAAAGCCCATAATTTCGCCTTCACGAACATTAAAAGTAACATCGTCTACACCAATAATTGGACCATATAACTTTTTTAAATTAATTACTTCACAAGGAATCATCTTGTTCTCCATTTTCACATCATATTTTTCTTGTATTCATAATATAGATATGGTGTTTAATTATATATTAATTATATAATATTTAAGTCGCATTGTAAAGAATTATTTGCTTTTAATACACCACTGACCACTTTTGTCACATTTTCGCCAATTTTTTGTCACACAAATACATAATTTTCTCGACAAAAAACCACAAGTTATTGTCATGAATTAACACATTAAAGTCAGTTTATTAAAAATTGAAAATTTTAGGTATTTACAAAAGTTTAATTTAGTGGTACAATTAATAAAAATATTTTTAAAAGGAAAAATTGATTATGGTAGATATTATTGGCGATTTAAAAACACCTAATGAATATTTCATTCTTTGCGGCGATGTAAGAAAAAATCAAGAGCTTGTAAAATCAGATGATCCAAAAGAATATAGATTTCCTGATATCCCAGGTTCAAAATGGGCTCGTATGAGAGATATGCTTCAAGAGAAACTTGAACAAAACAAACAAAGACCAGGGTGTGAATTTTTAAGACTTCTTGACAAGAATCCAAATTTATTTTGCTTAAACCCTGCATTTAATGGCGTTGAATTCCAAACTGAAGATAATACATTACTAGGAACAGACCTAGCAGATGTTGCAGATGCTAATGCAGCATATTTTGACAACCTAAAGATTATACCAACTGAAGAATTTCTTAATACTCTTGAAATCAAATCAATGTTTGAAACAAGCAAAAAAAATAGAAATACTGATAATAATACAACAAGGTATAATAGCTATGCCATTCCTGTATTCAATTTGTTATACGACACAGCAAAAGGTTCTAAGGACCTAGATGTTGCAAAAAGATTAAAGAGATATATGGACACCAATCTTATTCAGTCTAATATTAAAGGCGACAAAACAGGTTGTCATGGTGCACTATTTAGAGGAATAGCTATTGGTGGTTATATTAATTATGATAAATTTGCCAATTACATAAACGAACAAACTGATTACAAAAAACTTGAAAAACTTTCTACCTATCCTAAAATTTGTGATTATTTAGATAGTCAATATAGTGATATTAAAAAACTTAACAAATATTTAGGAGTAATTGCTTCTGCCAATATTTTCCTTCTTGCTGCAAGCCCAGAAGATCGTAAGTTCTTCCAATCAGACAAAGTAATTAGTGCATTATATAGCGACCCTGGTAGATTAGTAAAACTTCCTGAAGACCAATTTAATGCTATGTTGGCTGAAGCTTCTAGAGTTTACAAAGATATATTCCTAGAACAAAAAACTTGTGACCCCATTACTAACAATCGTCACAAAACAATGGTTATAAACATTAATCCACAAATGTTTAATGAAAATGTAAAGATTAAATAAGAAAAAAAAGATTAAGCAAATTGCTTAATCTTTTTTTATATTAAGGACCAAGACGTTCATTATTTCGAGATTCATCTTCTCGATATTTTTTATCAGAAGAATCTCTCGTTATCATATTCGATTATCACACTAGGATTAAGTGTTTCTGTCTTAATAAGATCCTTTTCTGTTGTTCTTTTAGTTGTTTCTTTTCCATAATTTGTTTCGCTTCCATTGGCACCCACATACCTTTTCTTATTTTTATCGGTTTCATTTGTTGTTTTTTCCGTTCTCTCTTTAGTAGATGTTCCTGTTAGGGTTTCGCTTGATTTACCATTATCAATTTCCATGCCGTCCATGATTTTTTTATACTTTTGTTGTGTTTGCTCAATTTCTGCTTTTTTATCATCTTGTTTCACATAAACAGTGTTATCTTTTCTCAACATGTCAAAGCCATGCATTTTGTTGTCTTCTATAGTACTCTTTTTAGCGGTTATTCTTCCAATCAAATCACTTAAATTACTTGCTTTATCGTTTAGACCTTTAGAATGGTTAAGCCCTTCCGAATTTAAGGTTTGTCTTTGTTCTTTTGTTTCCTTAGCACCTTTAAGAGAGGCTTTATCTGCTTTTGGAGCGGTTGAATTTGAAGCATAATTAGCAGATTCTTCCTTGGCAGGTTTAATATCTTCTTTATTAACTTTTGCAGTCACTTTTCCGTCATTTAGTTCACGTTCTAATTCTTCATTTAAGGTTCTGTCGCCTTTATTAAGTTCTCCCATTGCCTTAGGGTGAGCCTTAAGTGCAATATCTGTAGCCTTACCAGAAAATTCATCAATAATAGGCTTACATTTATCAATAAATTCTTGCTCTTGCTTTGCAAAAAGTGGATTAACATTCGACACATCTTCAATGCATTTATCTAGTAATTCACTCACAGCCTTATAGTTTTGGTCTTGCAAGAAATATTTCTCAATCTTGGCATATTCTTGGTTAAATTTTTCCAAAATTGCTAGCGAATAAGGAGTATTTAGATTTTTAAGTAGTTCTAATCTAGAAGTTAAGTATGCCTTATATAATTTGTTGTAATCCTTTTTGGTAAGTTTAGCCATATTAAGGTTAAAGTTACGTTTTGCGTTAATATAACTTTGTTGGTTAATTTCGTCAACAACCTTATATTCCTTAACACTTTTATCGTCAGTATCGCTCATAACAATATTAAAATGTTCGTATGTTTTTTCAATAAAATCGTCTAATTTCTCGGTGAAAGTTGCAATACGAGTACGGATAGTATTTTGAATATATCCATTTACTTTGTACTCATTTTCAAGCACAAAAAGTTCACTCATTGCGATTTCTTTAACAGTATTTTTCTGGAAGGTTACTTCAAAAACCATTTCACCATAGCCAACAAGAAAAGCGCCGCAGAATACGGAGTTTTTAAACACTGATTTTTTAACTTTTTTAACAGCAATAAGTTCATCTACAATGTTGTTTGGAATCACATAATCGCCATTATCGTTGTAATTACCAAGCAAGCAGTTGGAAATAACGTTCACTTTTTCGGTTGTGAACTCGTCTTGTGTACTGCTTTTTAGGAATTCATTATATATGTCTTTCATAATTATAATTCTCCTACTACTAATTATTAGTATAACAAAAAAACAATAAAATACCAAAGCATTTAAGACATTTTCGACAATTTCTTACAGTCATAAGAAACAAAAAAAATCACTACAATTTGTAGTGATTTTTTTTATTAATGTAATTAAGCAATAATGCTAGAAACTACACCAGAACCAACTGTACGGCCACCTTCACGAATAGCGAAACGAAGACCTTGTTCGATAGCGATTGGAGTGATAAGTTTGATTGTCATTCTTACGTTATCGCCAGGCATAACCATTTCAACGCCTTGTGGAAGTTCGATAGAACCAGTAACGTCAGTTGTACGGAAGTAGAATTGTGGACGGTAACCATTAAAGAATGGAGTATGACGGCCACCTTCTTCTTTCTTCAATACGTATACTTCAGCAGTAAATTCTGTATGTGGGTGAATTGTACCAGGTTTTGCAAGAACTTGACCTCTTTCGATATCAGCTCTTTCAACGCCACGTAGTAACAAACCAATGTTGTCACCAGCAACAGCTTGATCTAGAAGTTTTCTAAACATTTCAACACCAGTAACAACTGATTGTTTTTTAGAACCCATACCAACGATTTCAACAGTATCGCCAACTTTTACAGTACCTCTTTCTACTCTACCTGTAGCAACAGTACCACGACCAGTGATTGTGAATACGTCTTCAACTGGCATTAAGAAAGGTTTGTCAGTTGCTCTTTGTGGGTCTGGAATATAATTATCAAGAGCGTCCATTAATTCGTCAATGCATTTTGTGTCAGGGCCAGTAATGTTGCCAGCCTTAGCAGCTTCAAGAGCTTTTAATGCACTACCTTTAATAATTGGAGTTTTGTCTCCTGGGAAACCATATTCAGTAAGAAGATCTCTAATGTCCATTTCAACTAGGTCTAGAAGTTCTGGATCATCAACTTGATCAATTTTGTTCATGAATACAATAATGTATGGAACACCTACTTGACGAGCAAGAAGAATATGTTCTCTTGTTTGAGGCATAGGACCATCAGTTGCAGCAACAACTAGGATAGCGCCGTCCATTTGAGCAGCACCAGTGATCATGTTTTTAACATAGTCAGCGTGGCCTGGGCAGTCTACGTGAGCGTAGTGACGTTTGTCAGTTTCGTATTCAACGTGAGCTGTGTTAATGGTGATACCTCTAGCTCTTTCTTCAGGGGCTTTATCAATAGCACTGTAATCCATTGCAAGTGCTTTACCCTTAGCTGCTTGAGTAAGTGTGATAGCAGCTGTTAAAGTTGTTTTACCATGGTCAACGTGTCCAATGGTACCCACGTTTACGTGAGGTTTTGTTCTTTCGAATTTTTCTTTAGCCATTATTTATATCCTCCTATAATTTATTAAATATTAGCTATTTTTTTGTTTGTTGCCTATAATTTTTTCTGCAACATTCTTTGGAACTTCTGCATAATGAGAGAATTCCATGTTAAAGTTACCTCTACCTTGAGTAAGTCCTCTTAGGTCTGTTGCATAACCAAACATTTCTGCAAGAGGAATTTGAGCATCGATAACTTGTGTACCGTTACGAAGTTCAGTTCCGCTTAGGACACCTCTACGGCGGTTAATATTACCCATAACATCACCAAGATATTCATCTGGCATTTCAACTTCAACCTTCATAATAGGTTCAAGAAGAATTGGGTTTGCCTTCTTAGCACCTTCTTTAAATGCAAGAGAGCCGGCAATTTTAAACGCCATTTCAGAAGAGTCAACTTCGTGGTATGAACCATCGAAAACAGTCGCTTTAAAGTCTACGGTTTCATAGCCAGCTAAAACACCATTTTGTTTAGCTTCTTGAATACCACTATCGATAGCTGGGATGTATTCTTTAGGGATAACACCACCAACAATTTTATTTTCAAATTTGTATCCTTCACCAGGTTGTAAAGGTTCCATTTTAATCCAGCAGTGACCATATTGACCACGACCACCAGATTGACGGATATACTTACCTTCAACTTCAACAGGTTTTGTAATGGTTTCACGGTAAGCAACTTGTGGAGCACCAACTGTTGCTTCAACCTTAAATTCACGTACCAAACGGTCTACGATAATTTCAAGGTGAAGTTCGCCCATACCAGCAATAATTGTTTGACCAGTTTCTTGGTCAGTGTATGTCTTAAATGTTGGGTCTTCTTCAGCAAGTTTAATAAGAGCAAGAATCATTTTTTCTTGGCTTGCTTTTGTTTTAGGTTCAATAGCAACTCTAATAACTGGTTCTGGGAAATCCATACTTTCAAGAATGATTGGAGCATTTTCAGCACATAGTGTTTCACCAGTTGTTGTGTCTTTAAGACCTACAATAGCTACAATTTCACCAGCATAAGCTTCTTCAATTTCTTGACGGTTGTTGGCGTGCATTCTAATCAAACGACCAACTCTTTCTTTCTTTTGTTTGCAAGAGTTGTAAACATAACTTCCAGCAGTAAGTACACCACTATAAATACGGAAGAATGTCAAACGACCAACGAATGGGTCTGTCATAATCTTAAATGCAAGACCAGCAAATGGTTCTGTATCGCTACTATGACGAGCAATAACTTCACCAGTCTTAGGGTCAGTACCCTTAATACTTTCAATGTCAGTAGGTGCTGGCATATAATCTACTATTGCGTCTAGAAGCTTTTGAACACCTTTGTTTCCTAAAGCTGTACCGCAAGTAGCAGGGAAAATATTCATTTTAATAGTACCTTCACGGATACCTTTCTTAATATCTTCTTGAGTAAGTTCTTCACCTGCGAAGAATTTTTCTAGAAGTGCATCATCTTGTTCAGCAGCAATTTCAATCAATTCTTGACGATATTTAGCTGCTTGTTCTTTATATTCTTCAGGGATATCAGTAACAGTGATATCAGTACCAAGATCGTTGTTGTAAATATATGCTTTATTTTCAACAAGGTCAATGATACCTTTAAATGTTTCACTTGCACCAATAGGAATTTGAATAGGAACTGCATTAGAACCTAATCTTGTTTTAATTTTATCTACAACTCTAAAGAAATCTGAGTCTGGTCTATCCATCTTGTTTACAAAAATCATTCTAGGAACTTTGTATTTATCAGCTTGACGCCAAACTTTTTCACTTTGAGGTTGTACACCTTCACGAGCACTAAACACTGCAACAGCACCGTCTAGAACCTTAAGGCTACGTTCTACTTCAGCAGTAAAGTCTACGTGACCTGGAGTATCAATAATGTTGATTTGATGACCTTTCCAGTAGCAAGTAGTAGCAGCACTAGTAATAGTAATACCACGTTCTTGTTCCTGAACCATCCAGTCCATTGTAGCTTCACCTTCGTGAACCTCACCAATTTTGTGAGTTTTACCAGTGTAGAACAAAATTCTTTCTGTAGTTGTTGTTTTACCGGCATCAATGTGAGCCATAATACCTACATTTCTAAGCAAGTTTAACGGAGTTTGTCTAGGCATAATTTATTTCCACCTTTCTTACCAACGATAGTGAGCAAAAGCCTTATTACTTTCGGCCATTCTATGCACATCGTCTTTCTTTTTATATGCCCCACCAGTACTGTTGTGAGCATCAATAATTTCAGCTGCTAGTTTTTGATCCATGTCTCTTTCACTTCTCTTTCTAGCATAATCAACCAACCATCTAATTGCTAATGTTTGTTGACGGTCTGGTCTAATTTCAATAGGAACTTGGTAGTTAGAACCACCTACTCTTCTTGCTTTAGTTTCAAGTAATGGTTTAACATTTTCTAAAGCTTCATTAAAGTAAGCTAAAGGTTCAACACTAAGTTTTTCATGTATGATATCAAACGCCCCATACACAATGCCTTGCGCAACTGCTTTTTTACCATCTAACATAACTTGATTAATAAGTTTTGTTACAACTTTGCTTCCGTATTTAGCATCAGGCAAAACATCTCTTTTAGGAGCACGATCTCTTCTTGGCATAATGTTTTCTCCTTATATTATTTAAAAATTATTTCTTGGCTTTTTTAGCGCCATATTTGCTACGAGATTGTTTTCTCTTTGCTACTCCGGCAGTATCTAATGTTCCACGGATGATGTGATAACGAACACCTGGTAAATCTCTTACCCTTCCACCACGGATTAAAACAACGCTATGTTCTTGTAGGTTGTGACCTTCACCAGGAATGTACACAGTACCTTCTTGTTTGTTGCTTAATCTAACTCTTGCAATTTTACGTAGAGCAGAGTTTGGTTTTTTAGGAGATGTAGTAGTAACACTTAAGCATACACCTCTTTTTTGTGGGTTTTCATCCAAAATAGGAACAGTTGATTTTACTGCCACTTTCTTTCTGCCTTGTTTAACTAATTGATTAATTGTTGGCATTATAACCCTCCTAAAGTTAATTGTTTCCAAAACCAAAAACTTTCAACCCAAAGCCCAGTTTTAGAAAAAAGTAAATATCCCACATAGCACAAAATAAATAGTATCGTGGGACCCGTTTTTCTTAACTTTAATCACACCAAAGAAAATTAGGAAAAAACATGTTTTAGTTTAGATGTCACTAAAACGCATACTATTAACGCTTAATATTCTACCAAAAGCCACAACCAATGTCAACATTTTATTGAATATAATTATATAATATTTGCCCTAAAATTTTAAAAATATTGTCTAATCTTAACCATTTTATTACCACCACCAAAACCCTAACCACCGCTAAAAATTAATTAACCACAAAAAAACCACTTATCTTTACACAATAAGCACATAATTATTGCCCTTTAAAACAAAAAAACACCCTTATTTCAAGGGTGCCTTTTATATTATGCTTTATAAATTGTTGTAATTCCTTCAGAAGAACGGATTGAAATTTCAACAATAACGCCTGTTTCTAGGTCTGTTTCAATTGCAAGATAACTAGAAGATGAATAATCGGAATTAGTCCCAATAGAGTGAATCAATCTTGTTTTTGATGTTTCATTTTCAACAGCCTTTCCACTTACTTCTACATAAAATGATTGTCCAGCAACATTGCCTTCAAATCTATTTAAACCATTAAATAGGTTTTCATTAGTTGCATCTAATGCGGACTTAACAGCATCGACAAGGTTAATATATTTTGCATCAACAGTAGTTGTTGCACTAGCAAGTTTTGTTTTAACATCGTCAATTAGCTTTTTAGAATCATTAAATTCTATAAATGTGTAGATATAATATTCCCTACTATTTGATGAAGCAGTATCCATAGCAGATTTATTGTAACCAAATAAATATGATTCACCAAAAATGTTATTTAAGAAATATGCATTTTTAGTGCTTAATTTTTCGGTTCTAACATCAATTTTGTTAGCAAAGTTTTTCATAACACCTTGCAACATTGTATTTAAAACAGAGTCTGCAACAAAAGTGCCTGTAGCTTCAATATAATCCATATCTGTTTCGAAACCATTAAATTGAACATTGTTGGCTGATGTATCAAAGTTACCTACATTCAAATACAAACCATCAAGATATAATTTGCCTTCTTCACCTTCTTTAGTGTATGTTAGGTCACCAATTGTAAGCGTCCCATTGTTTAGTTTTTCAATACGAGTTGAAGCTTTTGTTTGATCAAAGGATAGCATATTAATACTTGCAAATTTGTTTGTTTGGAAGTCGATAGTAAATTCACTTACAAGGTTTTGGTACATTTCGCTTACCGCAATAGTGTATGCTTGAGAACCAGAAATACTATATACAACTGTTGCATTTTCACTGATATCGGCTTTTACTCTAATATTGCATAATTGCTTGTATGTGGCAACTACTCCTTCTGTATATTCACCCTCGCCTTCAACATCAAATTTTACAGCATAGCCATCATCTAAGGATTCAAATGTAAGATAAACATTTGTATTGATTCCTCTCTTACCATCATAGATAATTAAGTCGGTTACACCAGCATAAGTCTTGCCATATTCAAGACCTTCTACTCGTCTTTCTACTGCACTTGCAAAATATGCATAACTCATTAATTCGTTTTGGTTTTTAAGATACCAATACAAAGTGCTTTTTTTGCTGTTTTGCACTGGAGTATTAAGGCTATTTCTATTAGACAACGAACTATTTTCATTTCCCGTTACATTTGCAGTTTCAAACATCTTTTTAGCAGAATCAAGTTTGGTTACTGTATTGGTTAGTAGTGTTGACAAAGACGCTCTTTTAACATCACCACCGCCATCTTTACCACAAGCGGTTAGGCAAAGTGGGAAAATAAACAATACAGCAAGCAAAAATGAAATTACTTTTAATTTGTTTTTCATTTTTTTCTCCTTTCTTTTGTTTTTTTTCAAGATGTGCAAAAAACCTGTGCCATATGGTGAAAATATGCACATTTTTCTTGCCCGTCTTGTTTTGTATACCCTATGATACCCCCCCCCGACAAATTTTGTCAAGTGAATGGAATAACTTTAATTTTCTTTTTTAGTAAATTAAAACAAAAAAAATAACCCCTTGAAAATCAAAGAGTTAATTTTATAAAACTGCGTTGTTTTTATTATCTAGTTTTGCATCTACTAAAATGCAAATTTGTTTTGGATACTGAGCCACAACATCTTTAAAAGGTGTAGGATCATTAAATGTTAAGTTGTTTTTTAATGCAATACTCATATGAGCAGCAAGTAATTCTTCCATTTTTTTGTGTGCTTCTTCAATGCTATCACCTTCGGTGAAAAGGTTTAAATCGTATATAGCCATAACGCAAGCACCACTTTCATCATCTACAAAAATGACCGCCGGATACTTAAAAGTCTTCATAACTTCTCCCATTTTTCGATTAACTTAGCATTAGTATAACAAAAAAAAATGGGTTTGTAAAATTTAAAACCCATAAAAATTAATATTTTTTTATAATTATTTTCTTGTTAGTGTTCTTGCTTCTTCGTGAGCCTGCATTCTATCTAGTGCTTCACGTCTTGCATATTCTTCAGCAACCACAACCGAACCAGCAAGGTTATTCTTAACACCTGCTTTGTTTAGGTCAGCCACAAGGTCTTTGCAGTGTTGTCTTTGTTCGTCAGTGCAAGCACAATAAATATCATTGAATAATTTAGAATATTCTTTATTTGCAAGTAAGTTTTTTGTTTCTTCTTCTGCTGTCATAGCATATGCTACTCCAACAGCGGTTTCACAAAGTGACAATATTTCGTTTGATTTAACTTTAGCAAGAAGTGGATTATCTACTTTGCCAGTAAGATAGTTTGTTAAAACATCTTTAAACATTGCAGATTTAAGTTTTTCATTTTCATCGTAGAATGCAACGTATTTATCGTCACATATTGTTTTTTGGTCGTTTAGTCCTCTTAGTAAAACTTCAAGTCCTATAAAATTTAATGAAGTATTTTTTTCTGTCATAATCATTCTCTCCTTCATTGTTACACACATTATACTATAAAAATCGTGGTTTGTAAATACTTATTTTACAAAATGTTTAAATTTATAATTTTTTTTGCTTTAAATTATAATATAATGGCTACGTAAAGCCATTTTTGATATAAAAAAGACCAAGCAAAATACTTAGTCTTTTTTAATCAAATCAGTTTAAATTTGCCTTAAAAATCCTGATTTTCGTCAAACAATTTTGATGTTTGTTCGTCCATATGATTTTCGCTAGCAACAATGTCTGCTTCTAGCACTGGAGTAATGTTTTTAACAGCCTTATAACCAGTACCAGCAGGTATTAGTTTACCAATCATTAGGTTTTCTTTCAAGCCTACAAGGTGGTCAACCTTACCCTTAATAGCAGCATCAGTAAGAACTCTTGATGTTTCTTGGAATGCAGCAGCAGCAAGGAAGCTTGGGTTAGAAAGACTTGCTTTAGTGATACCTTGTACCATACGTTTAGCAGTTGCAGGAATACCACCTTCAGCAATAACTCTTTCGTTTTCTTCTTCGTATTTGTAATGGTCAACAACTTCGCCAATTAGCAAGTTGGTACTACCACTATCTTCAATTTTTACATTTCTTAACATTTGTTTAATAATGATTTCAACGTGTTTTGTGTTCAAATCAACGCCTTGTGAAGAATATGTTGACAAAATTTCTTCAAGCAAGTAGTTTTGAACATCACGCACACCACGAGTAAGCAAAATGTCGTTAGGGTAAATACTACCTTCAGTAAGAACACTACCAGCTTCAACATAGTCGCCATTCTTAACTTTAAGTTTAACACCAAATGGAATAACGTAATGTCCGTCACCATCAGGGTTTTTAACAGTAACTTCGTAGTATTTTCCGCCTTCTTTGCCTTGTGCTTGCATTTCTTTAAGCACAACTTTACCAGCAACTTCACTTATTGTTGCACCGCCCTTTGGACGACGAGCTTCAAGAAGTTCTGCAACACGAGGAAGACCTTGTGTAATATCGGCAGCATTTGCAACACCACCAGTGTGGAAAGTACGCATTGTAAGCTGTGTACCTGGTTCACCGATAGCTTGAGCAGCAATAATACCAACTGCTTCGCCAATAGGAACGATTCTGTTGTTAGACATGTTCTTACCATAACATTTAGCACAACAACCATTCTTGCTGTGACAAGTAAGAACTGTACGGATTTCAACGCTTGTAATACCAGCAGCAACAACAGCATCAGCCATTTCTGGAGTAATCATTGTATCAGCTGGAACAATAACTTTCTTGGTCTTAGGGTTAAGAATGTCATTAACACTATAACGACCAACAATACGTTGTTGTAAACTACTAACTTTAGTTCCGTCTTTTTCAAGAGCAGTAACAACCATACCTTTAACTTTTTCACCATTGTTTTTAAAACAGTCATCTTCAGTAATAATGATTTCTTGAGCAACAGCTTCAAGCCTACGTGTTAGATAACCTGAGTCGGCTGTCTTTAATACCTTATCGGCAAGACCTTTACGACCACCACGAGATGAAATAAAGTATTCAATAGGTGTCATACCTGTACGGAAGTTAGATTTAACTGGAATATCTACTTCTCTACCAGATGTGTTGGCCATTAGACCACGCATACCGCAAAGTTGTAGAACCTGTTTAATGTTACCACGGGCACCAGAGTCAGCCATCATTCTAACTGGGTTTAGTGGGTCCATTGTAGAAAGCACAATGCCTTCAAGTTGTTTAGTAACATCTTTCCAAAGTTTGATGTTTCTAGCAAGTTTTTCTTTTAATGTAATAAAACCACGTTGGTAATACATTTCGTTGTTAAGCACTTCTTTTTCTGCATCAGCAACTAATTTGTCTTTTTCCTTAGGAATAACCATGTCGAACACGTTAATGGTAATAGCACCAATTGTAGAATACTTATAACCCATTTCTTTAATGTGGTCTAGCATCTTAACTGTTTCTGTTGTTCCAAGACGGTTAAAGCAGTTTTTAATAATTACATCAAGTTTTTTCTTAGTAACTAAGAAGTCAATTTCATAGTTAAGAACACTTTCTTCGTCGTATCTATCTACAAAACCAAGGTTTTGAGGAATGTTAGAGTTGAAAATGATTTTACCAACAGTTGTTGGGATTTTCTTAACAATATGTTTACCGTCAAAATCAGTTTCACGACGAACAAAAATTTTAGATTGAATTTCTATTATTCCGGTTTGATAAGCCATTATAGCTTCGTCTTCGTTTTTAAAGTATTTACCTTCACCCTTAGCACCTGCTTTTTCAACAGTTAGGTAATAACTTCCCAAAACCATATCTTGTGTAGGTGTACAAATTGGCGAACCATCAGAAGGTTTGCAAATATTGTTGGAAGAAAGCATTAAAAGACGAGCTTCAGCAATAGCTTCTGGGCTTAGTGGAACGTGAACAGACATTTGGTCACCATCGAAGTCGGCGTTAAAGCCACCACAAACAAGTGGGTGAAGTTTAATAGCACGACCCTCAACTAATACTGGCTCAAATGCTTGAATAGAAAGTCTGTGAAGTGATGGAGCACGGTTTAGAAGTACTGGGTGATCCACAATAACTTCTTCCAAAATGTCCCAAACAACTGGTTTTTGACGTTCTATCATACGTTTTGCAGCTTTAAAGTTAAGCGAAATGTTACGTTCAACAAGCTTATGCATGATAAATGGTTTAAATAGTTCCAATGCCATTTCTTTAGGAAGACCGCATTGATACATTTTAAGTTCTGGACCTACTACGATAACCGAACGGCCTGAGTAGTCAACACGTTTACCAAGCAAGTTTTGACGGAATCTACCAGGCTTACCCTTTAATGATGCTGTCAAACTCTTTAGTTCACGTTGTTTTGGTCCTTGAACAACTTTACCACGTTTACCATTTTCAATAAGTGCGTCTACTGCTTCTTGAAGCATACGTTTTTCGTTTCTAACAATTACTTCTGGAGCACCAATAGACATAAACTTTTTCAAACGGTTGTTACGGTTAATAATTCTACGATACAAATCGTTTACGTCAGAAGTAGCAAATCTACCACCATCAAGTTGAATCATAGGCCTAATATCTGGTGGAATAACTGGAACAACGTCCAAAATCATCCATTCTGGGCGGTTTCCACTCTTTCTAAAACCTTCTACGATTTCAAGTTTTTTGTTGGCTTTAAGTTTCTTTTGACCCTTAGACTTATCACTAATTGCTTTAAGTTCGGCATATTCTTTATCAAGGTCTATTTCAGAAAGAAGTTCTTTAATAGCCTCGCCACCCATACCTGCTCTAAAACCGTTTTTACCATATTTTTCCATGGCTTCACGATATTCAAAGTCGGTAAGAAGTTGCATTTTTTGATAGCCAGAATCTGCAGGATCTAGCACAACATAACTTACGTAATATACAATTCTTTCAAGTTGTTTTGTATTAAGGCCTAGCAAAACGCCAATTCTAGATGGAACGCTTTGCATAAACCAAATGTGAGCTACTGGAGTAGCAAGTTCAATATGACCCATTCTTTCACGTCTAACGCTACTTGTGGTAACTTCTACTCCACATTTGTCACATATAACGCCTTTATGGCGAATTCTTTTATATTTACCGCAATGACATTCCCAGTTTTTCTTAGGTCCAAAAATTCTTTCGCATAGTAGACCGCCTGTTTCTGGCTTATGTGTACGGTAGTTAATGGTTTCACTTTTAGTAACTTCACCATGACTCCATTCTCTGATTTTGTCTGGGGAAGCAATACCAATTCTAATAGATGCTAAATTATTTAATTCAAACATTTTTTAATCCCCCTTATTCCTCGTCATCAAAATCATCAAATAATGTGTCTTCGTCAAAGATTCCGTCAAAGTCATCTTCGGCTTCTAAGTCATTTTCAGTTTCAGTGTTTTTATCGTCATCAAATTCAAGTGCAATATCCTTAATTTCTTCTCTGCCTTTAGTTGCTTCTGCAAATGTTTCAACAGTGTCGTTGTTAAGGTCACTTAAATCAAATTCTTTGTTGTTTTCTGTCAACAACTTCATGTCAAGACCAAGACCTTGAAGTTCTTTAATTAATACTTTAAATGATTCAGGGATACCTGGTTGTGGTAATTGTTGACCTTCAATAATTGCTTTGTATGTTGCAAGTCTGCCCTCTACGTCATCGGACTTAACAGTAAGCATTTCTTGCAATAATTTACTTGCACCATAAGCTTCTAGTGCCCAAACTTCCATTTCACCAAAACGTTGGCCACCAAACATGGCTTTACCACCAAGAGGTTGTTGTGTAACGTAAGCGTAAGGACCAGTAGAACGAGCATGCATTTTATCATTAACCATGTGTTCTAGTTTGATATAGTACATATAACCCACAGTAACTGGGTTTTCAAAAGGTTCACCAGTACGGCCGTCATATAGTTGAATTTTGCCGTTTTCTGGGAAATTATTATCTTTAAGAAGTTGTTGAATATCGCTTTCCTTAACACCATCGAATACTGGAGTAGCAATCTTAATGCCAAGAGCCTTAGCCACAAGACCCAAGTGAACTTCTAGCACCTGACCTACGTTCATACGGCTTGGAATACCAAGTGGGTTCAAAACGATGTCAATAGGTTGACCATTAGCCATAAATGGCATATCAGCTTCTGGAAGAATACGAGAAACGATACCTTTGTTACCATGACGACCAGCCATTTTATCACCAACGCTAATTTTACGTTTTTGAGCGATAGTAACCTTAACCATTTGGTTAACACCAGTTTCAAGTTCGTCCTTGTTCTTTCTAGAGAATACTTGAACATCTACAACAACACCGCTAATTCCGTGAGGAACACGAAGTGAAGTATCTTTAACGTCACGAGCCTTTTCACCAAAAATTGCTCTTAATAGTCTTTCTTCAGGAGTAGGTTCTGTTTCACCCTTAGGAGTAACCTTACCTACCAAGATGTCGCCTGGTTTAACTTCGGCACCAACTCTAATAATACCGTTTTCATCAAGGTCTTTAAGCACATCTTCGCCAAGGTTTGGAATATCACGAGTGAATTCTTCGTCACCTAGTTTTGTGCTACGGCACTTAACTTCTTCTTCTTTTAATGAAATAGATGTATATACATCTTCTTTTACCAATCTTTCGCTAAGAAGTACAGCATCTTCGTAGTTGTAACCTTCCCAGTTCATAAAGGCAATAAGCATGTTTTTACCAAGAGCAAGTTCGCCACCGCTTGTAGAATAACCATCTGCAAGAGTGTCGCCTTTCTTAACGTGTTGACCATGTTTAACAATAGTCTTTTGGTTAATGGTACTATCTTGGTTTGTCTTTTTAAACTTAATTAATTCGTATTCGTCTTCGCCACCTTCGTCTGTAGCAACAACAATACGATTACTATCGGCATACTTAACAACACCGCTATTTTTAGCAACGATGATTGCACCGTTATCTTTAGCAATTTTGTGTTCTACACCAGTAGCAACAATAGGAGCTTCAGTTCTAATTAGTGGAACTGCTTGACGTTGCATGTTTGCACCCATCAAAGCACGGGCTGTATCATCGTTTTCTAGGAATGGAATTAAACTTGTAGGAACAGAAATAAGTTGACCTGGAGTAACGTCCATGTAATCTACTTGACTCTTATTTACTTCTACAATTGTATCATAATAACGACATACAATACGGTCATTTTTAAAAGTTCCGTCTGGATTTAATGGCTCAGTAGCCTGAGCAATATAGCAGTATTCGTCTTCATCTGCCATTAAGTAAACAACATCATTAGTAACAATGCCTTTTTCTTTGTTTACTACCCTATATGCTGTTTCAATAAAACCATAATCGTTTACTCTAGCAGCACAGGCAAGAGAGTTAATAAGACCAATGTTTCCGCCTTCTGGTGTTTCAATAACACAGATACGGCCATAGTGACTGTGGTGAATATCACGAACTTCGTCTGTTGCACGGTCTTTTTTAATACCACCAGGACCAACAGCTGAAATTCTACGTTTTTGGGCAAGTGAACTTAGTGGGTTCATTTCGTCCATTAATTGGCTAAGTTGGTGACTAGCTAAGAAGTCTTTAAATGCACGGTTAATTGCTCTTGCATTAACAACTTGTGCAGGTGTAATGTCTGTTAAATCGTGACTTTGAAGTGTTTCTTTTACAGCATTTGTAAGTTTGTTCATACCACTACGTAGTGCGTCTTGCAACAACTCACCAGCACCTTTAATTCTACGGTTGCATAGGTGGTCTACGTTGTCAACTTCACCAATACCTACATTAAGGTCTAAGAAATAACTTACTGTAGCAAGAATATCATCAATTGTAAGTGTGCTACCAACTAATGCTTCTACGTTGTTTTTAATTGCTTCAATACGTTCTTCTTTTGTTTTGTATTCTTTAAGAAGTTCTTGAAGTGCTGGGTAATATACTTGATGTTCAATTCCAAGTTCTTTTTCATTGCATTTTACAAATTCGCTTAATTTAACACGGTTGTTACCATACATACGGTGTTTTTTGCCGTTTTTGATAACCCAAACATTGTTGATACCGCTATTTTGAATTTGATATGCTACTTCTTTAGAAATAGTTTCGCCTTCCTTAACAAGCACTTTTTTGTTTGCAACAATGTCTTCACCAGCAGTTAGTCCAATAAGACGTGTGCTAAGGTTAAGTTTTTTATCTACTTTATAACGACCTACATCACCAAGATTGTAGTATTGTGTGCTAAAGAATTGTGAAAAAATGTATTGTTTTGTGGCTTCAGCATTAGGAATTTCGCTTGGACGTGTCTTACGACTAAGTTCCATTAATGCATCATTTTGAGTTTCGAAACCATCTTTTTCAAGTGTGCCCTTAATTACTTCGTTATTTCCAAATATGTCTAGGATTTTTTCGCTTGTTAGACCAAAACATTTTAAGAAAATACCAAGGCTTAGTTTTCCGCCCTTATCCAAAGCAACTCTAAGCGCATTAGGGTCTTTTTCACGTTGTTCTATTTCTAGCCAACTACCACGTTTTGGGTTTAAAGTGCTCGCAAAAATCTCTCTACCTGTTTTGTCTACAGTTTTAGAGAAATATACGCTTGGGCTCTTTACTATTTGGCTTACAACTACCCTTTCAATTCCGTTAAAGATAAATGTGCCTTCTTCGGTCATAAGTGGAACATCGCCTAGGAATACATCACTTTCAATAACTTCTCCTGTTTCTTTAATAACAAGTCTTACCTTTACGGTTAGCGGAATTGTGTAGTTTGCACCTTTACGTTTTGTTTCGGCTTTACTAAGCTTAGGAGTGTCACCTAGTTTGCAGTCAAGCAAATACACTTCAGCCTTTCCGCTATAGTCAGTAATAGGCGAAAATTCGTCTAATACTTCCTTAATGCCAGTTTTTAAAAACTTGTTGTATGAATCCTTTTGGATTTCTAGCAAATATGGAAGTTCTATTACATCTTTTGTTTTACCAAAAGTATATCTAACATTGTTTCCATACTTTACTTTTCTAATGTTTTTAGTGTCAAGCATAAAATAAAATCCCCTTAAATTATTTATTTAATTGTAAATGATTAGTGTGCTGTGGGCAAAAAAAATTTTTTAGACCATATCTAAAACGACAAAAACCCACCAAGCGTAGCGTTTTAGCTAAGCTAATGTGGGTATTAAGTTAAAATAATCTAAAAAATAATCACCAACAGAACACACTTCTCTATATTAATAGTGAGTTAAGTATACCATACCACCCTACCACGTGTCAACCACTTTTGTTAAAAAACATTTATATTTTTTACCCACAACAATTTGCCTTTTGCCACTTCTGACCACCCACCCCAAACACAACCATGCCCACAAACATAAAACCACCAAACAAAATATGAAAATTAATGCTGAAAATTAATATAATGATAACTATATATTTATATTACTATATATTTATAAATAACACCAACTAGAAAGACCCCCTCTCACACCATACTACACACCACAGACCACAAAAAAAGACCATGGATTTCTCCATAGTCTTTTTTGTTTTTAATAAAATTCATAAACAACAGAAGTTGTAGTAGTCGTGTACCTTTCGTATTTGTCTGTACTTGGAACAGTGTAAACAAAACTTCTAGATGGATAATTAATAGTAATAAATACTCCTGTAGAAGAAGCAAATATTGCATAAGTACTATCGCTATATACAAATTCAAACCATCTTAAATCATAACTTATTAGTGAAGAGTTATTAGACTTTGTAAACAATGTATCACCAGAACTTGCGACAGTACAACTTTTTACATCTCTATATTCATAACTTTTCGTATTATTCATAGTTAATACAACAGTCTCATTTTTTGTTGATATGGATCCGTTAGCTTTAACAGAGTATCTACGAGAATATTTTACACTATTTGTAGTTGAAAAATCAAATTCAACTGTTGATCTAGCGTTGTCCCCACCAACTGAATATTTGTAAGTCCAAACACCAGAATTATAAGACTGTGGTTTTAATAGAGACCATCTTCTATATTGTTCATAATATGGATTATCGTCCCATGTGTCTCTTTGAGTGTCATACAAAGCAATATTACCGTTTGGCAATACATACACATCAACCGATGCATTGTAATCTGAAGACTCTCTACCCGAATTCCAACTATAAGCACCTCTTTTTGGAAGGTTTGAATACATTGGTACCAAAGAAAAAGTAACTACTGAATTACAAATTTCACAGACTGTTTTACCATTCATATATAGTACCGAAACACCATAACCATGATTACGACAATGAGGCACCGTATTCAGATTATAATTTTTACCATTGTATGTAATTGTACTAACCCTGCGAGAATATGATTCATTCTCTTTAATTGCGAAGTCAGTTATAGTAAATACAAATTCTGTAGAATCACCAGTGCCTGAAGCACTAGTGTATTTACCATAAACAAATCTGCCATTTTGGATATATTTCAATTGAATAATATATGACTGAACTTCAGTATAGCTATCATAACCTCTATTTATTGTAATACAAGTTGATGACTCACTATTAGAATACTCACCATACAAGTTGTATATCTTATCTGCACCAATATTTTCATAATTATCCCATTCAGACTTAACTGGTACCCATACGATAGTATAGGTCTTTTTAGCATTAAATAATGCCCAATTTGTTTTTGTAGAAGCAGTAATAATGTGCCAATTATCAAAATATGATGTGTCTATTCCGTATTCATTTATACCATTCTTTGACACAATTATATGTTCTGCCATCATACTATCATCAGTTACTCCAAGTCCACCATATGTGTTTGAAATCAAGTATGTTGTTTGTTCGTAACCCATAATGTCAACATTTTTTAATTTGTTTTTATCGAATTGCAATGGAGCACTTGTATTATTAAGAGTAAAACGATATCTTCCGACAAATCCTGCTACTGATTTATAACTGGAAACGTATATCTTATTACCAGTCATATTCCCAATCTCATTACCACCAAAATATGCACTATTAGCAGATTCATAACCAACAAAACCACCAACATTCTCATATCCGTTAACATTGTTTAGAACTATATTGGAAACAATCCTTCTAACATATTGTGCCGTGTCCTTATTTGACCCATTAGACCCATCAATTATACCAATTAATCCACCAACATTCATATATCCTGATGTAATTTCAATGCTTGAATTGATAGGCGCATAGTTTGTATTGTTTTGAATACTTACTTTATAATCTTTATTATATAATCTTCCTATAATACCACCAGCATTAGCAAGACCAATAATTTCAGCACTATCTGTGCCATTTTCACCATTAGTGCTATAGTTAATTCTTACACAGTCTTCGGCGAGTCCTACAATACCACCTACATTACCATATAAGGTATCGCCAATTTTAGCACCACCAACAATTTTGGCAAGGTTTGTATTACCCCTTTTAGCACTGCCAGCCTCTGTAGCATCACCAAAGTATGTTATGTATGCATGCCCTGCAATACCACCTACATTACCTTTGCCGACAATCATTCCAGAAGTGTTTTTACATTCCACTACCGTAATATTTAACGCATTTCCAACAATACCACCTACATTAGCATTGCCAGTTGCATCAATTGTTCCTGAAAATTCTACCTTTGTTAATCCTGTTGTACTATTTGCAAAGCCGCTGTTTATATAACCTACAACACCACCTACGCCAGCAAATGTTGAGTCTCTCACTACACTAATATTTAACCCTGTAACACATTTTTTGATGTCAACATTTTCGACGTCAACATTTTCGATGTCAACATTTCTACCATAGCCAATCATTCCACCAAGGTATGCTGTACTTTCTTTCGAAGTGATAACAACTTGAGTATTATCAAATGCTACTGAGCAATTTTGGAATTTAACATGTTCAGCCCTATTAGCAATTGCACCTGAGTGATTTCCCACATCATATGCTGTGTCACCACCACTAATTTTTACATCAATTCCAACAATGTTTGCATTGTAAATATTTCCAAATAAGCCATTCTTATCACTCAACACACTTCTATTTGTAAATATATGAGTACCAGCAGTAATATTTATGGTTTTTCCACCAGTAATATCACCAAACTCAAATGGATATACACCAATTATGTTATATTCACCTACAACATCAGAACTCAAATTATAATGAATGTTAAATATTCTATTGTTTGAATACCTAAATGAAGCATAGTCTGCAATGTAATTATGTCCATCGTGGGTTTTAACAGTAACGTTTTCTGTTGATGGCGTTATGGCATTATCGCTTAAATTAATTCTATCTTCATTCGCTCCAGGCATTCCCCAATTAGATTTAAATAGTGTTGCTTTAAACAATTCATCACCATAATAATCATACATCTGATTATAAATACCACTCAAATACTTACTAGCACTGCTAGAAATCCAATAAGAGTCTTGACAGTTAGTAGTAGCACCACCAACCCCATTATTAGTAATCAAAAAGCCTTTCACAGCACACGAAGAACCTGTTTCAGAGTATTTTACAAAACTCTTAATATTATCCTCAGTAAGTTGAGATGCCTTGCTTGTAACGATGTTCAAGTTTTCAAATTTTAAATCTGCTATAGCATTCGTATCACCAGAACCAATCAACTTGTACTTAATGCCTGTTCCGTCACTTGTGTGTTCTTCACCAGAGGCAGAGAATAATATTTGTGTTTCAAATAGTTTTAGTCCAGTGCCATATTTACCAATAGTGAATGCAAATGTTCCACTACCATATGTAGCACCATCTTTTAGTTTGATTGCATTGTTTTGAATTAAGCTATCACTAGCATGTCCTGCAATTAAGCCAGAAGTTGTATTAGTTGATGAGCATTTAAAGTCCAAACCTTCAACACGACATGCTATAATTTTATTACTTGAACTTGCTTTACTTACTATACCACCAACAAATCCATCTGCGGTTGTACTTCTGTTTTCAAGTGTTGCACTAGAAATTGAACTATTAAATATTGTTGATGTCTGAATATCTAATGCAATACCACCAGCATTTACAGTAAATTTCAATTTGGCATTATTTATCTCAACACCATCTATTCTACAGCTGATTAAACTACCAGCAACAACGGCAACGTTTTGAGCATTAAGTTCAACATTATTAAACTTAACATTTTTAATAGTACCTAACACTTTACGCATAAATCCAGCAAAATATGTATCACCGTTTGTTCCACCACTTTCAAAGTAGCCTTCACTATACATATTTCTTATTGTATGTCCATCACCATCAAAGGTACCACCAAAGTAATACGTTCCTGCTTTTCCGCCCATTGGCACCCATATTGCTTCTTGAAGATCAATATCGTTTGCCAATTTTACTGTTTTACCATCAAATGTATTTTTACCCGTATTAGTTTGCAATGCAATCCATGCAAGTTGTTTTGCATTTTTTACCAAGTATTCGTTACCTGACGGAACCACTTCTTCTGTAAGGTCGCACCAGTATAAAGCCTCAAAGTGAATCTTTGGTAAACCATAATTTACACTTGTACTACTATTAACTTCCCAATGCCCTGGAGTGCCATCGGTAACATTAAACTTAAATCCCGCATTTTCAAAGTTCGTTCTACCAGTTTCGCCTTGATAGTTTGGAAGCTTGTCTTCTCGAATACTTACACGTGATACACTAAATGAAGAACTAGCATCTAATGCATAAGAATAACCAGAAGATACTGTATCACTTCCAAACACGGCAAATTGTTTTGTAATTGATTTATTTGGATAACTATCAGTTATTGACTTAGAACCAGTAATTAGTTGCTTGGTTTCGTAATCAAATGCACCTGCATAGACACAACTAATATCATTGTTTACAAAGTATTTGACATAATTTGAATTACTAATATTTTGTCTTCCAATTAGCGCATAATAATAGTCTTCAAAACGTATTCCAGCAAACGGAGAAGAAGTGTTAAAATAAGCATAAGGCTGATCAGTTACAGAATAACTGTTACTAATTAAACTTGGATCATTTTGATAACATTCCTTTTGACCTATAAACGAACCAACACTATAAAATAAAACCCCATTAACACGATATGACGAACCAGAATAAACACTTGTGTTTTCAATTGCAACTTTAGAAATGCTAAGCACCGAACCTGCTCTTTGACAACCAACCAAAGTACCAGTATGCATTCCGCCATAAACAAAACTATCAATTATTCTAAGTTTGCTAATACTTACATTGGCACCATTAGGAATTTCCCTAATCAATCCACCATAAGCAGTAGTAGTAATGTTTAGTCCTTTAATAATAGTACCTTTATTGTGCCCCTTAATAGTTACAGTTTGATATTCCTTTAACAAAATCTGATCCAGTATTTTACCACTAAAATCAAGTGAAGTTGTATTTAGTTCTATAGTAATACTTCCATGTCTAGCCAAACTATTAATTGCATTTATAGCATAAACAAATTCATTTTCATTAGTTATTGTATAATATTGAGAAGACCCGCTAGTATTATCAACTGCACTTGGAACAAATTTTTTATAGCTGTCTCCCTTGTTGCCTGCTATTAAAGCACCCGTTCTCCAGTTGCCATAAACCATTCTTGCATAAGCTTCGTTGTCGATGATAACATATTTAGTAGTGAAATCAATGTTTTTCATTATATCATTTGTAGAGATTATTGTAGCTGTATCGTCATATTCCCACATTGTGGGACTACTACTCATTTCTATTAATGGATTTCCTGCTTTAATGATGTACTTGTATGATTTTTTATTATCAACATACCATTTAAATGTGGAATTTCTCATAGTTTTGTGTATGTAGTTTTTAAACATGTTAAACGAGTATGCACCATATACATTTAGTTCACTTTCCTCAATAAGTGATTGATTGTAATAATCAGTACTATTAAACAGCTTAATACAACCACTACTCAAATTAATTTTAGAGAAGGCAATAATACTGCCATTATTGTCAAAGACACTAATTGGATTTACAGAATCGCCTAATTTACCACTAATAAATAATGTGTTGTTGTTGGCAGTGTAAGAAGTATTTACTGTTGTACTAAGTATAAATGAATTATTTGCAGTAAGCGAATTAATTACAGCATTGTAAACAACAGAATTTGTAAGTTCAATTGAGTTGTTTATTGAATGCCTCAAATTATCATAAATAGTTATACCATCGTGCACATTGTTTAAATTGCCATCTACATTAATATAAACAGATTTATACTTAATTTTACTAATGTTTGTACTGTCGTTGGCAATAGGATTAATTTTACTGCCTTCACTTAAAATTAGGTATTTATATTGCCCTTTATCATCTTTAAGAATTGTTGTACTGCTATTATAGAACTTTCCAACATAATCTTGATATTTTAGACCATTTGTTGTGCCATATCTAATCAAACTCCTGCTATCAGAATTGTCAGAATTCATATCTTGAAGCATTTCTGCCTGAGCAAGAAGTTCATCACCATTATACATGCTAGACATACTATAGTTGTAATGGTTGTTGCTTGATGATAAGAATGTCAAGCCAGTAAATGCCGAACCGTACATATTAGAACTAGCAGGTGTCCTATAGTTTTGATCCAGTTTTGCTCCCACTTTAAGACCTGTTATCTTTTTAGTGCCAAACATAATACTATTGTTAAATGTACTAGTTTGCCATATTTCACCAGCAAGACCGCCAGCACGAGCACTAGAATATAATCCGTTTTCAAAACTTACAAACACATTGCTGTAAGAGTAAGCCTTGTTAAACATGCCACCAACTGTTCCACCGCCAGTGAATCGGCCAAGAATACCACCAGCATATACACCATCACCAGCGTCCTTAACAGTAAGGAATATATCAACAAGTGAAGTAACGTCATATATATTATCTTTAAAACCATAACTTAATGATACACAACCATATAAACCACCAACATAATATTTACCAGCAGTTTCACCTGTTAAATTTATTGTACCTTCAGCTAATGTTTCTTTGTTTTTAACAAAACCATTTTCACCAATAACACCACCTACCACACAGGTTTGAGTTGTATCCCCGCACAATATTGTCCCACTTACATCAACACCAAGCACTTTAATTGAATAGCATGTTTCAGTACTAGCATCATAAGTCGAACTAAGTTTACCAATTGCACCACCAAGATATACATTTCTTGCATACATATCTCTAACAGCAAATGTGGCAACAATCATATTTAATTCGCTATTGCCAGTGTTAGGAGAACCAGCATTAGAACTTACTCCGTCTTCTGCCATATATCCTGCAACACCACCAATATATAGTTTTGATGTGTTGTCAACAAAACTATCATTAGTTATGTCTTGTTGAATGGTTAATACAACATCACTTACAGCAATGTCGTATTTATCAAAACGAGTATAGTCTTGACCAATATATTCTTTTTCGTGTTCTATTGCATCGCTTGTTGTCTTATTAAATGTAACAGCACTACCAGAGTAACCGGCAAATCCACCAATATACTCATCAGCAGTAAGAGTCGCACCTGCAATATTAGAAGAAGCTGTAAATCCTTGGCGATTATTTGCACTATCTCCATTGTTGTAGGTTACGTTAAATCCATCAACAATCACACGGTTAATTTGCATTTGGTCTGAAAGTTTACCAAACGAACCAGCATACACCGAACCTGCCATGTACATTACACTATCACTTGAAAGTGATTTAGTAATTTTAATATTAGTGTTTTGTGTAATTGCATAATTTACCAAAATTGGTTCTACCGATTTTATTTGACCAGCAATTGAACCTAAGTAAATACCACGGTCAACTGTTGTTTCATCATATCTAATCTTATCAATAGAATTATCAAATCCACCAGTTCCACTAGAAATTTGATTGTTAACATCTAAATCGTAATTAATTGCTATGTTGTAAGCCTCAAAGTCAATCGCTTCATGTTCGCTATTAGCCGTTCCAGAATCCAACAAGTTTGCCAATCCAAAATAACCACCAATATACGAAACAACACTCACAGAATCATCTGTTCCAATTCGAGTACCATAATACTTGTTGTTGAATGTAAGGTTTTTAACCTGACACTTAGAGATATATTCGTTATGTGAATCATTTGTTATAATAATTCCACCACCAACCGCTTGAACCATGGCTGATTTTTCGTCAGGATAATTGCTATCGTTAATAATTCTTACTTCACCAGTTAGTTTGTAAACCGAACCGTCAGAAATTGTTGCGTCAACATTAGAAGCAACACCAATATAACCACCCATAAATTCAAAGTTTGCACCAGTTATTGTTGCAGGTTTTTTATCAGCATTTTCAAAGAATGATTTTCCATCAGCTTTTTTATACTGATTAGCCGACCAAGCATAGGTTAAATCTAGTTTGGTTTTGTCTTTTTCGCCCAATTTAGTATTTGTCCAATTTGTTTTGGTTACGTTGGCTTTAGCAGGAGCCTTTTCGCTGAAACCTAAAATTTGAACGTTTTTAATTGTTGTTAGACCATTTGCCCTACCAACAAGTACACCCATAGCAGTTGTTTTACTGCTTGCGGTTAATGATTTGTCATCTCTAACACCCAAACGAACAACATGAATATTAAAGTTTTCAAAACTTGCACCATCAGATGCACATACTAGCCCACCAAGAGCCATATTAGTATTTAATGTCGCACTATCTGCTTGATAATCAAGGTTGAAGATTGTGAACTTGTAGTTGTATTGAACAACGTTTCCGCCATCAATATCACCAACCTTAGCACTTCTAATTGTACCTTTAAATGGTTTATCAATGCTACAGAAGTTACCAACATTAGTGCTTAAATAAATATCATTCATTAAAATGAAGTTTGATGTGTTTTTAGTTGTAAGGTCCATTAAGTCCCTTTCACTATATACATATACATCTGTCCAAGTATCAAGACTATTTTTAAGTGCTGGGAACACACAATCAGAATCAATTAAAGTACCATCATCATTTACTCTAATTCCTTTCCAAACCAAATCTTCCCAGTTTTCATAGATGTTTACAACACTTACACCTAAACCTGCTTGAGCATAATAATATGTTGTGTTGTTTTCTATCTTAGTAAAACCATAGATATTTTCCTCAAGCCCTGATGTAATAGTTTTTTCTTTGTTGTCTTTGTAGCCAATTTTTGCATAGAAGTCATCGGCAGCATTAGATGAATTACGTCTTTCAATAATTTCTTGCAATGATCTTAATGATCCATATTGCGACATACGAGAGAACAAATATATCTTACTAGACTCATCGTTTCCTTCAACATTAGTAGAACGATATAATCCAGATGCAAGACCTGTTCCGGAATGAACAAAGAATTTAGTTGCGTTGTTCTTACTGCTATTAATAGCACCAAAGCCTACAGGGGTTGCACTTGTGGCTTCAATTTTATTTGTATACACATCAAGGTATGTATAACGACCATTATACGCCCCATCATTAGTGCTTGTGCCATCGGCATTCAAAGTAGGTTTTACAAACCAACTTGTATTAAGTGGCTTATTACCAATCTCTTGAATAATGGTCATTGCACTTTGACCTGTAAGTGCTTTATAAGAATAAGTTTGTTTGTAGTAAACCATTTCATAGTTTACACGGTTTGCAAGATTACTTGCCTTTTCTCTATTGAATATATCAACTGAGTCATCAGAAGCAACTCTACCAGCAAGCATACCAATTGCAGCATCTTTAGCATTAGGAGAAAGTTCGTTTTTTCTACTAATGTTCAAGTGGCTAAACTTCCAAATGTTTCCTGCGACAACATTAGTAAGTGAAATTGGGCTTGCATCTTCAAGATTGCTTGTAAAGAAGTAAGTGCCAAGTTTGTCGGTAACATATCCAAATACACCACCGTAACTTACATAAGAGTATACAGATGCGGTTGTATAAACAGAATCAAGAAGTGTTCCGCCAAGTGACAAACCAATAATACCACCAGCATACAATGAGTTTTTGCTGCTAACAGTAACACGGTTGTAACTATTTAATAGTTTACCTTCTTGCATAAATCCTACAAGACCACCAGCAAACATTGCACGATATTCAGTGCTATCGGCACCATACATATCTTCAACACCAAGTGTTATGTCGCTTGTAGCATTGTCATATGCCTTAATGTTTTTATTGATAAGTGCGTCAAGTACTGCTTGATTATCATTTTCAATGGTGCTACGTTTTATTTCACCTAGGTTGTGCCCTACTAATCCACCAGCAATTCTTGTAGACTTTAAGTGCATACCACTAGAAACTGTAATTTCACAGTCACTCATGTTGGCATTTTCTGCCAAATAACCAAATATACCACCAACAACTTCACCAGAGATTGTAGGAGTACCACTTAAGTACAATCTTCTTGCCCTATACAAATTGTTGTAAAGGCTACTTAGTTTTATATCACTAACCGATGTTGGATCACGTTTAATAATGTTGCATATTCCGGCAATACCACCAGCATATGACACACTACTAATATTGTTTGTTTCAACATCATATAGTGTATTCTTTCTAACAAAACTATCAAAGCTTCCTTGTTGTTGGGTATAAGATGTTGTGTAATCAAATGGGTTGTAATTAGCAAAGTAATTAGCACTAACCGAAACAGAACTTGATAAGTTAACTAAGTCGGTATCACCATACACAATTCCCGCAACACCACCTACAGCATTTAAGCCTTGTACAACAATGTCTTTTCCTTCGACAACAATGTTGTAAATTCTTGCATCAGATATTTCACCAGCCAAAACACCTACGATATTAACGTTGATACCATCAATTTGGCTAATATTCATGTTAAGGTTTTTAACAACTGCATATTCTTGAACACCTTCAACCTTTCTACCAGCAATTGTGGCAAAAAGACCTAATTTTGTGACAGAATCGCCAGTATTAACGTCAGTAGACGATAATCTCAAGTTGTTAAGTGTCATTCCGTTACCATCAAGTTTACCTTTAAAGATAGCATTGTTGGTATTACTTATTTCATCGCCAATGTTGTAAGAGATATCATTTATAATTCTAAAGTTTCTTGTTTCGCCAACAGTCTTGTTGGTTAAAACAGATTTGTTGAACGTTTCCGAACTATCTATTAGCATTGGGTTGGTTACTGTTCCAATAGGAGTAGCATAGTTGTAAGTAAATGCATATTGTTCGGTTTGGTCTTGAATTAAATACCTAACAGACAAAGTCTTTAAGTTTGCACTAACAAGTTGTGGTGCAGTCTTAGGGTTTGCCTGAACTCCCGACTTAATACTGCTGTTTTGTTTTGTAACAGATGGAATATACCATACTGCATCAAGAATTTCGTTATTTAAATTGTAATCCGCATTAAATGCATAAGCAACAAATGCGTTGTAGTCACTAAAGTCATCTGCTTCAAGTGAAACACCTGCATCATTTGACATATTAACATACGAACTATTGTATAAATAGAAGCAATCCTTAACAGCGCCCTTATTTAATACACCAGTAGATGCCATATTTTTATTAGTAAATGGATAAGTTGTGCTATCGTTAATTCTCATACTGCTTAATGAGTAGCAATATTCAATAACACTTGTTTCTGTTTCGTTTTTGTAAGCGAAACCAGCACCAGCACCCTTAACCCAAATATTTGAATAACTATTAGTAATAGTACCAGTGTTTTCGTACACAAATCCGCCAGCAAAACCACTTGTGGTAACTGCTTTTCCGCCAGCATGCAATCCGCTAACCGAATAACCAGAACCTGAAGCAATATTTGCATCAGCACCATACACATAAGAGTAAGCAATGATACCAGCATTACGTGCTACAAATCCACCAACACCAGCACCCTCTCTTACAGGCACATTGTGAATAATGTCACCTTCTCTAAAATACGAACTGCTAATCTTAGCATTTTTAGCATTGTATCCTACAAGTCCACCAACGTATTCCTGACTATTAATATTAATACGTTCTACCGAACTATTAGTGATAAATCCTTCATTCGAACCAACAAGCACCGCAATGTTGTCATTTTTAGATGTTGTTTCGTTTTCCTTTTTGGTAATAATGTTAATTTTCTTTTCAGCGACACTCTTTTTAGCGTTGTCTGTTGGGTCTTTAGTTAATAGGTTGATAGCCGTGTTAAAATTGTCGCCATAGTTAATGTCAATTCTCTTACTATCAGAAATGTTTCTAACTAGTGTATCACGTTCGGTACGAAGGTCTATTGCATTGTCTATAACATTAACATTTGTAATAGTACCTCTGTTTTCACCAGCAAGCAAACCAAAGTTAACATTAGTAAGGTCTGAAATATCAACTGTTAATCCATTGCTAAATATTTCATTAGGTTTACTCTTACTTATCACTTCACTAATTTGAGCATTTACCTTATTAGAGTATTCATCGCTTTCGTAGTCTTGTTCTACAAAGTTAATGTTGGCAATTGGCATAACTTCAATTGTAAGGTTTTTAACTATTGAGCCCTCACTAATTGATTTGAAAATACCTACATTAGTAACTTCTCCACTACTTGTGATATTTGCAAACGATAGTATTGTAATAACATAGCCATTACCATCAAACACCTTAAAATTGCCATCAATTGGTGTCCAATTAGCTAGCAACAAGTCTTTAAGAAGAATATAACTTACACCCTCTTTCATGTTTCGTAGATCATTAACCGAAGTAATAGGTTCTGGGTGATCATCGGCACTAGATGTGTCAATGGCAACTGCAAAGTTGTAAGTGAAAATATATTCTGGAAGTAAGTTTACATTAACAAGGTCAATACCTGCACTTGTGTAATTAATACCAACTTCAGCCCAAATAAAGTCACTAACATTTACACTAATAAATCTTACAGATGTAGTGTTGTATGTGTCGTCATATGTTACGGCAATTTCTCCGCTATAGGAACTATTATTTGGAGTAAGTAGTTTCTTAATGTTTCCTTCAACACCTTGACCAAACATACTATAGTTTTTAACGTTTTTAGCAATGTATGCTTCAAGATTTGCTATTTGAACATTAAGTGAATTTGTAGGGTCTGTACTTAGTAAATAGCTATAATAACCTTGGCTATAAGTTGTATTTAGTTTAATTACCATATTGTATGCTTGATAGTAAGATACAATATAGTTACGATTATCTTGAGTTGCTCCTTCAAGATTAACTGTAATAGAATCAATAATAAACGGAACAAGTCTGATGTTTACTGATTTTTCTGCAGTAACCAATACACCATTAATCACCTTAGATACTGTAACCTTCAAAACAAGGTCTTGATACATATATTGTGAATAATTTATATAAGTATATCTTGTGTCTTTAACAGCCAACACATAAGAGTTTTTGCTAGAACTATATACAATATCAGCAAGCGAACCAATAAGTTCGGCATCACTTGTTGTTGATTTCAAACTTGCAGAAAATGATTCAGTTGTGTATTCCACCTTAATATCAAGGTCAATCATTCCACCAAATACAACTTCATTAGCATTAGCATTAATGTTGATATTTGGTCTTGCTTCTACTCCAAGCGAAACTGTTGTTGTAAATAAAGATTCTTGAACTCCTTCTTTATAACCTGTAATTGTAATTTGAACATTTTTGTCAGCAAGTGCTTGGTCGGCAAACATTGCTATAAATAGCGAGCCATTATAACCAAGTTGAGCCGACAATGTTTCGCTGTAATCTCTTGTGCTGTATTTATTACTAATTCTAATACCATTTGCTAGTCTAACCACATGTTCGGTATAAACTTCATACCATGAATAATCTACACTCTTTCCTTCCATGTTTAGGGCTTCAACAACTTGGTTAATGTTTAGAAGTGGGCTTGATGTAGTCACTTCAACATAATCAAAGAAACCAAAACTTGGATAGAAGTCAACTTGCAACAAACTTGTGTATCCAGGGATAATGATATTAGATGAATATTTATATGAGTCTACCCCATTTGTCGGAATAGTGTTTTCGGTGTACAACATATTAGTGTAGTGAGTAATATTCAAACTCTCTACTTGTTGTTGTGAAATGCTAATGTGCACATCGTGAGTAAGATTGTCATACACAGTGCTTCCTGATTTTGCAAAGAATTGCAATGTGTAATTAAGATCGCTATTAACAGCTTTTTGACCTTCATCATCAACATATGCACTAAATTTAAATACTTTTAGCTTATTAGCATCATCATAGTCAACTGCTTCAAGTCTTACAATTAATTGTCCTAGTGAATAATCTCTTAAAATAATTTCTTCACCTAGAATAATATTATTAATTAACACTTTTTGTTCGCCTAAAATTGCTGTAAATCCAACATCAAATGAATTAGAATCACAGTTTAGAGCAACAACAAAGTTTGACTTATTAACAACCACAAACGAAAGTTCTTCTGAGCCAGAAATGTCAAATACGCCTTCGTTAAAGTTGAATTTTAAGTCCTTACTATCTTGGGGTTTCCCAGTAGCATCTTTACTAAAGATATAACACTTATACTCTACCCCACCAACAGTGTACACAAAGTAAAGTTTTTGGGTGACTTTTATACTGCCAAGCACATTACAGAACACTGCATGTTGTAATCCTGAGCATTCAATAGTGTCATATCTGTTATCTTCTGAAATTTCGCCACCAGCCAAAACAGTTTGAATTTTGTTTTGGTCTAATTTTTTGCCACCAATTGTAAAGTTTTTAAGGAAAGCTTCCTTTTTAGTAGTATCAACAGTATTTACACTTGTAAGGTCAACAATGTATTCCATACCATATGTAAGAGTGCCCTTACCTTCAAACAATGTTGTTAGAGTAAGACCATCATTTGCAATAATGTCAATAATTAAATTGCCATTAGCATCTTTTTCGGTGTACTCGCCTGTACCATTAGCATTGCTAAGGCTCCAATTTAAGTTGTTGCGGTCAATATAAACCACAATTATTGTAATTTGTTTTTGAATACGAGAATTTAATGCAGATATTATTGTAAGTGTAGCAACACCTTCGTCTTTTAACACAAGGTCGTTTCCTGACACTGTCATAACATTCTCGTCACTGCTAGAGTAAATTACTTCGTCCGATGCCATTGCTGGAATAGGAGTAATATTTACTAATGATTTTAATCTAACAACTTCGTCAGATACTTTTAAAATAGCAATTGTTTTTTCGCTTGAATTAGCAACATATTCATTACTAACTTCTACAATAATATCATCTGGTGCAACACTAACTACCAAGTTAGGTTTTCCTTCTACCATTTTGTCTTTCTTTAATGCGATTGCATTGCCGTCCAACAATTCACGGTTTTGATATTTTGTAAATGTATCAAGCTTGTCATCGGTATTATTTAGAACACCACTCTCTACACCTTCATAGATATATGTTTTGGTGTACTTTGTCATGTGTAGATTATTTGTGCAAGGAGCATTGCTTCCAAACATTTCGCCTTCTTGAAGCGTCCAACCTTCTCCTTCAGCACCCAAGAACGCATTGTTTTCACCTTGGGCAAATTTAATAGTTCCACTCGAACCATAATTTGGTTGAATAAAGTTGTCAAAGCCAAAGTTATTAAAGTAATTAAACGAATATTTTATTCCTTTAACTGTAGTGTCAATGGTATTTACAAAATTACCTGCTTCGTCAACAGCACCAACACTCTTTACAAGGTCTGTTTCATTAAATGTGTAATTAGTGCTTAGTCCAGCATCTACAAACATATTTGTTTTAAAGCCCATGTAGAATGAATTTAAAGCCCATACAGCATTCAATCTAACACTTGCTTTAATTTGGAACACTTCTTCATATACAGAAGTCAAAGAACCTGGTGTTACATTTGAAGTAGGAATGTTTACTTGCCATACCCCATCAGCATGACGTGTACCCTTTGTACTATTTACACCATCAGTAGGAATACCACCCAATGGTACAATGTAAATATCATTTTTAATTGTTGCAGTAATTCTTTGTTTGCCAGAGTTATTATCAAGCGTCTCATATGACACATCAAATTGCTTTTCACCAACATATTTAATTGTTATGGTCAAATAATCAAGGGCAATAGAACTTATTGTACCGTCAGTATTTATTGATGCATAAGTTGCACCATCACCAACAAAGTTGTTTATGTAAGCAAGTTCGTCAGTTGCCGATAGGTCTTTTGCCTTAATTAATGAGTAAGAATTAACAATGTTAAATAGTTTTGCATCAACACTTGTGAATTTTGTTATTAGTTTATGGTTGTTATCATAATACTTATCATTGTTTGTAAGAATGATATTTGAAATAGAACCAATAAAGTTCCCAACATATGATGTAACAGGTTTTTCTAATCCTTCGTAAGAATAGTTTTGAGTGTAATATATTCTACCTGTAAGCGTTGTGTCAGTAATCTTATAGTCACGACCAATAAAGTTTCCAATCACTCCACCAACTTTTGCTCCGCCAAGTACTCTAATATTAGCATCATAATATACCGAACTTACATATATTTCGTTTTTTTCGTAAATTTGTCTTATATAGCCAGAAGCGGTTATGTCATCATGACCACCAATAAGCCCGCCAACATAAACAGCAGAACCTGTAAGGCTAGCATTTGCAATAATGTCGCCATAATAATAGCCACTTGCATCAGAACTTTCGCTATAACCCATATTAATTTCACGATTTACATATGAGAATACAGAAGAATAACTAATTCCAATTACACCTTCTTGTAATCTACCAATCATTCCACCTACGAAGTTATAACCAACTACTGACGAGTTGAATATGCTGTTTTCACAGCCACGGTCTGTAAACTTAACTTTAACATTTGCAATATAGTGTTTTTCAGTGTCACTTACAAAAATTTCTTGAACAGCACCACTGCCACTGATTTGCGAGTAAATGCCTTGCATTGTACCTACAACACCGCCAACATATTGAGCCTTTCCAGCACCAAATATCATTGGAGTAACTTCAACATTATTAATATATGCACCAAGGCTCTTATCGTTTTTCAATGCATCGGTTGCATAGTATTTAGTGTAATCGTCTTCAAATCTACCAAATACACCACCTAAGTTATAACCACCATTGCTGTAAATGTATGTTACAACAGTAGAGTTAGAGATGCTACCCTTTGACCAACCAGCAACACCACCAAGGCTTGATTGTGTTACTTTGTTGGTTGTTTTTAGTATTGTTGCAAATTCACCACTAACCACTGCACCAGCTTCAAGTTTACCAAATGCACCGCCAACATACATAATATGGCTATCGTAAGTATCAGCGATATTAATTGTTTGATATACAGTAACACCGCTCATGCTTGTGCCCATAAATCCAGCAACACCACCAACGTAAATGTTTAGCGAAACTACATTGTCAACGTTTGTAAGGGTTATGCCACGAGTAAAGTTTTCAGCAGCAATGTTTTTAAGTCCGCCGTAGTTGTTGTAGTTTACTGTTTCGCTATCAACAACCTTAATGTTGTTAAGTCTTGCACCAGTTGCAATATAACCTGCGATTGTACCGATATACAATTCACCCATTTGATAATTGTTGTCTAGCACAATATTTAATCTATTGTTTTTAAATGTAAGGTTTTCAATTTGGGCTTTTGTGCCAATATAACCAAATACTCCAAGATATGGGAACATTTGCCCTTCATATTCGCCACTGCCTATTGGAGATAATGTACCATTAAAGCCAAACACATTGAATTTTTTGTTGTTGTCGGTAATAATGTGTGCTCTAAATGAATTAGAACTGCTTGTTCCAATTGGAACCCAAGTGCTAACACCTTGCAAAGAGATATCGTTTTTAACAACATAGTAAGTATTCTCATCTAATGCCAAGTTTACATTTTGAAGTGTTGTTGCATCGTAAATTTCGTAAGGATTAGTATTTGTACCTGTTCTAAGTTTAATTGTAAACGCAACTGTTGTTTTTGCATCGTCCATAACAGTGTCAAGGCTTGTGATATACAATGTTTTAACATATTCGCCACGTCTTAAATAATCTGTAAATTTTGTAACATCTTTAATCGTAAAGTCAATACGTTGAGTTTCAAAGTCAATATAAAAACTTAATCCTGTTGCAATTTCCCAAAGTGCATTACTCTTAACCCCAACCAATTTATCGTTAATATCATAGTCAAGGCATGAGATATAAATGTTTTGGCTTAAGATTGTTTCCTGAAGACCTTCAATTCCTGTACGGAATGATGTAATAATCAAACCGCTTTTCTCTAGTGGTTTGTTTGAAGTATTTGAAGCCAAATAACTATAACCAAACATGTCACCATTGTGAATTTGGTTTCCATTAAGAGCAACTTCATAACCATTATTTTCTGTTGATTTGTTAGCACCAACAACTGTAATGCTATTAGTCTTAACAGGTTTTGAGATGTTGAATATTGTAGAAGCCCCTACTCGAATTGCATATTTAGTATATTCAAACGAACCTGTTACACCATTGTACTCAACCTCGTTTCTAATTCCAGCAATTTCAATTGCAACTAGTGTGTCGCCCACTGTAATAAAGCAATCTTGAGTAATCTTGAATGCACCAGCAATATAACTAATAGCAGGAGCATTGTCTTCATCAGTTTCTGTTAGTTCCCAGTCAAGAGTTGTTGCGTTTCTTCTTATGTAATAAGTTTTTGGACTTGCAATGTATTCTTGCATGTAAGCAAGTCTTAGCACAAAACTTTCACCATTAGCACCAATATTAGAACTTACAACATTTTTAACATCCAAAACAATTTTGTTGTTTTGAGCGGTTGCACGCCAATTAAATGTAATATTAACTGCACTATCACCTGTACCAGGAGTAGCAGGCATATAGTATCTAAATGTGAATTCACTTTCAACAAGTGCTCTTATAATATCAACTTCATCAACAAGAGTTGTTGCCCCACTATCGCTTAGCAAATACCATTCATCTCTTGCCCAGTCATAAACATAACGGTTTCCGTTGTAACTAACATAACTACCAGCATAGTATCCATCATGTTCGCTATAAGGTTCGCCAATTGAAGAAATTGTAGGATAATCTGTACCATACTCAAAAGTAAATGTTGCAGTGTTAAGGTCTAATAGATATGTTCCATTTTCGGTTTTAATTGTATTAATGGAAGCATCTGTTGGATTTAAAACATAAGAGATTGTTTTGCTAGACATTCCAGAAATATCTAGATAATTATTTTTATCAACTTCAACAACGTCAATATTTTTAATGTCGTCAGATAGTAGGTTCACGCGGCTATTGCTTGGTGTAATTGCTTTAATAGGTTTAACAACTTGCACATTAAGCGTAAATACCACAGGAACTTCTGTTTCTTTTCCATCAACCTTAGTTGTGTATGTCATCGTAAACACAAATTGGTCTGCAGTATCAATGGTTGGAGTCTTTAATGATTTAATTTTTTGCCAACCTTCATATGTACAAGCAGTTCCGCTCTTGTGTTCCAAAGTAATTTTGTATTTAGGTGGAAGTGTTTTGTATTCTACACCATCTATAAGTAGCGAAACATTATAGCTTTTAGAAATGTCCATATTAATGCCGATTGTTCCGTTTGGTGTAATTACATAACCACCAACTTTTAATTCAAATACAGTAGCCTCACTTACGGCCTTAGTTACAAAAATGTTTCTAACTGCTGTTTGACCATTAGGTGCAACAACTGTGTAATAACTTTGTCCCAATTCGCCAGTTTTTGATGCAATAAAATAACCATTGTCGTCAGGGTCTGCTTGGTCGGTAACCAAACTTACACTTACAAGTCCGCCCACTTCAACATCAAATATTTCGTATGGTAAGTTTGCTGTTGCGGTATCAATAGGAAGTTTTACTTTTTCTGTACCACTATTAAGTTCTAGTGTGACATCTGTTAGACCGCTTAATGTATAATCTTTAACAAGTTTAATGTGGTTGTATTCGTAAGCACCTTCATTGTTTGTTTTTAGTGTTGTTATGTTGCTATCAATTGCTGATATTGCATACAACACATAGTTGTCATTCACTGTTGTGATAACCGAACTATCATATCTAATGCTAAGCCTTGTTCCACTTTTAACTTTTGTAATTCCAGGCACAACCCTTTCACCATTTTGGTCGTATATTGCAAAACCACCAAGAGTTGCATTTGTTCCAGTTGAAATATCCCAAACATTTACATAGGCATATTGATTGGATATAAATCCGCCAACATTGCAAAGTTTTACATAGAATGCTGTGCCTGCCATGTTTTGATAGTTGTTAAACACGTAAATTGAATCTTGCTTGCTAATGTTTGTAATATCAGTGTTTGTATTAATTACAACATCTGTAGGAAATGTGCTAATTGTGACTTTTACGCAAACTGTAATTCCACTAAAGAATTCTTCATATCCTAAATAATTTATGTTGAAATAATATAAATCTGAATTATCTACACCATTACCATTGGTAATTGAAAAACCAGAATTGATTGCACTTGTAATAACAGTGTTTTTACCATTGCTTGATTTTAGTGAGAATGAATATTCTTGGTTAACATTGTAGTTGCCATTGTATTCTCTAATCAAATAAATACTTCTAGCATCTCTTATTTGGTCGCCAGCAGATTGGTCTGCCAAATAAAGTTGATAATCAATACCACTTTCCAAACTTTTATCTATAGGTTTAATTTCCGAAAGTTTTCCGCCTTCCATTTGGCTATCTTCGTAGGTTGATGTATAACCTAGCATAACTTCGCTAGCACTAATAGGTTTTAACACATGCACTCTTACATTTTTTGAAATACTCGTCCCTTTTAAAGTTGCTACAAGTGTAAAGTCGCTTTCATAAGAATTACTTACTGTAATGTTGTTTCCTTCAATCAAAACACTGCTAGATGCAATTTCTCTTCCGCCATTGGTTGCTTTAAGTTCTACATCTTTTTCAGTAGCATATGCGGGCTCAAATGTAAGTAGTGCCTTACTTAATCCAGCCGAAACTTTTGTAATATCAGTAGTTTGACCTTGCACAAGTGGAATTGTTGTGGAAGCAAAGTTTAAAGCAGTAGCAGGTGCATAACTTTTAATCTTAATGTCTTTTCTTAAGTTACCTTCAGCACTAGACACTGTGATATAAGTTTCACCTGTTCCTTTAATTAAAAACTCTTGAGTAGTCTTTAAGCCTTCTACAGTCTTCTCACCAGCAGAAATAAGGTTTTTATCTTGAATGGTGTACACAACATCGGTACTAACCCCCTTACCTGCTCCAAGCACACTTGCAGAAATAGATATGCTTAGGTCTTCTCCAGCATATCTATAACTTCGCTCTAGGGCATTTTCAAATCCGCCATCGTCAAGTTCTAGGCTCATTCCTTTGTATGGATTACCACAAGCCATAAAAGATATTACGCTTGCCATAACCATAATTACTAAAACCAAAATTTTCTTAAAGTTTTTCATTTTCCACTTTTCCTTGTGTAGTAGTCAAAACAAAGTTGTAAATTTATTAAAATTAGCCCCTTTACAAGGCCTAAAAATTAATATAATTTATTATATAAATTATACCCATTTTCGTCAAACAAATTTATATAAATAAAATATATTATATTATATAAATACAATTATGCCCTTATTTTACCTATATATTTAAACAAACACCACCATTTTATTAGCCACCCAAAACCGAATATGGTCAATTTGCACAAAGTTAATCACATTACCCAATTTTTGTGCATTTTGACCATATTTTTAAGGGTTTGATTTTATTTCCTTTCTCTTTTAAAACCATTATTTCCCCACCCCAATTCACAACTTTCTCAAAGCCCATTACTAAAATCTAAAATTTCTAATCCAACAAAAAAAGAAGACCTTTTCGGTCTTCTTTTTTTATTTCACCCTATCCTCATCATGAATATAGATATAATAGTTTCTACTAAACATACTACAATCAAATCGCCAATCATGAGAAAAGAAGCCAGCATCAGTAACACTTTTTATATCAGTCCATGTCTTTTTTGCCAACAGAGTTTTTGTACCAGGCTTACTGGTATCAATAGTTAAACCACCAAGTTTATCAAATTCAATATATGATACCTTACCACCCTTTGGAATCGAAACTATAATATTCATTGTCTCAAATGTTAGTTCAGCTGTTAAACCCACTTTATAATCACTTAGTAATGAAGGAAGATATACTTCACCAGCCTTACCAGTATAGGTAATCGCACAACTAGAAATGTTTACATTTTTTAATTCCGCATTAGAAAAATCAACATTTTTAATCTCATCATCTAACTTGCTTCCAGTTATCAAACCAACATTAACATTATAAAATGAATAAATACATTCCGAATAAGAACTTGATGGTCTAATTTTGCTTTTAGTCCAACCATTCCAAAAATCTAATTTTGTAACATAATTAGATTCTATTTTAAATGGTGAATTTCCAGTCAAGGTATAATCTCGCCACTTATCAGTGTCCAAATCCGGACTTACATATCCACTAGCATTAATTGTCCCAGAATATGTTAACTTACCTTCGTATGTTACCTGGTTATTGCTACCAACAACACCGCCAACAATATAGTTCTTAGTCTTAGCACTTAATGTTATATTACCTTTTGATGTCCAGTCTTTAGTCATTGTTGGTGATCCGCTCCAATAGCTTGCACCACCCGCAACGCCACCGACTATAACTAATTGAGTACTAATGTCATCACTATCTGCTTTTGATGTGCTCGCAATAGTAATTGAACCAGAATTTGTCGCACTACCTTGCACATTTCCATAAATTTCGGCAAATACACCGCCAACATAAACTGAATTATAAGATATATATCCATAATTAGAAGAATATTTGTTGTAAGCCGTTGATGTAATATTTACATTAGATGTTATGTCCCCTTTAAAGCAAGTATCCGAGAATTTACTTCCACCTGCAACAGCCAACACACCACCTATATGTCCAGCAGCAGCATTAATTGATCCTGCAACATTAATATTGCCATTTACTTTTATGGAGTTCCTATGAGAGCAACCACCAAACACACCTGATACATTTTCTGAACTAACCTGAGAAAAGTTCAACCCAGTAACACTTATATCTTTTGTAATTGTAGTATTGTCAAACCCTGCCAAAACACCTGCGACCATACTAGAATAACTATAATAAGTTGTATCTTTACCATCTATATTTAGCCCATTAACCGTGATTTTAGAATCTAGTGTCTTGTTGTACAAATCACCAATAACACCCGAAATCATGTTTACATGGCCATACAAACTAATTGACAGATTTGTAATTTCTATATCGCCATTTATTGTGCCGGAGTTTTTATAAACAAGCCCACCACAATCTTGGGTTTTTAGGATTTTAGAGTTAGAAATTATAGTTGACACGCCATCAGATGTTGTTATTGTCCCTTCATTTTTATAAACACCAACAGAGTATGCATTTGTGTCTATTGAGCCATCAGAAATCTTAGAAGACACAGCCACACTAGATGCACTAAAGTCTTTAATTGTTCCTTTGTTTGTATCTATTGACGCTGTACCATTAATACTTATTTCCTTTAATGAAAATTGAGAAATTTCACCATTATTGGTTGAAATAATTGAACTATTAAATGTTACACCTTGTATACTACCAGTAACTTTTCCATAATTACTCACATTCAAAGTAAATGGTTTATTAATAGTCTTTTTCTCTTCAATATCAAAATTTACTGTTTGAATATTGCTTGCATTAAATTTAGTCCCTTCTCCAATTGGAGTAACAGCACCATACATATCATCGTATGCATTAAATGCATAAATCATATTTTTAAGTTCGGCAACAGTTTGAATATCAACTTCTTTTTGTCCAAATGGGTCTGTAGGAATTTGAATACCATTTCTAATATAAGGATAACCTTCATTAATATGGAAGTTGCCGTTTTTAACAACCCAAATAGATTTGTTTGTAGACTCTACAGTATCTGCATTAGTATAGTTGTAAGATGATTCTTTCATTACAAATTCTGAAATTTCACCATCACTACATGTTGCAATTTTACTACCACTGCTACCAGCAGATATGGCTTTTACACCGCCACCTACATATGTCTTGCCAAATCTGCCACCAGCAAGGCAGTTTCTAATAGTGCCTTGGTTTGAATAACACAATGCACCAAATTCAACATTAGAATTAATAGTTCCATTGAATTTACTTGTTGTATAACTTTCGGCAATTGTACCATAGTTATAGAGTACAAAGTTTGAGAATTTATCATCCTTTAATACTGATGAAACCTCTTCTTTGCCATCTTGATTAACAGCTGCTGCTTTTACAAACACCATCATTGTACCAGATTTGTATATTTCACCATAGTTTGATGAAATTACAGAAATTTCCGACTGTCCAACATTTAATACATATTTATCATTATTTGTTAGACCAGATACAAATGCAATGTTATATAGCATACCATTGTTTTCATTCATAAAGAATGTATACGCACTTACTGCACCTTCCACTTTCTCAAATTCAGTTTTGCGTAATACAAATAATATATTACTAATTATACCATCGTTTTTATTAAACAAATTCAATCCTGTTGTTACTTTTGTTCTTTTAATAACAACCTTAAAGTCACCATTTGTTTTATTTGATGTTAATATAGCACCACTGCCAACATTTAAACCTTCAGCAATTGTGGTAAAACTATCACCAGTAAACACGTTGTAAGTATTTGCAGCAACATTAGCCACCAAAGTTGTAGGATTATTAGGATTATTTTTATTACCAGCATTATTGAAAGTTGTATAAGTGCTTATCATTTCATAGAACTTATCATATGATTCAAATGAACTAGTAAACATTGCCAAGTAATGTTTAGAACCTTTACTGTCAGCATTATTAAGTAAACTTACTCCATTACTATCAGTTATATTAAAGTCTTGTAACAAACCATAACTAACATGATTATTTACAAGGTTTTTATTTTTCCCATCACTTGCAGTTGCTGGGTCAAACTCGCTAACAAAATAATAATTTTGAGAGCCTTCCACAACCTTTAAGCCTTTTGTAATTGCCGAATAAGATGCTTGATTTTTCTTGTTCTCAACATTTGTTATTTTCGTTTCAACACCAGCTATATTTTTAACCACAAACTCCATTTTGTCACTATAAGCATAGAAACGTGTATAATCCATTACCCCATTAAGACTAATACTAGCCGTTGTGTATCCAATTATACCACCAAGTTTAATTTTATTACTTTGAGCTTCTTTACCAGTACTATCTTTTGCTTGCTCATCGTACAAAATATCACCATAATTAGCCACGTTTTTAAATGCAACTGTTTTAGTCGCCTGTCCAATAATACCGCCAACATATGTATATGTTTTTAGTATCGCAAAGTTATTAGAAGCACCACCATTAAGGTTTACTAAATCAATATTTGCCATATTGTATGATTCTTCAATATTGATTGCATTCTTATTGTTGCTACCTACAATTCCACCAATAGCAAGCGAATTAGCAGTTGCGGTGGTTTCATTTGCCTCAACAATAATATTAATTTTGGCAGTATTTCCTGTTTTTTGGATAGAACTATCGCATAATCCCGCAATTCCACCAATAGCAATTCCTTTTCTAGAATTAACCTCAGTTGCCGGAATGCCATTACCAGCATCAGCAACACCAATAAATGTGTAGTTAATTTCACTATACACTTTTGTTCCATCATCGTAATAGCCAGTCTCAACACCATTAATTACATCGCCAGATGAATATCCTGCAATTAATCCAATGTATTCTTTGTCAGTATTAGAAATAGCTCTTATAGTTACATTACATCCTAGCGCATCTACATCTGAATATCCTACACCACTACTAGAACCAACTATTGCACCAATACCTACAATTTTAGCATTTTTAGTTACTCCAGTTGCATTAATTATACTTACACCGCTAATTCTAATTTTATTAAACTTAGAATTAGCGAATGATGAACCATCAATAGCAACCCTACCAAACACACCACCAATATAAATATTGGAACTTGAAGCACCTTTTGTCACTGTAGCAGTAATATTTTCGTCTGTTGCAGTAAGTGCTCCAATTACACTTCCTTGTGAGGTTCCTGCAAATCCACCAAGGGAAATAGTGCCTTTATTAGATGTTATTTTATAATCAACACTGCCAATTTTATAAGTTATACCATCAATATTAGAATACAACAAATTACCAATGATACCACCCGCATTAGCAATTGTATCTTTATTGCTTACAATAGTACTTCCGCCATTAACTTGCAATTTGCAATTTATAAACGAACTACGATATGCTCTACCAATAATATGACCATATGTAGATACATTTAATGTGTCAGTATCATAAGAAATAAGTTGTATTGTATCAGGAATATTTATAATAATTTCACAATTTGTAAAGTTACAACCACTTGTGTTGTTGGCAAATAGTCCCAAATAACCTTCGCTATGCGATGTACCAATGCCACTTTTTCCACCTGCCAATCCAACACGTTTTGTAGCATTAATATTAAATTTAACATTTGTAAAGTTACAACCGCTTAGAATGTTGTACATGCCGTTGTAATTAGAACTATCACTAGCTGCAAGAAGTGTAACATTAACCGAAACAACACTATTAGCAAAGAATACACAACTTGAAAGATTTATGTCTGTATTTTCAATTGTGACTTTATATGGAATTTCAGTAAATGAAATTTCCACACTCCTATCAAAAAATCTACCAGAATTGCCACCGCCATTTTTTGTCAATGTTATGTCTGCCAACTCTACATATAAAGGAGAAGAAGGAACCTCATTGCCTGTTGCAACATCAATAAATTTATAATTTTTGTTAATTTTATATATTTTATCTTTATAACCAAAAGTTAAAGCTGTTTTTAAATCATCATCATTGTTGATTTCAATAACATTTGATGTGGTGTTGTAGCCATATCTTGGTAAATACAATTTTGTATTTACGTACCAAATTGTAGAAGCCTTAGGATTACTTATTGTAAATACCTTATTTAGCATATCAGCCTCAGTATACTCACTAATGTCTACAATAAAGCCCCAGTTTGTCATAAACTCGTTTTTAAAGTTTCCAAGATCAGTACCACTTGGATTACTAATTAAATAATCGCCAGTAATATAAGAAATGTAATATTGTTTACCAATACGATATGGTGAAGTATATTCTTCTGTATATCTAGTAATTGTATCATTCGTAGTTTCAGAAATTGATCTACAATACAAAGACAATGCATTATTGCTAATTTTACTTGTATAGTTTTCATTATCTAGACTTCCAGTATGACTAACACCACCATAAGTAGAACTAATTACATTAAAGAAGTTGTTTGTATAGATTGTTGCATAACGTTCTTCTCTAGTTCCGGATATATTTTCTCTATAACCAGTTGTATAAGTGCTTACTAAATAATCAGATGCACCAATGTAAGAAGAACTTGGGTTTATATTATTTGCAGGAGTTTCTTCAACTGCCGAGCCGTCACTCAATGTGGCACAACTTACTCTACCAATTAAAGAACCTAAATATCTAAACCTAGCACTTTCGGTTGTTGGTGAATAAGTATATGCTCCTGTTATGTTTCCAACCTCAAACATTGAGTTTTCACTACGTGTACTTCCAGCAAAATTTAAGAATTTGTTAATATCGTTTACATAGGTTACAACATTGTTGCTCCAAACATTCGAACTAACAACATTTATTAAATACAAATCTCTTTCTGCCCCACTCTTTCTGCCGTACATTTTATAACCAATTGCACCACCAATCATTGTACTAGCATCAACATCACCAATTGTGTAGTCGTATGCCATATATAGCATGCCAACCGCTTGACCTACCAAGCCACCAGCGATGTATGAATAAGGATTAATAACATTAAGTTTTGAATAACTATCAACAATTGCAACCATGTTGCTGTAACCAATCAAACCACCAATTGCAATGTTTCTGCTTGAAACATCACCAAGATTATTAACAAAGAAGTTGTTTGCCGAAACGTTTCCAGCAGTTATTGTGTTGATTTGCGCATCAATTGTTTCTTGAATTGTTTCTGCGTGTTCAATTCGGCTTTCTATTAAGGCTGCCTTGTAAGAATAACCCACAATACCGCCCGCATAAGCCATACCAAACACACTTTGATTTAGATTATCAGAATTAAGTTCTACCTTAACATCTTTAACAATCAAAATGTCTGATTTCGATTCATTAACACCATTAAGTGAGTATTTTCCACCTAAATAGCCAAACACACCGCCCGAAACCATCGAATTAACAGCAAGGTTGTCTTTAACTGTTAGGTTTTGAATTGTTGTTCTGCCTGTTCTTAAATTTGCATATGTTGGGTCGTTTTCATCTTTTTTGTAAATTGATGGATTACTATAATCAAAGTCAACTCCAGATGTTCCAACAACCGCACCTGCAATTGCACCAGCATATGAAATATTTAAGTTTGACCAATCAATATTATAATCGTGTTTTTTAAGAGTTACACCAATTTTATGAACACGTTGATTGCTATCAGTATAACTAAATTCATTATAATTAACATTATCAACTTTAAAGTTTTCAGTAAGGTTAAAGGCTTCGTTATCACCAGCACCAGAAGATGTGTCGGTTACATAATTTGCCATAACCCTAACATTAGATGTTGTAATTTCAGAGATTTTGGTGTTGTCACCAACAATCAAACCAGCAAGTCCACCAACCATATATTTACCACCAACAACATCACTTTCTTTGCTGTCTTGTGGTCCAACAATATCTATTTTTGTAATTGTTGCATTATTGATTGTTCCAGCCAAAACACCTACTTTTCGGCTGTTTTCGCTACTAACTTCTCTGTAGTTTAGTTTTAGGTTGAATACAAACGCATTGGCAACATCATTCTTTTCCGACCCTAAACCAATTTGTGAGAAGATACCCCAGTTGTCACTCTCTGTTGCTTGTTGGTTAACAAGGTAAATATTAGAAAGTGTCATTGAATTTCCCATTAACACGCCATTAAATATAATGTCTGTAATAGAAATTTGGTCGCTAGCACCACTAATCTTGTACTTATATGTAATCTTATTGTCCGAGAAATCAAGATCTCTAACAACTTTTACATATCTAGCAGTAGATGAGTCACCATCATCGGTTGTTCCACCAAATACATACTTACCATTACGTTTTTGAGTGTTTGTTACTATGTATTTAGCAAATTCCTCCGCTGTTGTGACAACAAGTGGGTTGTTTCTGCTACCAGGGTTGTTTTGAGTGTACGAATAATTAAATAATGTTTCTGTTCCGTTTTGAGTAGAAACGTTATCAGAATATCTATAATAAGTTTTTCCTTCTCTTTCAGTTGTTGTAAGAGTAATTGTCTCACCGCTTAATGGTGATACATATACCCAATCACTAGAAACAGCGCTCAATTTTTTAATTTCAATTCCATAATACTTAAATGTATTATTTTTAATTTGAAGAGTAGTATCAAGAGATGAGAATGTTAAATCATATACATCAGCAGTTCCAACACCGCTTGCATCTACTTCAATTACAAAGTACGAACTTGGAGCAGATATTAGTTCTCTGCAAGTATATATTTCAACATTTTCGCAGTTTGCAAGTGTAGGAAGTGCATTTTCGTTGTACAACCATACACCATCAACACTTGATTTATCACTAACAAAAGTAAATCCTGTAAAATATGATTGCGAAATAACCGAATCCGTAATAAGGTTTAAACCTACTGCTGGGTCAAGTCCTCTTAGTATTTCAAGATCAGCATTAGCACCAAGTCCCAATTCATTGTCAACAATTGCATAATAGCAATTTTTCAATGTTCCAAACATTGGCTTAACACTTACAAATAATGAATGAGAAGATGAGTTTTTATCAATTTCTAGATTTCTAGATGTTGTATAAGCATTAACAATTTCACCTTTAGCACCATTTTCGTATACAAAACCAGCAGTTTGAGTACTAACATTCTTAATTTGAATATTAGTATAGCAGTCTTCAATTCTACCGGTATTTAGATATGTGAATCCACCAACCGATACAAGACTTTCAATAGTTGTAGATGTTGCACGGAAACTAGTAATACTATTACTTGTAACCGCACAAGAGTAAACTTTACCTGTGTTTTGACCAACAAAACCAGCCGTATGTGAATTTCTAGTGATTGTAGCATTATTTACAATGCTTATATCACTTGTAAAAGAGTTAGAGATTGTACCAGCATTAAATGATACAAAACCTGCCACCCTATTAGCACCAGCTAATTTAAAGCCATTAACTCTTACTTGTTTTGACGATTCATTAGTTGAAACAGATGCTGTAATGCTTCCATTGTTTCTTACACCAACCATGCTATCGGCAATAACACCTGTATTTTGTCCAACAAGACCACCAATATAACCTGTTGATGTGGTTTGAGAACCACCAACCGAATAATAACCCGTGCTTAATGCAACATACAAGTAGTTGTTGTTATCAAGCATGTTGTAATTTACAACTTTAACATTTATAACGGTGCCCTCGTTGTTGCCAGCCAATACGCCAAAGTAAACAAGTTCGGTTTCCCTTAAATCAATGTTAGGAGTAGTGTTTCCATTTTTCATTGAATTGTAAGTACTGCTACTTACAAGCAATTGAGCAATGTTAATGTTAAGGTTTTTAACAATACTATTTTCAGAAATTGTTTTAAACAAACCAACATATGCTTCAGTACTACCCTTTTCATTGGTTAGGTCAAGACTCTTAATATTTAATGTGTACCCATTACCATCTAGGTAATTTGCATTAAAATCAATAGGTTTCCAAGAAATCAAATCAATATCGCATTGAAGAATATAACTTGCACCTTCTTGCATCTTTTCCAAATCCTCTTGAGTGTTAATAGGATTTGGGTGATCTTCAGAACTATTATCTTCAATAACAAGTGTAAAGTAATAGTCAAACATGAACACTGTATAACCTTCAATATTGTATTGATCTGTAATTACAATGTCACCATTAATATCATAATAATAATGGAATGTTAGTCTTAATGTATTAGTCGAAATCGACAATGCTTTTATCTTACAAAGACCATCTTCGGTTAAAAATTTAAATCCGCTATATATCTTATTAGCCAATAGTTTTTCATAACCATTAGATGTTGCAACATACCAGTTTACCCCATCATCAGAACCTGATATTGCAGAAACAAGTGCATTATATTTTTCAAGTTCTTTTGGTTTTAATACACCATAGTTATAATCATATGCTTTTTCATTAAGTGTCGCAACAGCCTTTAATGTTTTTGTTGTTGCATTTTTAATTGTAACTACTCCATCAACAGCATCAAGTTCGTTTATATCTTCTAGAGTAAACGACACAATCTGCAACTCAACTGTTTTATCTGCACTAAATGTCGTTTTGTTAATCTCTCGCTTACCGCTAAAGTTTAAGGTATATTTACCATATGTAAGCGCACCCGTATCAAGATAGTACTTTTTAGATAGATCAATTTCACTATCCATTAAAACAGGTTGAAGTACACCCTTATTGTCCATGTAGTACATAATGTTTTTTGCAACAATACTACCATCAGCTGCTCTTAAATTCCAATTAATTTCAGTATCTACATTTTTTGCTGTAATTGTAAGAGGTACAATTTCTCCCTTACCAATAATACCATCAGAATATTTATCAAGGGTTGCAGTAATTTTAGGGAAACTTTCAACATGTAGTTGTTTTGTTTCACTTACAATAACATTTCTATCTTTATCATACAAATTAACTGTAATTGGGAAGTACACATCTTGTGGCATTGTTGTTCTAAAGTTAAATAGCAAGTAGTATTCGCCTTGTGCCATATCCAATACAGAACTGGAACCACCATATTGTGAAGGAAGTAACGAAGGATAATCCACTATTGTGTTCCATAGAATTATCTTATTGCCTACAAGAGTATTAGTTGTAGGAAGTTTTGAATAAGTAACACTATTATTGTCCAAATCCATTGACGAGATATATTGTTGACTAATATCAACATAATTTAAGTATTGAGAGTCAAGTTGTACTTCAACCAACAATACATTGTTGTAATCTGGAGTAATTTCAACTTTTAAAATGCCTTGTTTGCCAGGAGCAATCGCCCAAATATCCGATTGATCAAATGCACTTCCGTTTTCTTCCTTAACAGGATAGAAATATGCATCAAGTGTAGAAACAGGATTTGGAGCAATTGTAAAGTTAAAGGTACTTTCTTTGCTACCACTAGTAGCCTTAATTACAAATTCTTTATCATAATATAATGGGTTGTTGCCTTTAGCATAGATATTTACATAATCTTCCAAATTCATAGACAACACAAATGTAAATATGTGTCTGTGAATAGCAACTTCACCCACAGCATTATTGTCTTTAACGAATTCGTATTTTCTAAGTCTAATTTTTAATAGACTTGCTTCGCTTGTAGAATCAACAACTAAGTTTGTTGATGAATTAAAGCCCTTGCTTACATCTACTAGAATATCATTAATTCCATTAGCAGAAAGTGTAACTGTTTGAAGTCCATCACCATTATTGGAGTAAACAATAACAGAAATTTCTTTTTCGTTTTGAGCTGAAATTCTAGCCTCGTCTTCACTAAACATAACGTTTAGGGCTTCAACAACAACATTAATTGTAATTTCTTTAGCAAGTGAACTTACAAACACTTTTTCGTTGTTGAAAATTACAAAAGGCGTAATACTTAATTTAATTTCACCAGTTCCAACTTTGTCTAGTGCCAACAAACTAAGTGTTGTTGTGTAATTAAAGTCAAGAGTTTTTCCAACCATTTTGCCGTCAATAATATCTGTACCAAACTTAACACTACTTGTAGCCTCTGTTGAGATATTTGTATTTCCGTCAACCGATTTCACAACAACTTGGAAACCGCTTGTGTTGGCTGGATAATCAATACCGTTAAGAATGTTTTCAAAACCAAAACTATAGTCTTCGGCAACACCAACTGTAAGATTAAAACTTTCAACCATTTCATCGGTTTTGTCGTGTTTTACAACAAAATCTGTAAAGCCCTTAACAACAACAATATTAAACTTAACATTAATTCCGTCATCTTTAAGGTTGTAGAAAGTCAATGTTGCTTGTCCTACATTTCTAACTTTAATTGTAATATAACTGTCATTAGAAGTATCAACATACACAACATCTTGGTTGCTACTAGCAACAATCATTTGCGATGCTGTGTCTTTATTAATTTTTAACGCACTAATTTCAAGAATCTTGCCATTAATGCTAGCTACATAATATCCATCGCTTGTTATGCCATAAGACATTTTGTAACTATTAAGATTTTTAGAATCTCCGCTAGTTGTTGGGGTATTGTACATTAAAATTACTGTGTCAGAATCATATAGCACATGACCTTGTAATTCTTCATCACCATCAACAACATAATATTTTCGACTGGTTTCGTCTACATTGAAATCATTAACAATCAAGTTAAGAGTTGCTAGAGTGTCAAACCACAATTCATACTTACTTTCAGAAATTTTATCAGTGATAGTCAAGTATGGTTTAATCATAACTGGCAAACCACCATTAATCTTGTTGGTAATAACCCATTTATGAGCATTAGGACCACTTGATATTGTAGCAGTACGTATCTCACCTGTATTATTATCTTTAAATGTTAATATGTTGTTTTCACAACTTACTTCTTTGTTGTGTGGGAAAACACCACTACCATCTTCATTTTCAATTGCAAAAAATCCATCTACAATTGTGATATAATAGGTATGTCCATCAACAAATACGCTAAAGTCTTGTTGCAAGTTGGTGGTTGTTACACCTTGTTTTATTATAAATTTATCTTTAACATTGTTGTAATAGTCGTCACCGCCAACATAATTTTCATCATAGCTCCAATTGTCGCCATTCTTATATAGTTTAACGGTTGCCGAACCAACAGTTGTGGCATTTCCACTATTCAATTTTGTCATCAATGTTTCAATTAAAGTTGCATTAGTACTTTTGTCTAAAATATTTCCTTTGCTATCAGTCCAATATGTATGGTAGTAATATGTTTTTTCATATTCAACATATTTCCTGCCATCTTCAGCAGTTTTAATTGCAAGTCCACCAATAATTTCTAGTGTTGCACTATCATTAATAGCATTACCATTCTCATCAACCCAGCCATCGCCATTTTGATAGTATCTTGTTACCAACACATAACTTTCACCGCTTACTACTGTCACCAAACCAAGTTTTGCAAGCACCTTAGAATCGACAACTGCAGTAGCATGGCTGGCATCATTGTACCAGTGTGCACTGTAATAATATTTGTTTCCGCCGTTTTCAACTTCTTGTAACTTACGTGCATTAAGCATATCTATTACAAATTGGTCAGAAATGTCATTGTTCACATACTGCCATACATTAAACGAAACATATTTAATAGCAGTGCTACCTTCTACAATATTTGAAGTAGAAGAATTAAGTCTTGCAAGTGTATTGGCATCAGTAACTTCTTCAGAAAGCGTTTCCACGCCTTCACTCTTATCATACTTTTTATACCATTTTTGATAGTATTCACTTGTAGGGTCATCTGTTGAGTAATAAGTGCTAATTCCAAATGTTGCATTTATTTCAAGTTCGGTAACTTCTACATAACTTATGTTTCCTTTAATGACAATCTTAGGAAGTGTATCCAATTTATCGCTTGTTTCTTTATCATCAACAAGGTTTTCTAAGCCACCTTCTTCGGTGTAATTACCATACCAATGTGCACCATCGTAATAATAACGTTTAAATACAAGATATATTTCACCGTCAAAGTTTTTAAAGCCATTAGCGGTAAACAATTCTTGAATTGTCTTATACTCTGTTTTGTTAATAATGTTGTAGATATTTAAAATTTTGTTGTTTGTTAGCACTTTGTTTTCAATATTGATGTTAAGTTTTTCATTAACATAATATCTATTTCCACCAGACAAATTAAACTCTTGTCCGGATGCATCAACAAGCACACCATTTTCTAGTGTATAATCAACACCACCAATTGTAATTGTAACTGTGCCATTAGGATTAATAGTACTATTTACTGATTTTACAATAATTGTAGGATTGCCTTCATAATAATGAATAATCTTTTTAGAAGAATCCTTATCATCTTCAAGTGGAATTGTAGCATAATAGCCACTTTCATATCCACCATATTGATACAAGTTGCCAACTAGCATTCCTGTACCTGCAATAAGTTTGGTATATATTTTACCGCCAAACTCACATGTATCGCTTGTGTTTGATGACAAGATTACGTCACCGTAAACATACATCTTAACACCGCTATAATAATACAACTTACCTTCATATGGATTGCTTTTGCTATTTGAAATAAAGAAAATTCTTGTTACTTTGTTTCCGTCAATAACTATGTCACCGTCTTCTTCACTAAGTGTAATTTCTTTTAGCAAATCTTCAGTTGTTTCTATCGTTTTTTGTTCTGGAACATTAGCAAGCCAATATTCATTAAAGTCTCTAACAATTGTCAAACATTCTTTATCGCTATACACATTAGACCAGTTGTTGGTGTTAATGTAATATGTATTATCCTCATAAGTGAATTTGATAATAGGTTTAAATTCGGCAGCCTTTTCACCTATTGCTACAATATCACCAGTAATTGATTCGTTGTAAACAACATTTGATTTGTTTTGTGTTTGGTCGTAAGCATATTTCCCGCTTTCAACCTTTTTCATTTCGCTTCTGGTATTGATACTAGCAACTTGTTCTGCTAATGAACTACCAGTTCCGCCAAACCTAGCCAAAACACCAATTATATCATTTTGTGTTTCGCTTGCAACAGTGTCGTTTACACCAACTCTTAATGTTTTTAGTTTTAATAATGACTTTGTATCTGCTTTTCCATTAATAAAGTTATAACCAATTAAACTTTGTAACAAATCAACTTTATATGAATCAAAGCTTGAAATTTCACTAGAGCCTTCAAGTCTATAATATTCATAAGAATCTGCAAGTGGCGAACTTGCTAAATCACGCCTGTATGCCGAAAGCCTTAATTGATCATTGTTTCTAAATACAATGATTGTGCTTTCACTTACTTTTGTAGTCAAACCAAAATATGAAATTTTGTCATTAAAGATGTTTTTATCTTGTTCTATTGTAAACAACGAACCATTAAGTTTTGCATAAACTTTGCTAATTGTTGTGCTATCAAGAGTTTCGTTAATCTTAAATGTTGTTTTGCTTACTGCTGTTTCTTGCACAACAACATAGTTGCTATGTTTATCTAGGTTTTTATCACCTAAAATATTGTATGTGTATGTTGTAGGTTCGCTTGTATATTCTTTGTTGTTTGTGTCCGCAACCGCTATTGCATCGGCAAACACAAGTTTTAGCATATTATTTACATTTGCTTTTCCATCAAAATAAGAATTTTCAATTTTAATGCTTGCATCTTCTCCGCCATTATCAAGAGTAGATTTAAAACCTACAAAAGCACCTGCTCTTTCTTGACTTGCATAAGCATTAGAAGCAATGTGTGAATTAAAATAACTATTGTTGATTGTAAGGCTGTTATCAAGTTTTAAGTCTTCACTTTTTACCTTAGTAACTGCACCTACAAGACCACCAATATATTGACCAGTAGCAAATTCAGGCGAGTTGTTTTGAAGCACCACAACCGCACCTAAGTACTTAGATGCCATCGCTTCCATAACCTTAACATTGCCGTCATATGTATTAATGTCTTGCGAAGTATAAGATCTTACATAAGTGTATTCAAGTCTTGCATTTTCAGCAGTTCCTACCACACCACCAACATTATTATAACCAGCAATAATGTTTTTCATATTGATGTTGTAAAGCATTTGAACTTGTGAATCATTAATTTCGGCATATTGCACATAACCTGCAATACCACCAACATTGCTATGACCAGCAATTACAGGATATACAATGGCTTTGTTGATAGTAATATTTTGAGCATAACCCACTACACCACCAATATTTGCCTTAGCAAAATCCATTGCCACTGTGCTATTTGCTTTTTCATATTTTAATGCCGTTAATCTTGCCAAAACATTAACTTCGCTAATATTTGCAAAATTACCCTCGCTAACACCAACAAACCCAACAATACCACCAACATTAATGTCGTTGTTGTTTCCTTGAAGTGTGCTTACACTAATTGCAATATTTGCATTAATGTTGCTATTGTTGATAGTGCTTTCACTTGGAGCACCCGTAACTTCTACTTTGCCGTTTGTTTTACCAAACATACCCCCCACATTAACAGCACCACTGCCGTTTTGAACAACAGTGATTGTACCATTAACACGTGAGTTTTTAACAACAAGACTACTATTTACATTTCCTGCAATTACACCAATATTAATCTCTCTGTTAAATTCACCTCTTACGGTAACATTAACATTTTCAAAATTAACATGGTCAAGTGTAATTCCTGCCCTTACACTTGCAAACAAGCCAAAACTTGTATTTACAGAATCACTAGTAAATAGCATATTTAATCCATAAATTTTGTATTTGTAAGTTAAGGTTTCTGTTTTGGAAATGTATTTTGTAAATATTCCCGAAAGATTGTTTTTCAAAACATAATTAGGATTTGTAATTACATTGTTTAAAATTATCTCATTTGCAAGCACATAATATTTGTCTGCAATTTCGGTTGTTTCACCATTAATAACTTTTGTGCCTTGCAAATATTTTTCAAAGTCGCTTCTGCTTCTTATTTGATATGGGTTTTCTTGTGTTCCGTCTGCAACATTAATGTTGAATTCGGTCTTTAGGTTAAATTGTCCGTCAGAGATTTGGTCAACAGCACCAACTGTGCAAATATACTTTCCAGCGGTTGTGCCCAAATACTCAATTACAACTTGGTTGTTTTTAAGTGTAACTTTAAATAAAGGTGCATCATTATTATATGTTCCGTTAATGAATTCACCACATGTTTTGTAGTTTCTGTAGTTTAAAATTCCATTTCTATAAATTGCAAATGCAACATTAACTTTTTCTCCAGTTTTCACATCGGCAATTTCAACAAACACGTCTTTATTAAATGTGTTTGTTGGCAAAACCTCATATGTAAATGATGTTGTTTTTTCGCCGTCTAGTTCAAGGTACAAACCGTTTTCTTTGTTGACTGTTGTTTTGATACTAGTAGATTTTGTAGGGTTATAAATTCTAAGAACAAAGTTGTTTCCTTCAAACACGTTATTAAATTGTTTTACAGTGCCCCTAAATACAACTTCAACAAAACCTTCTTTAAAGATTGCATTAATTAATGCTTCTCTATTTTCTGTACTAACAGCACCACTAAGTTTTGCTTCATAAGTATAAACAGTATTTAGTCTAAATGTTTCTTTTTTTGCATCGTTAAGATTGTTAATTAATGCTATGTCTTCAATACGTCTAGAATCTTCTACTGTTTCGTAAATGATGTCGTCAATACTTTCATACCAGTTTTCAGCCCACAAATAATATGTTTTACTTACTTCATTTGCGGTAATTGTAGCATATTTTAAACCATCTAAATTAGGAATTGTTTTTGTATTGGCTTCAGATGCATCAAATATTGTCTTATACCAATTAATATTTTCTGCAACATTCACTCTATAATATCTTGTACCACCCACTTCAATGAAAGACATTACATGTTGGTCGCCCACAAGGTCGCCATAACTAACAGTTGTTGCACCAAGTTTTGTAACAGTATCAGTAGCATTATTCATTGTGTAATTTTGATACAAATTACCATAGTTTTCCATGTCAAACATGTCATCGCCAGAAGCGGTTGTTATTTTTAATTGAATTTCTGCAAATGCCTTAGCAATATCGGCATCTTTTAAGTTTGTAGCATCATACACCGTGAATGTGTTTTTGTTAAGTTTAGCATTCGATATTTTTTCAAACACATAAGTATTAATAATAATTGAATTTGCAATACCATTAACATGAATTACAAGTGGCGTACTTACAAATTTACCATCTTTAACACTTGTTGTTGAAGTGGCAGTTGTTATAAGTTTACCGCCTTCATTCTTAACCCAGCGAACATAACTTGTATTTGTGTCGATTTCCACACCTTCATTAACCGCAACTTTTTCAATGTTTCCGTTATACAAGAATAATCTGTACACGTCAAAGTTGATTGTTGTGTTAGTAGCCAAAACTAAGTAGTCAAAGAATGTGTATGTATGTTCCATTCCATTAAGGTCCATGTACTTAACAGAATCTCTGCTTAGTGTAAATGCATCGCTAACACTACTTGTTAGTTCGCCAGCACCTTCACTATCGCTGTTCCAACTAGCAAAGAAGCCAGTATTGTTTTTATCAACATCTAAAAGTAAAAGTTCATCAACATATTTTAGCCCAACATTAATTCTACAACTAGAAGAAATACCAGTAATCATTCTAAGTGTTAATTGTGTTCCACTTGGAGTAAAGTATTTGTCTAGTTTGAAATTAGGAGTAAAGAAAACCTTATTGCCTTCAAATGTAACTCTACCAGAACCACCATTTGTAAGGCTCACATCACTAATAACATCACGAGCAGTGATATTAGTGTCGGTAAATTCATATATCAAAGTAGGTTGTAAGTCAGCCGACTTTTCAATAATGATTGTTTTATCGGTTAAATTAAAATCACTAATACTTGCCGAAACGTGAACCTTAATATTTACATCTTTTGTGTAAATTTGTGCTTCTTTTCCTTGACCATAGTTGTCGGTATAAAACTTAGACGTCATGGTAAGCACAATTGAAATCGTAAATGTGTCGTTGCTACTGCTCTTTAGGTAAAGAGTTGTGCCATTTGCAAATTCTGTTGCGCTACCTGCACTTGTATCAACAACTGTGCCGTTTTCGTTCATAACAACAATGGTAGATTCCATTGTATTAATTTTAAATGTCATGTCGGTGGCAGAACTATCGTACACTTTTAGTTTTGTTCCAAAGGTACTGCTGTAATCCTTAAACACCATCAACATTTTTTCTGAATTATAAGATTCATCGTTAATTTTTAAATTTGTTGCAGTAGGAACATTTATTACTTTAAAGTTTACAACAATCTTTTTAGTAAATTGCCCATCGTACTCGCCAGTGCTTTTTCCACCTGTATAATCAACCTTAAACACTAAAGTTTGATTACCAGCTTCTCGTGGTTCAACATCAAACACGAATGTTGTACTGCCACCACTAATTGATGTGCTTACTTTTGTTACACCAATTATTTCGTTTCCAAGGTCATCAACTGTAACTTTGTAATCGGTGTAATTTAGTACCATTCTAATTTGTCCACCAAAGAAATACTTATCACCTATTGTTTCTGCCCCACTCTTCTCACCTTCTGGAAGATTAGGATTAGCAAACAACAAATCATATTCAACTTGGTCTTCTTTCTTTTCGTTTGGTTCTACACTATTAAATGTGTTTTGAGCACCCACACTAAACACAATGTGTGCTGTAGGAGTGCTGGTGTTTGTATTGCTATAAAATTTAAATGGTTTTATTACTTTAACTCTTAGATAAGTATCTTTAGTTGTTATATCTTCTTTGCCCTCAATTGCTGACCTTGCACCAAGTTTAATATAACAATTTCCTTCACCATCTACCAATTCTGAGTTTTCAGAAATTCTGAAATCTTTTAAGTCAAGCACATTGTCTTTAATAAGTTTATCGGCACTTCCTTGACCTTGATACAATCTTCTTGTTTCTTCAGAAATATAGTACTTAACCTCGGTTTGGCTTGTTGCTGATGGTGTAAAGTTTATATATCTTCTTGAGTTTCCGTTAAGGTCTAGTTTTCCACCTTCTTCACACACAAGTTCCACATCGTTTTTAAATGCCATTTCTTTCACTTCAACATCAATGCGAATTTTAATTATTTCCGTGCGGTTGCCTTCTGCCGTTTTTATAGGTATTTCTGTATAACCTGTCTTAACACCCTTAAATTCTAACACATAATGGCCGGCTTCGTTGTTTTCTTTTACTTCAACCGAAACAAACTCATCGCCCAGCCTACCGCCGTACTTAGGAAGTTCTATGTCTTTGCTTATAGATTTTGGTGCATCAACATCAACTATTAGTCGCTGTGGCTCGCTCACAAGTTCGTTGTTTTCGCCCTCAACCATTGTAATGTTAAGTTCGTTGCTACTAACTGTAAGTTTTACTTTTTCGTATGGGTCACCACCACAAGCAGCCACTCCAAACAATGTAAATATAGCCAAAAGTAATACACAAAATCTTTTTTTCATTTTTCATTTCCTCATAAGTTTATTTAATTTACTTACAAAATTATATATATATTATATATATACCCCTTTTTTAAGTCAAATATTTACACTAAGTAATGCAAAGTTTTTTACCTCAAAAAACAAAAAATAATCCTTGATTATACCCCCTAGCTGTGCTATTATAACTACTGATATTTAGGAGTAAATTATGCAACAAATTTTATCATCAATGCGTAAAGCAATAGAAAGTTATAATATGATTCAAAGTGGCGACCGAATTGCTGTAGGTGTTTCTGGCGGAAAAGATAGCATGGTGCTACTTAAAGCACTTAAAGAATATTCAAGATTTGCCACCACCCCTTTTGAAGTGGTTGGAATTACAATCGACATGTTTAATGATGGCAATTTTCAACCAGTTGTAGATTTTTGCAAGCAAGAAAATATTGAATACCACATAATTCCAAGCGATATTTACAAAATTGTTTTTGAAGAAAGAAAAGAAAAAAATCCTTGCAGTCTTTGTTCTAAATTAAGACGTGGTATGCTCAACACCAATGCGATTGCACTTGGTTGCAACAAACTTGCCCTTGGACACTCTGCCGATGATATGGTACACACATTTTTACTAAGCCTATTTTATGAAGGCAGACTTAGCACACTTTCACCTACCAGTTACCTTGACCGTACAGGCATAACAGTAATTAGACCACTAATTCTAACTGACGAACGTGACATAATTTCTGCCAGCAAAAAACTTCCGGTTATTAAAAGCAAATGTCCAGTAGATAAACACACCCAACGCGAATACACTAAGGACGTTATTAAAGAAATTCAAAAGCAAATTCCTTTTGTAAAGGATCGTATTTTTGGAGCAATTACTCACCCCGAACGCAACAACTTACCACCAGAACAAATACCAAGAGATAAAAAATAAATTTAATTTTTCACTCAAAAAAACGGCTTAGTTAAGCCGTTTTTTGTATTTAATCCTTGTAGATTCTCCACCTCTAAGGTGTTTCTCCTTAAAGTTGTTTTTTAGCAGTATCTGAACTCTTAAATACAACTCATAGTTTTCGTATTTTAGTTTTTTAGAAAGATCGGTATGCACCGTACTTTTACTTAGTCCAAAAGCCTTTGCAGTTTTTCTTATTGTGCTACAATTTTCCAAAATATACATTCCCAGATTCTCCGACCTAGTCAAACAATTCATACTCCCCTCCACATATTTTGGCTACAACTTAGTCATTAACAAAATATATGTCGAAAAATATACAAATATGTTAAAAAAAAGAAAAACACAAAGAATTTTAGACCTTTGTGTTTTTATTCAATATTTATAATTTATTTTTTGGTTTTTGCTTCAAGCATTTTTACAATGTCGCCAACTGTTTTTAAATTAACAGCTTCTTCATCAGAAACAGAAACACCAAAACTATCTTCCATTGTCATTAATAATTCAACAACATCTAATGAATCAGCGCCAAGATCTTCTACTATCTTGCTTTCAAGTTTAATTTTATCTGCCTTTAGGTTTAGTTGTTCCATTAAAATTGCTTTTACTTTATCAAACATAATTACTACCGCCTTAATCTTTCATACCACGATTATATAAAGTTTTTTAAAAAGTGTAAAGCAAATAAACCCATTTTTAATGTTTTTTGATTTTTTGTTATTTATTTTCCAACATTAAATAACCAGAAGGGTCAATCTTTTTATCATTGTCAAGCATTTCAAAATGAAGATGAGTACCAGCACTTAACTCCGAATGAGCAGTTTTGCCAGCAGTACCAATAACATCTCCTTTGCTTACATTTTGCCCAACCTTAACACTTACATTATCACCAAGCGAACCATACACACTTTTTAAGTTGTTTCCATGATTAATAACAACATAATTACCTCTTAAGTAGTTGTTGCCCACTTCTTCAACCGTACCATTAGCAACCGACAATACATTACTTCCATCTTCGCAAGAAAAGTCAGTAGCCAAGTGTGCTTCATACTGTTTTAATGTTTCGTTGTATTGTAATTTGGTATTACTATACCCCTTAATAATTTCAGCATTCAATAACGGCAAACCAAATGTCAACTTGCTTGCGTTAACTGGCTTGTCATCAACATTATTAACAACATTACCCTTCCCCTTTGTTCCATTTGATGCAATAAGAGCAATAATTAAAACCAATGCACATACACCAAACACAATTAAGTACCCATACTTTTTAAATAGATAAATTCCTCTTTCTTTTTTAGTCATTTTTTCCATAACCAAAACCTCCTTGATGTTTAATATTTGCCACTAAATGCTAGGCATATACCTGCAATTTTAAAAACCTTCAAAAATTGTTGGAATGCCAACTTTTACATCTTTTCCCACCGCAATTTGTAATGTTAATATATCACCAGTGTATATATTATCAAATTTACAATCATACACAATATTGTCAAAAACATAATACTTTTTGACAATATGTATTTGCAATAAGTCAATAAATAATTTAAAATCTTTTTTAGAAATTTTAAAAGATATATATTTATACCCATTAAATTTAAGGTTTAAATTATCAATATCTTTAATTATGTAGTCCCCCACCATCTGCCCATTACTAACGTTTTCACATGCAATTTCAACTTGCATTATATCATATACAATGCTATTTAGAACCTGCAGCTTTATGTTATTTACACAAAGCATAAAGGCAAGCATTAAGCATATAAATACTAAAACATATAATCTTTTCATATGTTCTATTTATTGACTAAAATTATTATTATTAAAACCACACTCGGTTTTCTATAATGTAAGTTTTTGTCAAAAACTTTTACTTTTATGTCAAAATTTATACAACAAAAAACACAAACAGCAAACTTGACATTCCAGCAATTATAATATAAATGTAACACAACTAAACCTTAACATACATAATTACCAACAAAATACATCAAAATAAAATATGAAAAAATTAATATCTATTGTAATTACAACATCAATTATGTTGTCATTTATATTAGGCTTTAAAGTGGTATTTTTTAACAACTATTATTTGTCAAATCAGTACAAAACCTACCCAATTTCAGACGGACTAGCCTATAGTTTCAACAAAGAAAAAATCAATTTAGACCTTACAAAAAACAAAGAAGATTTAATAAAACAGGCCAACACATTAATCAATAATGGCAATTATATTGAAGCCAAAGAACTGCTACAAGGCAGTATTTTTACAAACGACATACAAGTATTATCACTTCTAAACCTAATCAATTTAAAGCAAAAGCAAGGCAATATGGTGCCTTATTTAGGCGAAGTAAATATATTAGAATTTAATCCAATTATATCATTTCCCGAGATTTTAAAGAAAAACTCATCATACTCAGTCCAAATGGACGAAAACCAAATAACAATAGACGAATTTGAAAGAATACTTCTTTCGCTTTACAACAACAATTATGTTTTAGTGAATATAAAAAGTTTTACAAACAACCCAATACTTCCACGTGGCAAAAAACCAATTGTATTACTATTAAATTCTAGCGAGTACAGGACAAAACTTGGCAATGTTGACAAACTCATGCTTGACGACAACAACACCCTTGTAACATACACCCCAAAACGAAGTATTAACGACCGTTTACATCACTCCAACGACTTTATAACAGCCCTTAGTAAATTTGTTGATAATCACCCTACTTTTAGTCACAACAATGCAAAAGGACTAATATGTGTAGACGGTAGCCATGGAATATTAGGATATAAAACACAAAAAACAAACGCTAATAGCAAATTTCAAATAAAAAAGTGCACCGAACTTACAACCGTTCTAAAAGATATTGGTTGGCAATTTGCTAGCAAGGGCTATAAATACGGCATAAATGAAAGCGACATAAACTTTTCAAGCGGACTTTCGCATTGGAAAGAAACAGTAGAGCCAATTCTAGGCAACACTTCTATTTATTACGGAAGTTTTGACCTTAACACAAATGACTACAAACTCTCACTATTTGATACCTACAACTACAACGTGTTTATCTCCAATACAGCTCTTGAAACCCATAACACAGGCAAAACATTTTATTCTACAACAAAAATTTCCGGCAAAAGTTTAAGAGAAAATAGTGATGAATTATCAAAATATTTTGACTGCGAAAAAGTATATGACCACCTAAATCGAAACACCACTTTTTGTAGCGTATAATTAGTAAAACAAGAAAAAACACCTTAAACCAAGGTGTTTTTCTATTGTTTTAAATATAATGTTACAACAAATACAGAAACTAGAATTGCATTTATTTTCTGTAATTTGCTTTCATTTTTAGTTCTACAAGTTTTGTTTCTTTATATTTTCTATCACGTTTGTCGCCAATAATAATATCATATAGAATTACAATAAATCCTTGCAAGATATAAATATAATATGATGCAATTCTATATATTAGCATTGCCCAGAAAAGCAAACCATCTGAGAAAAGAGATGCAAACAATGCAGTAAACGAAATTTCTGCCACACCAGAACCACCTGGAAGCGGAACATACATCGTAGCAAGTTCACACACAATAAATTTGCAGAATATTATTGAAAATCCCACTTCAATATTATCCGACAACATCACATAAATTAAATACGGAATAAGTGCCTTTAATAGCACCACTCCTGCCGATGAAATAAACGCAAGGAGTGACGTCCAAAAGTCTTTTAGGTAAAACCTTATACTCTTTTGATATTCACTAAGACTGCGATATACCACACGACTAGTTTTTTCATAGTTTTTAACAAGTTTTATTTTGCTTAAAAATTTTATAAACCCAATAATCAGCCTTGATGCAACCTTTTTGCTAAGGGTAATAAAAATAATAAGTAGCAAAAACACAACACTAATTATAAGTGACACAATTGACAAGCCCACAACAAGTGATGATTTAGTGCCCCACATTCCAGAGCCCACAATAAGCATAATAAGTGCAATTAGGCAAAATGAAATTTGCGAATACATATACTTAGCAAGCGGTACAGAAGTAGCCACTCCGGTATTAACACCCCTTGTGCTAAGGTAGTAAATTTGAAAAGGTTGACCACCAAAAGAAAATGGTGTTATACAGTCATAATAGCGGCAAATTGCAGTGGACTTATAACTTATAATCGGTCTGCTAATTTTGGTCGCTTTTAGTATCAATAACCATGTTCTAAACGATTCTAAAAACATTATTGCCAAAAATACTAATACAATTAAGCCAACGCCTTTAAAACTAACGTTTTCTTTAAACAAGTCGCCAGGATCTTTAATACCGTATTTTCGTGATTGATACAAAAGTATAACTACAAGTACAACCACACTTATACAGAAAAAAACAAGGTTTATAATTCGACTTTTGTTGGTTTTTTGTGATTTAACCTTAGCCTCGGTATCTTTTAGCACCTGCTCGTCTGCAAGGTTTTCTTTTATCACACCTTCAGCATCTTCGTCTTTATAAACTGCAAATTCTTCAACCATCGATTCCGTGGTTTCGTTGACTTGGTCGTTGGATATTAAGTTGTCTTTATTTTCTTTATCTTCCATAACACACTATCCATATATATACTATCAAATTAAGTCTTACAATGTCAAAAGGTTACAATAAAAAAACAACATCAAACCACAAAGTATTTGATGTTGTTTAAAAATTTTTTAATTTTTTTATTTTGTAAGGTCTTTGTATCTATTTTCGTATTTAACAATATTAACAAATTCAAAGCAATTGCTTACAAAGTTGCTTGCTGCTGTTTTATAGTTTTCAGTAGCAACAGTGTCATAAATCTTAGCAAAGATTGTTTTGTTACTGCTACGTTGAGTCTTAACACTCATTAAGTCTTCAGCAGTAAGTGAATTAATGTCGCTTACAACATTTTTAACAATTCCAGCATGGTACAAAATATGAACACCATATTCTGTAATAACCATATCGCTTAAAGCACCTTCTTCTTGTTCCTTGTTAAGTTTTCTTGCAGTATCAGCAAATTCCTTAACCATTTTATCTTTTACTTCGGTGTCTAGATTTACAACATAAGCAAAGTCTTTATTCATAATTCCTTCGTCATCGTTGTATAGATAAATCATATCATTAAATAGTTTTGCACGTTCATTTAGGGCAAGTTCTAATTCTTCACCAGTTTTGCCTTTGTATTGAGCTTTGTTCACATAATTTTTAATTTTATTTGTTACTTCCAAAGCATTAGAAGTATATTTTTTGCCGTCAATTTCGTAAGTAACAACGGTACGATTTGCAATTTCTTTAACACGAGCATCGTAGTTTTCTTGTGTAATCTTATGAGCACTTAGTTTGTTTTTAAGTTCGGTAATTTCGGCTTTTTGCGCATCACTAAATTTCATTAAGATATGAGAAACATACATGTATTCGTTTCCACTATTATAGTGATAATAAATGTCGTCAATGCTATCGCCAGCCATTGCTGTATGATATGCACTTTCGTCATTTTCGTATTGGTTCTTTTGAGCAGTATAACGTTCTTTAAAATAATCTACAACCGCTTGTTTTACACTATCATTCAAAACGTAAACATTGTTTTTAGCATTGTAAGTAAAGTTGTAATTAATGTTGTACCATTTTTCAAAAATTGAAATATATTCACTTCTTGTATAACTCTTAGTAAGTCTTTCAATTTCTGCATTTAAAACTTCTTGTTCGCCTGTTTTTGCGCCTTCAGCTTTAGCTGCTTCTTGCAATTGTTTAATATATCTTGTATAGGCTTCTTTAGATACTTCTGGGTCGCTAATTTGTTGTTTGAATGTGTCACCAGCAACTCTTGTATCATAAGTTTTTGTTAGTTGATTAGGGTTTAAAATAATTGCTTGTTTTTCTACTTCGGTTGTGCTTCCTTCTACAACAACATCAACCTTAATGTTTGTCATAAGCACTTTGCTATCATATGCTTCATATGCTTTTCTAAGTGATTCTACCTTATCTTCTGAAAGGTCATCTTGATTTGTGTAATTGTAATTCCATTCTTCATACACTTCTTTTTCTAGTGATGTAATTTGTTCTTGAATGGCATCATACACTTTTAGCTTTACTTCGTTTCTATCAGCATCGGTAAATTGAATGTCGTAATTTGGATTATCGAAGTAATTTTTCTTAATGTACTTATATAATAGGTCAACATTAACCATATTATTGATGGCATAATTCATGCCTTCGCTTGCTTTAATTTGACCATTAGAAACGTAATTGTATGCATAGTTGTAATAAGCATTAATAAGGTCTTTTTTAGTATATTTTTCAATGTAATCGTTGTAGTCTTCGCCATATCCATCTTTAAGTTCTACAGAAATTACAATCTGATTGTAATATTTAGCCTTATTGATTTCAATTAAGTTACAACCCGCAAACATAAACATGCTTAAAAACATGGCACATATTACGGTTAATATTTTTTTAGTAGTAGCTTTCACAGTAAAATTCTCCCATAATAATTATTAAAGTCTTAGGTATTATACTATTATAATTAAAAATAATCAAGAAATAAACAACACTAATTAGCCAATATTTCCAAAAAATTGATTATCAAATTAAGAGCATTTTTCATATCAACAATATTTTTTATGTTAATTATTGGTTTGTTTTGCACATCTAATACCATATACAAATTAAAACTTTCTAATGCAAGGCTAACTGCACTTAAATTGATGTCGTCATAAAAATAAATTTGACTACCAGTGGCTCTAACCACAACACGAGATACTTTTTTGGTGCTCGCCAAGTTTTTAATGAGTGCAATCTTACACAAATTAAACACTTCTTGTGGAACCTCGCCATATGTTTCGGTAAGCTCGTTAACCACTTTTTGCAATTCTTCTGGAGTGGAAATTTTACTAATTTTAACATAACTACTCATTCTTAGGTCGTGCCTTTCAATGTAATCATATGGCAAGAATGCATCAAGTTGGGTTTCTATCTTAACATCTCTTACTTGAGCAATCTTTTCGCCTTTTAATTCGCCTACCGCTTCGGACAATAATTTTAGATACATTGCATACCCAACTTTTTCTATGTGCCCGCTTTGTTCGGCACCAAATATCTTACCAGCACCACGAATTTCCAAATCTCTAAGGGCAATTTTATAGCCACTACCCATACTTGTATATTCGCTTAACGCCTCAAGACGTTTGTATGCAGTTTCGTTAAGTTCCTTGTTTCCGCTAAAGGTGAAAAATGCAAATGCTTGCCTATCACTTCTACCAACTCTTCCCTTCAATTGATACAACTGCGACAATCCAAGCATATCGGCATTAATAACAAACAATGTGTTTGCATTAGGTAAATCAACGCCATTTTCAATTAAGGTTGTGCTTATTAAAATTTGTGTTTCGTTGTTGTAAAGTTTTACAATTGCATCTTCAAGTTTTTGTTGTTCCATCTGTCCATGGGTGACATCAACCGTTGCATTAGGAAACATTGCTTTCACCTTGGCCGCAAACTCAAAAATTGTTTCAACTCGATTGTAAATTATCAACACTTGTCCGCCACGTTCTAACTCAGCATCAACTGCAGTTTTAAGTAATTCATCAGAATATTCTTGCACTCTTACCAATGTAGGAATACGTGACACTGGTGGCGTATCGATAATGCTAATATCTCTTACCCCCATAAGTGCCATATTAAGAGTACGAGGAATTGGCGTTGCAGAAAGTGTAAGCACATTAATATTTTTCTTTAACTCTTTAATTTTTTCTTTATCGCCTACACCAAACTTTTGTTCTTCATCCAAAATCAAAAGCCCAAGATTTTTAAATTGAATATTTTTGTTAAGTAGTTTGTGAGTGCCTACCACTATATCAATGTCACCGCTCTTTAGCCCTTCCTCAACTTCTGCCACTTTTTTAGCAGAACAGAATCTGTTAAGCACCGCAACATTAACACCAAAATCTTTCATTCGATATACACACGTATTGTAGTGCTGTTCGCTTAAAATTGTGGTTGGACACAAAAAAGCAACTTGCTTGCCTGCCATAATTGTTTTAAATGCACCACGCAAAGCAACTTCAGTTTTGCCAAAACCAACATCGCCACAAATAAGCCTGTCCATAATTTTGCCTTTCATCATGTCAGTCTTAATGTCAAGCACAGCCTGTTCTTGGTCTGGAGTTTCCACATAGCCAAAACTATCTTCAAATTGTTTTATAATATCATCATCATTAGGATACACATACCCTTTCATACCCTCTCTTTCGGAGTAAAGTTTTGCAAGGTTTATTGCAAGTTTTTTAACATTCGCTTTAACCTTTTCTTTGGTCTTTAAAAACTCAGTTGAACCTAATTTATTAAGTGGCGGATTGTCTTCGCCCACAAACCTTGACAACGAATCAATGTTCTCAACTGGCAAATACAACTTATCAGAGTTTTTATATTCCACAATAACATAATCTCTTGCAGATTTTGATAGTGTAAGCCTTTCAACACCTAAGCATTTGCCAATACCATATGTGTTGTGGACAACATAATCCCCAGTTTGTGGCAAAAAGTCACTAGTTTCATTTTTTGCCGATGCTTTTAATATTGGTTTTGCCACACCAAATAAGTTTCCACTTCCTAGCACCAAAACCTTATCAAGTTCTAGATTTACGCTCATTCCAAAACGTTTAGTAGCAAGATTTATTTCGCCAGTTGTGGCAAAAGATAATGCCCCAATATTATTGTAAGTAAGGTTGTTGGCCTCAAGCAAAGTAGATATTCTATTATAGCCTTCCTTATTTTTAACATATATTACTATTGTGTATTTTTTACTTTTTAAATTACTAAGGTCAGAGCCTAGGAGTTTATATTGCCCCCTATAATTTGGCACTGGCACACACTTTAAATTAAACACTTTTGTTGTGGTGAATAATCTATTTGAATTAGTGATGTATTGAAACCCAACAACAGGCACATCGCCCAAATTAAGTACGTCTTTAACCACCATTTTTTTGTGTGCTGGCATATCAAGCATACACTTATTATATTCTTTTACTTCTTCTTGCAAATAAGTGTAAGTAAGTTTGTTGTCAGTAAAACACACCACTGCATCTTCCGGCAAATAATTAACAATATTGTCGTTAATGTACTCACAAAAAGGCGAACACCAAATCATGTTGTTAAGCTTGTCTTCAAATTCTACAAGTTTTTGTTTTTCTTCATCGTCTTTGACGCTTTTTATAATATCTTCAGTATTTTCAATCCAACATGCATTGCCAATATTAATTTCATCAACATCTTTTTCATTTATTCGTGTTTCAATGTTAAAAATCTTAATTTTTTCAATTGCATCAAAGTCAAAATACACCCTATATGCTTCGCCTGAAACAAACTCAACACAATCGCCTTTTAGTGAAAATTGTCCGTCTTTTTCTACATACTCTTCTCTAGTAAAACCAACATTAACAAGTTGTTTTACAAGTTCGTCAGGTTGTTTTTTTACACCACTAGACAAGTGAATTGTTTTTGCTCTTAACCACTCCACATTAGGTAATTTATAATACAAAAACATTGGGTTTACAATAAGTGCATCAATCTCGCCATTTAGTACCTTATTTAGTACCTTTAAAACCTTTTCATTATATTCATTATCAAAAGGGTTAAGGTTATAGTTAAGTTTTTCAGTAAGACATTCTACCCTATAACCTGTTTCAGTAAGTTTTTCTTTAATATTAACCGCTTCTTTCACATCACTGGTCACAAAAAGAAGAAACTTACCCGTATCATTAAGTATGGTAAGTTTTGCATCTAAATCGCACCCAAAAACAGTTAGTTTCTCGTGCGGTTTTATTGAGTTTATAAGTGTAGCATAAATGCTATTTTTACTCAAAAATTCAATCATAACAAATTAAAGTCTATATTATCTACTTTTCCTTTTGTTTTTATAAATTCTTCTATTGCCTTATCCGTTTTAGCCAAAATAGTATCAATTTTTTCTCGGTTGTTTTTATTAATTTGGCTTAACACATAGTCTATTAATGACACATTGTCTTCACTTCCTATGCCTACTCTAAGCCTAGCAAAATTGGTTGTCCCAAGCCATTCTACAATGCTTTTCATTCCGTTATGAGTTCCGGCACTGCCATTTTTTCTAAATCTAGCTGTGCCAACAGGAATATCAACATCGTCATAAACCACAATCAATTGGTTAAGGTCAAGTTTTAGCATGTTTACCACGTCTGCCACCGCTTGTCCGCTTGCATTCATATAGGTATGTGGTTTAAGTAGCACAACTTTTTCGCCATCAACAACACCTTCCGCCACCACGCCCTTGTATTTTTTCTTACTAAAAGTTAGTCCAAATTTTTCGGCAAAGTGGTCAATAGTAATAAATCCCACATTGTGGTATGTATTAGCATATTGTTTGTCTGGATTTCCTAACCCAACAACAACTATCATATAATCATTCTTCCTTTTTGTTTATTTTGCTACCTGCTCTAGTTTTTCGGTTTACCAAATTCACTCCGCCACCAAGCAAGCAATTTTTTCTTACTATGCTTTTTTCAACATAGCAGTAAGGCTTTACAAACACCCCTTCTTCTAAGGTGCTATTCACAATAGTACTACCAGACACACAACATTCACTTGAAACAGTGCTATTTTCGATAACATTTTTTTCTTTTAATATTACGTTATCTCCAATAATAGTATTTCCTTTTATCACATTACCACTAAAAATGATTGTGCCTTTGCCAATTTTCACATCGGCTTCAATGTACGAATTTGTAATTTCAACACCATTCATAACATGTGTAGCAAGTATACGTTCTTGCAAAACTTCAGTTGCATATTTTAGTTGTTTTTTATCTTCAACCATATAAAAATTTTGTTGGTCATTGTAGTACACACTATCATAAAAAATGTTTTTTTCTTTCTTTAAATATTCAGTTTCAAATGCATAACCGCCTGAAAACTTACATGCCTTAATCCCCTTTAAAGTGACATAGTCTACAAGGTTGTTAATAGCATCATTGGTAAGCAAAATAAGGCTATTAGCAAGTATTATTGTGTATTTAGAATTAGTAAGATATTGCTTAAAATAATCCAAATCAAATTTATCGTTTTTCACAATAACACATGAGTACCCCTTACAAGCACTCATCACCCACTCGCTCATTGTTCTGCCGAGAATATTAGTTGCAAGTGGTTTTTGTGGTTCTGTAATAAAAATTGTGACCGAATTAAAGTCATTAGGCTTTAACACTAACTTTTCTGTTTGTGTTTGCATTTTTCACTCCTTAATTCACTAAAAAACTTTGAAAGCATTTCGCTACATTCTTGTTCCATAACACCACCCTCTAGATTGGCAAAGTGGTTAAATTTAATATATTCGTTAAGGTCAAGAATTGAATACTTTTTATCATATGCCCCAAAGTACACATTCTTAATTCTTGCCGAAAGTATAGCCCCATAACACATAAGGCATGGCTCTTTAGTAACATACATATCGCAATCTTCAAGCCTATAATCCCCAACAACTTTGCATGCTTTTTCAATTGCAATTATTTCGGCATGTTTAATAGGATTATTTAGTTTTGCCTTTTTATTGTAAGCTTTGGCAATTATTTTATCATATTTTACAATCACCACACCCACTGGAACATCACCATTATCATAGGCTCGTTTTGCTTCTTTCAAGGCAGTTTTCATAAATTTTTCGTTCATTAGAAAAATCCCCAAACGTAAGTAAATATTGTGATAAGTGCACCCATAAATAGCGAGCAAACAAGGAAAATGTTGTCTTTAAAATTGGTCTTATACACCCTTGTTTGTTTTGGCATAATAACATCAAGCGGGCTTTTCATTTCTTCATAGTTAAGGTTAATCATGGTGTTGTTTTCAAGCACATCTTGCAACACCTTGCCCTTTTCAATAATAACAGGCTCATCGCTTGCACCATTGTTGTAAACCTTAGCAATAGCCTTGTTTATTTTTCTTAAAATGGATTGTTTAAATAACAATACCATAAAATAATATAGCAACAAAGCCACAATACTCAACACAACAAAACACACCACACATAGTACTATAAAGTTAAGACTTTGAAGCGATGTAAAAATATTTTTGTAATTTCCTAAAAACCAATGATTTACTTCGGCGAAATCTAGGTACACGGCAATAAAGTTGTTGGTGAAGTGAATAATAATTGGAACCCAAATATTTTTGGCAACAACACTCGCAAAGCCCATAATAAGACCAATCACAATAGCATAAGCCACTTGATTAATATTGAAGTGAAGTAGTCCAAAACATATGGACGAAATTATAATTGCTCTTGTAAAACCTGCGTGTTTTGTGCCCTGCAAAAGTAGTCCCCTATGCAAGAATTCTTCACAAAGAGCAGGAAGCAATGCAACTGTAAGAACCTGCAAGAAAAAACTTGACACACTATAATCGGCTTCAACACCAGTAAACGAAAGCGGTGTTTGATAACCAGTAAATGTAATAATTCCACTAAAAATACTAGAAACTATAATATTTAAAACAAATGCAATTAATCCTAGTCCAATGCTAACAAGTATAACAGGAACAGAAGTTTTTTCATAGTTGCAAGTCTTGAACACGGCTTTTGGTTTCACCTTTAAAAAGCACATATATAGCACAAAAGGAATTAAAAACATTATACCCACTTGTATTATAATCGTGTAAATTACATCACTTAATTTGGCATCCATTTTAGAAAACATACCAAGCGATGCCCCAATTCGAACACCGCAAAATAGAATCATAGAAATGAAGTAAATTAAGTATGTTTTAAAAATAGATTTCTTTTTCTGTTCTTCCATATATCTCCCTAAAATGAATTACAAATCCAAATAATTAGCCCAACAATAAGGCTAGAATAAAAATAAAATTTTTCGTTAAAATCAAACGACAAAACAAACTCTTTAAAACCAAGTTTTTTGTCTTGTTGTTCCACAATAATTGTGTCACCCTCAACCACAACATCTTCTGTTTCGCTGTGTTTGTTTATTTTCTTTAACAACCAGATAAATAGCACCGCAACAATTGTTGCCATAACAGCAATTGCAATTGCAAACATGTATCCGCCAAAGTTTTGACTAAATCCGTTTAAAAAACTATTATATCCGCCAACTAATTCAAGCAGAACAACAATCGCATTGTTAAGGAAGTGGAATATCATTGAAAATAAAATGTTTCCGGTGTAATATGCCACAAATCCTAGCATAACACCCAATATTAGTTGATAAAATGTTTGTTGCAAACTTCCATGCATTAAGCAAAACATTACAGCACTTAGTAAAACGCTTGCCACCCCAGATGCTCGTCTTGAAAATCCTCTTAGCATAATGCCTCTAAACAAAAGTTCTTCAGCAATAGCAGGAAGCACAGCATATGCCACAAATCCTAATATTATTCTCCACCATGTATTCATAGGAAACATAGGGTTTGAATTCAAATTGCCAATGCCTGCATTAGTAAATGCAGTTAGTATCATGTTGATTATTGGCATAAAGCCCACAATTGTAATTCCAACCAAAGTAAATGTTATTACTAGCGACCAAATATTGAATTTTTTAGTAGGCGCAACTGCTGACTTTGCATTAATATTATTAACCTTGTTGTACACCAAAAACACGCCAAAAAATGATAGCGGAACAATTAGCAATGCAACATAACAGGCAAAAGGTGTTTTAATTAAATCCGCATAACTTCCCTTGTAAAAGATGTTAATAATAAACATTAGAATCATGTAAAAAACACTTGCTAGTATGTTGATTGCTAGCACATAAAAGAATGTTCGCACACCGTCAAGCACATTGTAATTGTTGCGGATTTTATTTTCTTTTAAGTTGTTGTTTAAATTATTATCAAATTTTTCCATATTAATATTATATATTAATAATATTAAATATGCAAGTTTCTTCTTTCAAATTCTAGTTAAATAAAAATAAGCAACTTTTAATTGCTTATTTTTTCGACAAGGTTATGTTCACCTTATTATTATTTTGACCATTAAAATATGTAAGTTCTATCGTGTCACCTTGCTTGTGTTTGTATAATTCATTTCTAAGGTCTAAAGCATTTGTAATCACCTTGCCATTAATGCCAATAATTACATTTCCATTTTCTAATCCTGCTAATTTTAGCGGACTATTTTCTGCAATATTTTCAAGGTAAAACCCACTTTTTACTGCACTTAAATTTTTAAATTCTGCTATTTCTGCATCATAACCATAAGCCCCTAAATATGGTGTATTATAGGCGTTGTTTGACCCTACAACATTTTTTAACAAACTGGAAAAACTTTTAACTGGAATAGCAAAACCTATTCCTTCGCCACCACTTATTTTTAATGTGTTTATTCCCACAACTTCGCCATTTAGATTAAGAAGTGGTCCACCACTATTGCCAGGGTTAAGGCTTGCATCATGCTGAATAAGGTTTTGCATATAACTTTCGCCATTCTTTCCATTAACTCTTTAAGTTCTATTTAGTGCACTCACTATTCCTTTAGTAAAAGAGTGTTTTAGTAGTAGGCTAAGTGGTGTTCCTATTGCCACAACATCTTGTCCAACATCAATTTGGTCATCATTTGAAAGTTCAAGATACGGCAAACCAATTTCCGACCTTATTATTGCAATATCTTGCGAATCATCACCCCACACATATGTGGCATTAGTAGTGTCGCCATTGGACAAATACAGCACAATGCTATCCTTATTAGTAAGCACATGGCAGTTTGTAAGAACATATCCGCCACCAGCAACACACACTCCACTACCTACACTTTGTTCACCACCGCTTGTGCTTACCACACCCACCACAGCAGGTGTAACTTCCTTAGCAAGTTCGGTCACACTAGCATAATTGTTGCCTTCTATTAATTTCTCACCAAGACTCATGGTTTTGGCTGCTGGACTACTACACCCCATAATTAAAAAAGCGCAAATAAAAAATAACACAAATTTTCTCATATAATTTCACCTTTTATATGATATATTTTGTGTCATTTTTTGTGGTTTTATTTGTTATTTTAAATAAAAAATATTACTAAATCCGTTGGCTGGAGCAACGTCAATTTTAATATGAGTACCTTCCAAAATTCCAAATCTAGACAAGTACTCACAAATGGTATTATATGCAAGTTCTGGAGTGTTGTTTTCTTCGCTAAGGTGGGCAAGCAGAATTTGTTTTACACCACTATTTATTAGTTTTAATATTACTTCGGCAGACTGCATATTATTTAAGTGTCCGCTTTTACCTAAGATACGTTGTTTTAGCATATATGGATAGTTTTGGTTGTTTTGAAGCATTTTTACATCGTGATTACTTTCTAGCACAACAAGTTTGCTTCCCATAAGGTTTTTAATAATCTCGTCATCGCAATAACCAAGGTCCGTTGCAATTGATGCTCTATTGCCATTTTCCTCAAATGTAAAGCCCACACAACTTGATGCATCGTGCGGAAGTTTGAATGCTCTTACAATAAAGTCGCCAATTCTAAAAGGCAAATCTTCAAAGCATAAAATGTTGTCAAGATTAACATTGCCAAGTTTTGTAATAAGTTTTTCATATCCGTCAAGGTGACAGTATAGCGGAGTGCCATATTTTCGCATAAACGCACCAATATTTTTAGTATGATCTACATGCTCGTGAGTGTTTAAAATCGCAGTAATTTCATGCGGATTAATGCCTAGTTTATTAAGTTTTTCTTCTAAATAACTTATCGTTACGCCTACGTCTACAAGTATTTTAGTGTTGTCGGTATAAAACAAAACACAATTACCCTTAGACGAACTGGCAAGTGTACATACTCTCATTGTTTCGTCCTTTTTTTGTAACACAAAATATATTACACTAAACCCTCTTTTTTGTAAAGTACATTTTCAAGACCAATTTTTGTAAATGTAAATTATAACAATTTTCACTTGTTATTTTAGACAATTGAAATTGCGTAAATTATCAAGATTATAAAAGCAACAAAAAAAGTGCTGAGTGGCACTTTTTTCGATTACTCTACACTATAAATCACAACCTTGCCGTTAATCCAGCTATCAAAAAAGCCTTTCATTTCACATGACATTGTTTTTTCAAAAACGCCAATTAAGTGGCTAGGATTAACATTTTGGAATTTGTATGTTTCAAAATATTTTTTAAGAGCCTTTAAAAACTTTTCGTCACCACAATTTTCACGAAGACTATCAAATAGCAAAACTCCCTTAACATAGGCAATATACACATATTCTGGCTCTGTGTCAAATTTAGAAAGTGGTCTATTCATACTAGTATCAACCTTACCCAAAACCTTGGTGTACACATCTACAAAGGTTACATATGAATTAGTTGTGTTTTTAATAATTTCATCAAAATTTACTTCATATTCTGGGTTGTTTTTGTAGAATAGTGCTGTTGAATAATCAGTAAGACCTTCATCTAGCCAACCATAATCAAACTCATTATTCCCCACTAGCCCATACCACCACTGATGGGCAGTTTCGTGAATAATAACATTTTGATAATCCTTAAAATTTTCGTAAGCATCACTAATCATAACAAGATTAGGATACTCCATTCCACCATGAATAAAATTGGTTTTCACCACACTAAAAGTAGAATATGGATAAGTGCCAAAAAGTTTGTTAAAGGTCTTAATGCTATCAACGGCCGTTTTTAGACTTTCATTAAAATTAACATCATTATAATAATAGTACTTCACATTAACATTTTGATATTTTTCACTTACAACACTAAATTTATCGCTTAAGCAAAATGCAAAATCTCTTACCGCTTTAGCTGTGATTTTATATTTTTTACACTCCCCTACATCTTCCTGTTTTTCCACTTTGCCAGTGTTTGCAACAACCATTTCACTTGGCACTGTTAAAGTCACGTTGTAATTAGCCACATCGCTATAAAACGGATCACCATTAGAGTTGTAGGGATCTAAGTTCCACTCACCATCATACACTGCCACAATTGGGTAAAAGTTTGCCACATTCACAACATTTTCGCCATACCCAAATCGATGATTACAATTAGGAATAATCACCTTATATGATATGGTTAGCTTTATACGGTCGTCTGGTTTTAATCCTTTGGTTTCAATCGCCAAAATGTCGTTGTCGTCCCCTTCATAGCAAGGCGAAACATCGCTATTATCAACACGCAAAGTGTTTATTTCTATATCTCCATAACTACTACCATTAGGATATGCTTTTTTAATTTGCAATGTGTTTACAGGTCTATTTTTAGCACCTTCACTAAAAGCCTTAGGGTACAAGTGCAAATATATTTTATCAAAACCAACATTACTAGAATTAATGTAATTAATGCTTTGGTTAACATCTAGTGTATAGTCGTTATTATATATAATCTCCATATCATAACTAGAAAGATTTTTACTTGCTTTCTTTATTTCAAGTTCGGTTTTGCTTGTACATGCCACAAGCCCAAAACACGAAACAGCACAAAATAAAAATGCCACAAATTTTTTCATTTTAACCACCTTTTAAAGTAAAGTTAAAATATTATATTTATGGCATTTTTAAAATATGTTTAATAATATTGTTTTATAATACTTCCTTCTTCGTTGCTATTTTTAGTCACAACAATTCGGTTGTTAATGTAAGTTTGCATTTTTTCAACGTGCGAAATAAATCCAACAGTAAAGCCCAGTTTAATAAGAGCATCAAAACTATTAAGCACGTTTTCAATATAGTTGTCGCTAAGGCTTCCAAAACCTTCATCAATAAAGAAGAAGTTAAATTTCTTATTGTTGTTGATTGCAATACTTTGAGATATTCCTAGAGCCAAACTAAGCGAAATAATAAATCTTTCACCACCACTAAGCGTCTTAACGCCACGTGTAATTCCACCATTAAAGTTGTCTACAACATAAAATTCACCAGCATACTTTAACATGTATTTTCCTTTGCTAATATTGTAAACAAACTTATTGCTAAATTGGGTAATAAGTTGCATATACTCTTCCGACACATAATCAAGAAGTTTTCCATTAGCAGTAAGGGTCGCTAGTTCATTTACAGCATCAAGTTGTTTTTGAACCTTATTCTTTTCTTCTTTTAAAGACTCAACTTTCTTTAATGTTTCGGCATATTGCCCCACTGCTTGTTTTGCAAGTGCCACATTTATGCTATAAGACTTAATACTACTTTCCAACACTTCAATATGTTCGTATTCTTTTTTAACATCTTCGTCACTTACATATTTACCATCAAGCCTATCTTTAAGTTCTTTTATTTTACTTGTAATAAGTTCGTATTTAGTTTCGTAGTCTTCAACGTTTTGTTTCGCATCTTCTAGTTTTTCGGCATCAAGGTACAACATATTGTCACAAACCATATCTTTTGTTGACTTTATGTTAAGTTTCTTAATTTCACCCTCAACTTCTTTAAGTTGTTTTTTATAATTTTCCAAAACCGTAACATTTACTTCAATAGAAACAACTGTTTTATTTTTCTCATCGTTAAGTTCAATTTTTCTTAAGTTTCCTTTATTGATTACTTCGGTTAAGTTTTCAACACTTTTATATAGTTTGTCGTATTGTTTTTCATCTCCGTAAGTTTTTAGTTCTTCCTTACACTCTTCAAGTTGTGTCTTAATTTTTCTTACTTCGTCCTTAGCATCTTGCAATGCAAATTGCTTATCGGTTATCTGATTTTCGCAAACCGCTTTATCCATTTTAATACGTTCTAGTTGAACTCTAATATCTTCGTTTTGTTTAATTAGTTTTCCATTTGCATTGTCAAGGTCACGTTGCAATTTTTCAAGGTCTTTATTATATCTAGCAAGAGTATTGTAGTCGTCTTGAAGCCCCAAAACTTGTTTTCGTGTTTTTGTTTCGTAATCACTTAGACTACTTAATAAATTATTTACTTCTTTATGAATGTCAAATTGATATACTTCTTCTAGTGCCTCAGGTGTAATTAAAGTTTGAGCAAAGTTAATATAATCTAGCACACTTTCAATTGTTTTAACATTCTTAACATCTCTAAGTTTGTCAAGAACATCGTTGTTATCAGAAATTGTGTTGGTTAAGTTTTTGCTTACTTTTTCATTTTCATCTACAAGTTTTTTGTAGTCAGCAAGGGTTTCTTTAAGGCTTCTAATATCATCAGTAAGGTCTTCCACTTCTTGCTCTGTTAGTTTCTTTTGGCTTTCCAACTGACCAATTTTTGCAACACAGGCAATTCGTTTTTCTTTAGTGTCTTCAAGATGTTTTAAACTTGCCTTATCTTCTTTTAACTTCTTAGAATTTTCTTCAATTTCATCATCTAATCTTTCAAGTTCTTCTGTTGCATTTAATAGCAATTCCCTATCATCTTTTAATTCCAAAGTAGTATTGCTAATTTCTTTTTCAAGGTTGTTTTTCTTGCCAAGTTTTAAACTATATTCACCATATTTTAAAGTGAATTCTATTTGCTTTTTAAGTTCCTCAATTTCTTTTTTCTCGCTGTTAATCAAAACAAGTTCTGTTTCTTTAGTGTTAAGTTCTTTAGTAAGTTGTAAGTTTTTAACAAGCTCTTCGTAGTTTTTCTTACGTGTTTTTAGTTCTACTTCTGCTTTTTCAAGTTGTTTTGCATTGTCTTCCAAATTAGATTTAACAACTTCAACACTTGATTCGTCAATATTTCCAAGCATTGCAATTTTTTCTTGAATATTAAGTTTTTGCATTGTTACCATATCACGTTTGCGACGCAATTTTTCTTGCAAGTTTGTTCCAAAATCTTCCAAGTTAAATAGTTTTGCAATGGTCTTTTTCCTGTTTGCAGGAGTATCCATTAAAAATCTATCAAACTCGCCTTGTGGCAATGCGATGCATTTTAAGAATTCTTTTTTGCCCACGCCCACAAGTTTTAGAATATAATCATTAACCATATCGGTTTGTTCAGCCAAAACTGCATTTGTTTTTGCATCAAGAATTACAGCATCACTTTTAACACCGCTTGCCCTAACCTTATAGTCACGCTTAACAATAAATGTGCGGTTTTTACCATTTTCTTCACATTCAAAAGTGAAGTAAATGTGAGCATCTTTACTATTAACATTAATAATATTAGGTATTGTTTCCCTATCGGACGAACCATATAGAGCAATTATAATTGAGTCCAAAATTGTGGTTTTCCCACTACCAGTTTCGCCAAAAACACCAAAAAGTTTTGATTGTGACAACTTGTCAAAACAAACTTCCTGCTCAGACACATAACTATTAATACCTTTTATTTTCAAATTAATTGGCTTCATACAAATCTTCCCCCATTAATTCCAAAAATAATTCCTTAACTTCAGGTTTTGCTTCTTTGCCAGTAACAGCAAGAGCAAATTTATCAAATATTTCCGAAGTAGTAAGGTCTTTTTTGCTTTCAATATTTTCACCCAACAACAACTCTTCATTAAGCACACTAAAAGTAATTAGATTTGGGTGTCTAGCTCTAAGTTCTTTAAGTTGTTCGAATGTAATACTTCCGTTTTGCTTTAAGGTCGCCTTAATATAATCATCTTTAGCAACATCGCAGAATTTTTCAATTTCTTCTAATGAGTCTGATGTAAAAGTAACCATTCTCTTTACATCTAGCTGAACAGGCTCTAAATTCTTTACCCCTGTATTATCTACATCAGCAACAATTACAAACTTATCGTTGTTAACATCGGCAAAAAAGTTGTTAATAAGCGAACCACTATAATAAATGTTTTTATTCTTATCAACTTTTATTAATTTATGAATATGCCCAAGAGCAACATAATCAGCCCCAAGATCTAACACGTTTCTATCTATAAAATCTATTGTACTAGCGACACTTCCATATTCGTCAATTTCTTCACTACCCAAATCTATACCATAAGTAAGTAAGTGTGCGGTTAGAATATTAACAGACTCTGGCTTAAATTCCTTAACAGCAGGTGCAAGCCATTTTCTAATTTTGTCATCAAACTTATCGTTTTCGTTTTTGGTATCACCATATCTATAGTACGATGGGTATGGCAAACAAGCCACAACAACGTCTTCGCCTGCTTTGGTTTTAAATTTTATGTATCCTGTTCCACAACTAGTGGCATATATATTTTTATCACGATTTGCATTTTTTGTAATTTTAATATCGTTAATATCGCCCACCAAAAAGATGTTAAACTTGCTTGTGAAAAGCCCAGCATTAGACATTCTTTTTGGATCGTCATGATTGCCCGCAATAACAACAACGGCAGTGTTTCCGTTGTTACTAAGTTCGCTAACTGTGCGATAAAACAAGTTTTCGGCATCTGCAGATGGTACAAAACTATTGTAAATATCTCCAGCAACGATAACCATATCAACTTTTTTATCTTTTGCAATTTTTATTATTTGGTCTAAGGCTTGTTTTTGTTCGTCAAGTCTATCTAGGTCATCAGTTTTTTTACCTAAATGCCAATCGGCAGTATGTAAAATTCTCATAATACTTCTCCATTTTTCATTAAAAATATTATATCATACAATGTTTATATTAGAAAATAAAAAAAGGGCAGAAAATAAATTTTCTAACCCTTTAAATATTAGATACAACGTGTAGGTATGCCAATTTCACCAATCCTATCTTCCAATGCCAAAATTGAATTGGCAGGAGTAAGATATGCGCCCTTAATTAATAGCTCTTGCGAAACTATTTCGCTACTATTATCATAACCAACTTCCATTCCGTCTGTTATGAATGCTCTTTCTGCTACATTCTTTAACAATTGCTCTTGTTCTGGACTCATAACTTCTAAGTTTTTAATTGAATCAAATTCAAAAACTGCTTTTTTATTTACAATTTCGTCATTAATTTCGGCTTCAGCAACTTTCTTTATTGGTTTATAGTCAATTTTAGTTGATGTTGTGCTTTTATTCATTGCCTTATCAACAACTTCAGCAGAAATAAATTTGTTTTCACTTAATAGGAAATCAATTGTTCTTTTTTCTGCAGAACCAATTGTTAGCATTAATGAAGCTGCCAACATTTGAGTTGCTGCAATGTTAAGACCTGCCGCTTGGTCTCTTACATCGTTTATAATGTTTTTAGTAACTGTTGTTTGGCAATTAGCATACATATTCATAACACACAACAAAAAGTTTCTTGCAACTTGTTCTCTACCAAGTTCTTCTGGCATAAAGTTAATGCTTGCAAGTATAAGCCCTTGCTCTAAAAAGCGATCACAATATTCTTTAAACAATCTGCATTTTTGTGTAACAAGTTGAATCATCTTAACTGGAGTATCAACAACACCAATTTTTTCTGCAATATCTTGAGTTTCTTTTTCAAACGATTTGCTTATATAATTAAAAAATGCTTTTTCTTTATTGCCACAATCAGCATACTTAATTTCATTTGCATCTTTTAAGTTTTGAAGTGCAGTTGCAGATTCGCCACCATTAATACTTTTGTAATATGAATCACTAACAACAAAACTAAAATCTCTATTTCCAATATTAACAATAAATTTTATTTTATTTTTCTTATCTCTCATTTTCAATTCACCCCTATATAAATAGTTTATCATACATTCTCTCTAATGTCAATTGTACAACCTTTTTTAGCTGTGTGCTTTTCAAGTGCACTCTTATACTCATCTAGCCTATTTTTAGCCTCAACAACCCTACTACGGTTTTTCGAACTGTCCACAATTCTTGCAATGTTGTATTCGCCCTTTAACTCAGTATAAATAAATGCCAATGCAAAAGGCACAAGATTACTACTAACAGTGCCATTATGTACATATACACAAGTTTTTTCCCAATCTTCATAGGCTTCAATTCTGGTGTAAGTTGGCGATTGCTCAGCATACAATCCCCTACCATTAATATTAAAATAGCACACCCTCAAATAGTCGGCAAAACGTCTTGATTTTAGTAACAAGTTTTTGTCGGTTTCGCTTATCTGCAATGCGTCTTCATCACAAAGCCCTTTGCAATCGTTAAGGTTGTAACCATTAGATAACATTTGTTGTTTCATTCCCATTAGAGCCGTATGAATACTAATGATTATATCGTAATCGTTTTTCTTATCAATAGGCAATATTTCCTTAAAAATTTTGCCGTCATCAATTTGCAGATAAAACTTTAATCTATAATGATTTTTTATTTCAAATTTAAACATTTTTTACCCTATATAAATATTATATCATAAGTTAAATTAAAAATAAAGAAAAAGTTTTTAACAGCATTTAGCTATTAAAAACTTTTAATAAAACCTTATTTTATTTTATAAATATCTCTTTCAAAAGTATCTTCAATATCAGCAATACGTTTTGAAATTTTCTTGGCCATTTGCATTGCGTGATAGTTAATAAGTGCTTGTTTATAGTCTTCGTGTTCGTTGTTTTCCAACCCCTTAGCATGGTCATTTACAAAGTTAAACCAACGTTTGTCATAATCACTAAGTCTACCGGTTTTTTCATCAAAGTCTTTGCCACTTAAAGTAGAAAATTCACCAAGTTCTTCCTTATCCCAAACTTCACCATTTTCTTCAACCATGTAATTTACTTTAAACACTGGTTCGCCAAGTTCGTTTTTACCTCTTACTACATCTATTCCAAAGGTTTTTGTTGGGTACTTTCTTTTAAACCAAGCTACTACGGATGTAGTTTTGCTGTTCATTAAAAAATCTTTTACTTCTTCGGTTTTAATTCTGCACAAAAAATTGTTTGTAATCATAAAAAATATACTTCCTTAAAAATTAGGTGATGAGATTATATCACCTAAAAAGCAAAACTTCAAGGGCTTTTTACAAAAATATTGTACTTTTTTGTCGCTTTTTGTTATTTGGCATATACACAGAAAAAATGTTGCAAAATATCCATTCGGCTTTTAAGTAATTTTATCATGCATTGCTTATCGGCAATACTATTTTTTAAGGTTAAAATTTTTATAATTTTATCTATAAGTTCCATTTCACACTTGCAATAATCACAACAGTTTCTATTAAAATCTTTATCACAACAATACCTATAGTCTAGGTTTCTTCTACAGCCACAACTTAGTGCTGTAATCTTGTCGTTTGCGGTGTCATCAATTAGTTTTTTTAAAAAATCCGCATTTCCAACATCTTTATTTTCTACCCATTTTAAAAGGCTTTCGCACTTAAACAGAAGTTCGTATATCTCATCAAGTTCGGCAAGTTGACGAAGGTGTGACACTTCACATATTTCTTCCGACCTTTTAAATTCGGTGTTCATTTTTTCCACAACTTCACCACTTGCCAATAATTCATCGTTATACATCTAAAAATCCCCCAATAAAATATATGATTAAAAGTCAAAAAAAAGAAGTGAAACACACTTCTAATTTTTTAATATTCCTTACGGTCTTCTAATGCTTTTGTTAAGGTCACTTCATCAGCATATTGTAGGTCACTACCCATTTGAATACCTTGGGCAAGACGTGAAACTTTTACACCTAGCGGTTTGATAAGTTTTGCAATATACGAAGCCGTTACTTCACCTTCAACATCTGGATTTGTGGCAAGTATAACTTCTTTAATATTTTCGCTATTAATTCTTTCTACAAGTTCCTTAATTCTAATGTCGTTTGGTCCTCTATTTTCCAGTGGACTAATTGTGCCGTGAAGCACGTGATAACGAACCTTGAAATTACGAGCCTTTTCAAGAGCAAGCACATCTTTAGGTTCTTTAACCACACACACAATATCACTTTTGCGGTTTTTGCAAATATCACAAATGTCGTTGTCGGTAAAATTACCACAAACACTACAATAGTGAATGTTTTTCTTGGCTTCAACAAGCGAGTTTGCCATAAAATTAACATCGTCCGCATTAAGTTTTATAATGCTGTAAGCGTATCTTTCGGCTGTTTTTTGTCCAACACCAGGAAGAAGTGTAAAAGCATTAATAAGTTTTTGCATGCTTTCAATATTGTTTGCCATTATTAAAATAAGCCCCCAATAGGATTATCGCCTTTTAAACTTTTTTCAAGTTCGTCCGCTTTTTTCACCGCTTCATTGATACTAGCCATAATAAGGTCTTCTAGCATTTCAATATCATCTGGATCAACCGCTTGTGGTTGGATTTTAATACTTTTTAGATTTTTGTGACCGTCAACTGCCACAGTAACCATTCCGCCCCCGGCTGTACCAATAAGCTCGGCGTCATTAAGTTCTTGTTCTGCCTTTTCCATTTGTGCTTGCATCTGTTCTTGCATTTTTTGTGCTTGACGCATAATGTTTTGCATATTTCCGCCAAAGCCACCCATTCCTTTATACATAACCTATCTCCTTTTTTTAAACCAATGTAAATTTTTCTTTAAATTCGTTCTGTAAAAATTCTACAACATCAAATTCCTTTTGTTCATCTTGTTTTAAAATGTTTACAATAATTGTTTTGTCTACACTCTCAACATATTTTTTTAGAGTTTTTTCATTTGCCAAAATACTGTCAAAGTGCTCAGAAGCAACACTAATATTTAGCATATTTCCTTCCATGCTATGTTTGCTACTTTCTAGTGTAAGGTATAATTTAAACTCGTTTGCATTTCTAAGAGTAATTAGTAATTTGCCCCATATTTGTTTTTCGTCATATTGTTTTATTTTAGGCTCAACAATAATCTCTGGGGCACGATTAAAATTTAGATTTTTTTCTCCAGCACCATTAATTTTTTTCTCTAAATCAGCAACTTTTGCTTCAAGCTTTGCAATTCTATTGGTGTCTGTAACAAGCCCAAGCACCACAATTTCAAATAGTGCACGTGGATTTTGTGTATATCTAAAATCTTGTTCTAGCCCACCAAGTGATTGCATAATGGTTAACACATCATTTACGTCACCAAGTTTTGCAAGTGCTTCAAGTTCTGCCAAAACATCGGCTGGGTATTTTAAAATATCCTTATAATTGTGACAAGTTTGCACAACTGCAATATCTCTAAAATATCCTACAAGGTCTTTAGCGACCATTGAAAAGTTTTTGCCACTTTTTGCAATTTCATTAATGTAGTTAAGCAAGTTTTTAGTATTTTTCTTTAAAATATTTTCTGCAAGTTTATTTAACACTTGGTTGTTGGTAATTCCCACCGCTTCAACTACTGCATTATATGTCACATTTTTATTCGTGTATGCAACACACATATCAGCAATACTAAGCGTATCTCTCACACTACCTTGACCAAGTTTTGCGATTAGCGAAACTGCTTCGTCTTCGTATTTAATTCCACTATCATCAAAAATATGTTTAAGATGTTTTTCAAGACCTTCATTGCTAACAAGCTTAAAATCAAAACGCAAACACCTACTAAGAATAGTTGCTGGCAATTTTTGAACTTCGGTTGTACCTAAAATAAACACAACATATTTTGGTGGCTCTTCTAGGGTTTTTAGTAGTGCATTAAAAGCACTATCAGTAAGCATATGAACTTCATCAATAATATACACCTTATATTTTCCATTAACTGGTGGGTATTTTACTTTTTCACGTAAGTCCCTGATTTCTTCTACCCTATTGTTACTGGCAGCATCAATTTCGATAATGTCCATATTAGACGGATCACTTAAAATTTTACAGGTGTTACACTTATTGCAAGGGCCGTTTTCAAAATGTTCACAATTAATAGCCTTTGCAAAAATACGTGCAATACTTGTTTTACCTGTTCCACGAGTACCAGTAAACAAATAGGCATGGCTAATTTGGTTGTTTTTAATTTGGTTTATAAGTGACTGTGTAATATGTTTTTGCTCAACAACTTCATCAAAATTAGTTGGTCTATATTTTCTGTATAGTGCTTGATATTCCAAAATTATTCTCCTTTTTTAAAGTTTGCAAGTTTTGTCTTAATTCTAGAAAGTGCATTGTCTACACTTTTGTAAGTTACATTCAGCTTTTCTATTATATCATTATACTTGTAACCTTCCAAATAAAGTTGCAAGACTTGTTGTTCAAATTCGCTCAACTTATTTGAAATTAAGTCATTAAGATTTTTGTTGTTTTCTTCATAAATCACTTCAAGTTCGGGCGATAGTGTTGTGCTAGGAATAGACACAACTTTGTCGTCAATACTAAGTTCTCCTTGGTTGTTTAGCATAAGGCTATCGTTAAGCGGAATGTTTTTCTGGCTATGCGATTTCTTTATTGCATTAACAATTTGCTGTTCTACAAGTTTTCTTAAGTATGGTACAAAGTCACACTTTGTTTCGTCATAAGTATTAACCGCCTTAATAAAGCCAAACATACCTTCTTGAACAATATCATCATTGTTTCCGTCAATAAGGTAATACTTTTTGGCAATAACTAACACAATCTTTTTATATTTATCATACAACTCGTCTAGTGCTTTTTCATCACCAGCCTTGGCTAGTGCCAATAATTTATTGTCTTCCAATATTATTTTTTCCTTTGTTTAAAAGATTCATATAGTGCAATTCCTGTTGCAACTGACACATTTAGTGAGTTTACTTTGCCCACCATATCTATTGTAAAAATACCATCGCATAGTTTTTTAGTAAGAGCACTTACACCAAAGCCTTCACTTCCCATAACTATTGCAATTGGTCCAGTAAGGTTTGTTTTTGCAATATCTTGTCCACCAAGTTCGCAAGCATACACCCACACTCCATTATTTTGCAAATATTTTATAGTGTCATTAAGATTTGTAACTTTTGCAACTTTAACGTAATTAGTTGCACCAGCACTTGTTTTAATTACAGTTTCATTCACCCCGCATGCACGGTTTTTAGGAATAATTACTCCACTTACACCTAAGCACTCACACACTCTAATTATTGAGCCCAAGTTGTGCGGGTCTTCCACTCCGTCCAAAATCAAGATAAATGGGTCTTTGTTTTTATCGTCATTTAAAATATCATCTACTTCACAATATTTAAACTCGTCTACAACAGCAATTAACCCTTGATGTTTTTTTGTTACACTTTCTCTATCTAACACATCATTGCTAACAAATTGTAGTTTTACTTTGTTTTGTTTTGCAAGAGCAATAATATCATTAAATACTTTATCTTTACTGCTATTGCTTGCCAATAATTTTGATATTTGAGCACCACTTGTTAGGGTCTCCCTAACAGCATTTCTTCCTTCAATTTTCATTGTTTTCTCCTATACAAATACTTAAAATATAATTTAATCTCTCTTGGTCTCCAGCCAAATACAAGTATCCAAGCACTGCTTCAAGTCCTGTGGCACGTTTGTAGTCCACAACACTTGCATTTTTAGCAACCGATGCAGTTTTGTAATTTCGTGCACGTTTGTACACACTCATTTCATCTTCAGTCAAAATCGGCATGAGTTTTTCAATGGTTACACTTTGCTTACTTGCCTTAACATAATCGGTTGTAAGTTTGTGAAGTTCGCCACTTTTCGCATGATGCTCTAGCACTATTTTATTGCGTATAAATAGCGTATACACTCCATCTCCAACAAAAGCCAAAACCTGTGGATTTTCCTTTTTTAAATCTGATTTATCTAATGTTTTAAAATTAAAATAGTTATTCAAAATTATCTCCTAAATTTCCTTAATTATAGCACTTTTTTAAAAGTAGTCCAACTAAAATAAAAAAGGCTTATACAATTGTTTTCATAATTTGGTGGTTTTTTAAATAAAATATTTTAACAAACCTTTGTATTAGGAGTAAATAATGTTTGTAAATATCAAATTAAAAACCGTAATTGCCTTTATTCTTTCACTCGCCCTAAGTTTTGGCACATCTATTTATATATACAAAACAATCAATGCCGGTAGCACACCAAAGTTTAGCCAAACAATAGTGATAGATGCAGGGCATGGTGCAAGAGATGCGGGTTGTAACGGAATAAACACAGGAGTAAAAGAAAGCGACCTTAATTTAAGCATTTCACAAAAACTAAAAAAATATCTTGAAGACTTTGGATTTAATGTTGTGCTAACTCGTGAAAACGATAGCCCTCTTTATAGTCCTAATGCAACAAATTGCAAACGTGAAGATATGGAAAAACGAGAGCAAATTATAAATAATGCAAAAGCCGACCTAGTTGTTAGCATTCACATGAACTCATTTCCAGAACCTTCTCAAAAGGGGGCACAATGTTTCTTCAATCCAAACAGTGAAGAAAGTAAAAAATTAGCCGATGCAATACAAGGGCAACTAAAAAAACAAATTGATAATGCCCAAAACGAAAGTCACAAAGGTGACTACTTTATTTTAAATCTTAGCGATACTACCCCAATCTCAATTGTCGAATGTGGCTTTTTAACTAATCCCGACGAGGAAAAACTGCTAATAACCGATAGTTATCAAAATAAAATTGCCTACACAATAATGTGTGGCATAATAGATTACTTTGGAATTGAAAACACATACAGTAAAAAATAAAAACCAAAAGATTTTAACTTTTGGTTTTTGACATATTGTTATAGTTTTGTGGCTTGTTGTATAAAGTTTATGTCACGAAGTAGATGTTCTACATTATCATAAGCAATGTTATACACTGTTCCATCAAGCATAAAAACTTTAAGATAGAATGTCCTACGCTTTTTATCTACCTTAAAACTAACTAAATTATTAACATTAATTACAATACCACCAATGTCCAACAACATAAAAAGTCCCTCTTACTTTTTGGTTATTATACCACAAGGTTTTGTATTTTGTAAACCCCAATTTTTTAACACAAAAAAACACAGACTTTATTTCTCTGTGTTTTTCTTTTGTATTAGTATTTAATGCTCATAATTTTAACGTGCATATCTGTTGTTGGGTCTGGAGTATCTACAGTAACAACATCACCCTTTTTCTTACCCATTAATGCTTTTCCAATAGGACTTTCATTACTGATAAGGCCTTTAGTAGGGTCACTATCATAACTGCCAGTAATAGTAAATGTAAAGTCTTGATTAAAGTCAAGGTCCTTAACAACTACTACAGCACCTACATTAATAACTGAAGTATCAACCTTAACTTTGCTAATAATTTTAGCATTGTGAAGGGTGTTTTCAATAGATATAATTTCTTGCTCTAAAATAGCTTCTTCTTCTCTAGCGGCATCATATTCGCTATTTTCACTAATATCGCCATAGCTACGAGCTTCTTTAATTTTATTAGCAACGTCTTCACGACCAACACTTTTTAGTTCGGCAAGACGCGCCTTTAATTCTTCATAATTTTCTTTAGTTAGGTAAGTTGTATTATCCATCATAACCCTCCTTTTGTTTTCTTAGTACGCAAGATTATATATTAATAAAAAAAGTTTGTCAATAAAAAAAATACCAATTATATAATATTTTGTTTGCAAAAATTTATTCACTAAATTATAAAATTGTTTGTGAAAATTCCAACAATAATGTAATATATTATGTAAGGTTTTTTATGAACAATATATATGCAAAACTAACAATTGATAATAAATTAATTAATGATTACATATATGAATTACCAGAAGATTTTGTGATTCATAATTTTTTTGATTACATGGCAGAAATCTGTGCAAAGCTTGATATTCCAGTACCAATGATACTGGTAAAACACATTAAAAACTTTTTACTTTACAATAGTACCACTTTTACTAAAGATGACTTTGTAGAAACTTTCCCTTACGACAAACTTGTTGTAGAAATTTACAATTAACACCCTTTAAAATAATTTAAGCATCACAAATTAAAAACACACAAAACTTGCAATTAATGTATAATTTTACTCTAAATTTAGCAAACTAAAAGTAATTTTAAGGAGTAATATTATGATAACATTAATTGCTTTTTTATTAGTTTTGGTAGGTGGGGCAAACTGGCTAACAATAGGACTACTACAGTTTGATTTTGTGGCAGGGCTATTTGGCTCACAAAGTAATATTTTTAGCCGAATTGTATATGTACTAGTGGGAATTGGCACAATAATTATTACGGTTAACGTGATTAAAAATAAGGGCAAATTAACCTTTAACTTTAGAAAATTAAAAAATAAAATTAAATCACAAGGCGAAACACAAATAGCCACTAATCCACAGGGTTCTCCACAATACTCACAAAGTTCCAACCAAAACTACACCACTTCGGGAGTAAATAGTCAGCAAGGTGAAACACAACCAAATACCAACAATCAAAACCAATATCAACTCACACAAAATAGTGATTATAACAACCAAACAATGTCGAGCAACCATAATGACCAGCAATATTATAATAACAAAGACTCTCAACAACGAGAAATCAACACTAATCAACCACAGTATAACACAGAAGCAGGCGTTGATAACGATATAAGGTCAATTTCAGCACGACTTACAGAAAAACATAACAACAACAGAAATTATAGATAATGAAGTCGTTATGCATTAAAAAATCAATGGTAAACTTACAATCATCAAAATTAAATATAATACAAAAAAACGATATCAAAATGATATCGTTTTTTGTTATTCAATTTCTTTCCAAACAACTTGAATATCAAGGTTTTCACCAGAAACTGTAATGTAGTTATAACCACCTTTATCATTAAATAAGTTGTATTTTGTACCATTAATTAACACATAATCGGCTTCCAAGTTGCTAATATCAATTCCATCACTAATTAAAACATTATAGTAATTAGTAACAAAACTTGAAATGCTTTCTTGAGCACCTTCAATTCGAGTATAAGATACTTGTTTATTGCCAACTAAATCGGTGTAATTTTCACTACTTACGGTCACTGAAATTTCAGGAACATACACAGCATATAACACCACATTGTCACCTACTACAATTGTGTCATTTAACACACTAGTATATTCTTGCCTTACAATGCTTCCGCCCATAACCGATGTGTTAGCAGAGTTGGTTTTTAGTGCTTTTACATAATATAATCCGCTTGCATCTACCTTACAGCCATCATCATTTGCATTAGTGCTATAGTAAACAAACCTTAATCCGCTAAAGTTTTTAGTATACTCACTTGCCTTAAAGTCGCTAAACATAGTGTTTAAAGTAGTTGTCATAACAACTAGTGAATATGTGCTTGAAACTTCGTCAAATACCAATTTTAAATTGTTTGTTTTTGCACCAAAATACAAAGTTGTGTTTTTAATAACTGTTGTCTTTCTATAACTCCCAATTTCAACACCCGTAAAGCCGTTATTTACATAATCACTATTACCAGAATATGTACCAGTAATAGCAGTGTTTGCAACAACATAAATTGTTTTTGATACACCCAAATCACCAGCATTAACACCATTTACAGATTTTGTTGAGTTTATGGTAATAGACTTTTTAACATTTTCTAAATACCTTACCACAACATCAATTGTGTTGCCATTAGTATAAGCTTCCCCAATTAAATCAAAGTATTTTTCAAAAGTAAGGTCATTATCAATTTTTTCGTTTTCCACATAGAATCCTAAAATTGAATAATAATTGCTTATATTTATATCATCTAGATAATAATTAAGTTGTAATTTTAATTCAGTTAACACTTGTGCATATGTTGTGGCAAATGTAACTTTTACACTTCCACCAGCCACTGTTCCGCCACCTACTGCAGGAACATTAGTTGTCACATTAAGTGTAAGTTCTTTTACAGCAATTTTGCTTACAAGTTCTACTTCCAACAATCCATCAGTGTAATAATTTGCACTACCATTATTTGATGTGCTAATTATTTTACCTGTGATTTTTGGTGTAGAATTTTCCTTCACATAATAATCAGTAGTATATGATAATTCAAAGTGTGGCAAATATGTGTTGTCCTTAACCCTTAGCACAATCTTACTAAAGTACCTATTACCATCAACTTCGTAATTGTTGGTTGTGGCATTAATTACATTATAGTAATATGTAAGACCTGCATTATTTAAGAAGTTAATTCCTGCACGTTCACCTGTTTCGTCACCTTCCAACTTATATGTTAACCATACTGCACTGCTATACCCTGCATTGATTGTAACAGCACTAGTTAACCCACTTACAGCGATATTATCTTCGCTAGCACCTGTGCCGAAAGTAGATTCTAGTAGCCATTCCTCAAACCAAATATTTTTTAGGTCGTTAGCAAGGCTATTGCCATTAGAATACAAATAAACATAGTTTTCGTTAATTGAATATCTATATGTTCCAATCAATTCACCAACAGTGTAATATTCAGTTGATGTTTTTAAAATATTGGACATATTATCAACATTGCTCACATCACTTGCCAACACACTAAGTGTAGCACTATCCAACGAATTAAAGCCATAAGTAACAAGTTTGTAGAATGCTTTTAGTTTGTTGCTATCAGTTGTTCTAAAATATGCTTTTGCATAGTCTACATTGGCAATTTTAAAACTATAGTCAATATACTTATAATCAAATTTTAAAGCATAACTTTCTTGTCCATTATCAAATCCGCTCACAATTGTTGCAGAATTATCTACAACAATATTAGAGTTAACATTTTTTAAAACATAGTCGTTTGACGAATAGTTAAAGGTAATTTCACTATCGGTCACAACAGAAATTGTTTTGCTAGAATCACTACTTACTGAAACATTGATTGTTTGCATTGTGTAATCAGCAACAACTCCATTAGCAGTATTTGGTGTGTAGTAAATAACTTCCACATTGCCAAAATCTGTCACATCAGAATTAACGAAACTTGAAGTAATTACAACATTTTTACTTTCAAGGTTAAACTTAACCGCACCAGTACTCTCGCTCAAGTTTTCGTTAACATATGTGTATGTTTTTGTGTTTTCATTAAAGTAAGGAGTATTAATTAAATCAAATACAACTTTTAAGCCATAGCCTTTTCTTAGTTTAATAGCAAGTTTGGAAATGTCAAAATTATCGTAAATGTTTACAACTTTTGATTCATTAATAATGTCATAAACACTACTATCACTTCTTATCATGTCCAATGTAAACACGTTTTCACTTGTTTCAAGTTTTGTAGTGATGTCGTACACAGTATAGCTAACTTTTAGTGCATACTTATATGTACTTCCACCATACTGTCCACCAAGGCTACCATAGTGTGTGTTTTTAATTGCGTCACTATATAACTTGTCCCATTCAATGTCAAGGTTGTGTTCAACAAAGCTTCCCCAGCACACAACATCAATTATATTTGTTTCGGCCGTAATACTTGCCGAACTAATTGTTTTACCATTTAATTTAACTTCTTTTAGTTCGTAATTGTCATTAGTTTTTGGGGTTATTATAATCCTTCCCTTTAGATTACTTAAGTAATCATAAACCATAATGTTTGTGGTTGTTTTGCCGTCTAATGTACTAGAATAAACAACTAAATTATCAAGATAATTAAACGTAATATTGCCAGCAACATATGATACATTTTGATATACTTCCTGAGAAATGTCACACATATTAGGGTCATAATTTAAGGTTATACTAAGTTGTTTTGCCACCCACTTTGCTTGCAATGTAAGTGTATAGGCACTTGCAGAATCATCGTTTAGTTGTGTAGTAGTAATTAATTGATTAATTAGCACCGCATCGCTTAAAATTGCATCAGTATTAACAGCTACTACATTACCATCACTGTCAACAAGTTTTTCAAAATCACTATTATAATTTAGATAGTATGTTTTGCCATTATACACATAGAAATAACCTGCAAAGTTAAACCCTGTGCGAGTAGGAATTGTGCTTAAATTAATTCCATCTGTCACAAGCAGATTATTAATATCGCTTGGCATATTGCTTACATTGTCGCCATTTGTATCAAACTTTACAGTATACAAATTAGCCCATTTGCCAAACAAGTGCAAATTACCATTAGCTAAACTAAATGTGTAATTTAATGTGCCAATATTTGATAGTTTTGACATATCAACACTGCCATTTTCTTGGTCTAACTCGTAATTGCCATTGTAATATTTCCAATTGACAAACTTGTATGATTTGCCATTTATCACAACAACATTTTTAGGTTGTTCGAAACTTGAATCTGATAGGCTTATAGATGAATTAAATTCAAATTTACTATTAGGATTAATTAAACTTCCGCTTAGTTCACTGCCGTTAAATTCACTCATGTCAGGTTTATGGAACACAACTTTCATCACTTTAAACTTAACCGCAACAGTTATCATTTGGTCGGTGCCATTGTTTCCGCCAGCATACAACGAAAGTGTGTTGTTTGTTATGTCAAACGAAACACCAGAAAGTGTACCAACATCTACACCATTAACATAGATTTTGTCAATCTCGAAATAATCTTGGTTTGGCACAATGCCAACTTTAATTGTTTTCCTAAACGCTGAATTAATTATTGTTGTTTCAGTAAATGTAATGTTTGAAGTATTGCCACCCACAACATAATCAGCAAAATTTTCACCACTATCTTTTAGCGATGCATACAACGTGTTTAAGGCATCACTACTTTGAGTGCTCTCTATTAGCATAATCTTGGTGTCGTAAGTCTTTCTTGCCACATCACAAATTACATTAACATCGTAAATTGCATTTTTAATTGAATACTTATTGCCGTTTTCAATTGCTTCTATGGTTATTTCAATTCCGCACGAATTAGCAAATTCAGTAAGATTAGCAAAGTTACTGCTATCAATATTATTGTAAATAATTTTCACGTTGGTTACATTAAATCCGCTTTCACTTACAACTGCAAAGGCAAATGTACTGCCAGTGCCAACACTTGTTAATGTGTAAGCGGTATTAATATTTCCATAAGTAAATGTCCTATCAGCACCAATTCCGTCATACAACTTAACGGTCAACATTGCTGTTGTATTAAGTTGTCCGTCACTATCGGCTACCGCATTAAATGTTGTGTTAAGGTTTAGTTTTCCCGCCTTAACAACCCCATTAATTGTAACATTTTGAGAAACAACCAAAGTAGTAATTGTTGTAGTTTCACTAACCCATTTATCAAACACATAAGAGCCCACAGGCAATAATGTGATAGTTGTGTTTTTAACACTGCTACTGCTTATTTCCCCGTTTTCAGTAAACGAATACTCGCCCACTTTCATTTGAAGTGTATTAGCATTTGCTGTAATTGTACTTCCATAAGGAACTCTATAAGTCTTAGACACATTACCGTCAATCAAAGATTTTCCGCTTTCGCCCATTACGGTAACATTGTAAGACATTGTGCGGTATGTTGCTTTTAGTACAACAACCACATTTTGTTGTGTCACGAATGTTGTTACTCCAACAACCACATCACTATTTAATGTTGTGGCAGATGTAACAAACTTACGGAATGTGGCACCACTTGAAGTGTTTCCACTAAACACCTTGTATCCACCAAACACCATGTTGGCTTTGCTTTCGGCGGTTGGGAACGGAATAGCAATTGTATCACCAATTGTACTTACCGCTACAAGTTCTTTTCCGCTTTCGTCAACAATAGTATAAGTACGATTTAAAAGTGTAATTTCAAATACTGGTTTTAAACTAACCTTAACATCTTCAATTGTGTGAGTGTTAACAGCGGTGTCATTATTTGTACCAGTAAGTGTAATGGTTTTTACATAATATAGCACACTATTTACTTCAACAACCACCTTAACCTTGGTATCGGCTTTCAGTGTTTTTGTTGTTGTAAATGTGCCGTTTTTAATATTATCAATATCAAAACTTTCTAGCAATGTCCACTTAAAGTTGTCATCATAATATATGCTAATTGTTCCGCTAAACTTGTTAGCACTGTAATCGCTAACCATAGCAGAATTTAACTTAAATGTTAGTTTTACATTTTCATTTGGTCTAACAACCAAATATATTCTTTCCGAATTATTTACTCTAAAGTTAATCGTAACAACATTATCTGAAATATTGATTGTTCCGTTAAATGTTGTGGTAATATCGGTCATCGAACCATTAAGCACAATGCCGGCAAATTCGTAGCCGTCTTGCAAAGTCATAGCCACCGACACAAGTGTGCCCGCCTTAACAATGCTTGTGTATTCGTATGTTTTTTCTTCACCAAAGTAAGCCATTAATGTGTCATACACTGCATTGAATTGCGTGTTGGCAATTCCAACCGATGCACTAACATCGTTTGCCGTAGGCATACTAGCCGTAATTGTAAGCGCACTGCCAATTGTAATATTAGTACCTGTTTTTACATTTTCAGGGTAATAATACCAACCATCGTTAAGCACATAAGATTCGTACCCTTCGGTAAGGTGTCTTGAAATGGTAACAACCGCTTTTACATCGTTGTAATTTTCGGTTACCATTTTACCATCTGCCACCATACAACCTACAAAACTAAGTTGGGTATCACTAGCAATAATACTAGAATTTTTAACAAGGTAGAACTCATAATTTCCGTTTGCGTTAATGGTGTAATATGTTCTGCCATCACCTGCTGAAATAGTGTAAGTAATTGCTTCGTACACATTAGCAAGTGTAAGTTTTTCAAATGTGTAGTTAAATATTGGAACTAATCCATATGTGTAATTTGAAGAAGGGTAACCTAAGTCAATTAATGTTTGGATTGTAATTTCTTCGTTAAACTTAAATACTCGCCTATCACTTCCGTTCATTACAAATTCATTAGAACCAATTGACCTAATGTACCAGCCTAGTAAAGTAAGACCTACTCTATCATAGTTAGCATCTTCTTCGTTTGGAATTACAATTTTAGTATTAGGTGTAAGTTTTTTAAACAACAAACTTTCGTCAATTCTACGTTCTGGGTCGTCCATTTGCAATGTGTAATATGGCATAGCAAGTGCAAGTAAAGTCACTGGTTTTACAATTGACTCACCATTATACTCGCTACCATCAAGTTGCCAATTACCAAGGTAGTAATTTTCACCCAAAACATAATCAATATTAGGAGCACTTGTGCCCATAACAATGAAGTCGGTTTTTACAATATTATCAATAACATCTACTGCATAATTTACCTTAACCCCAATTACTGGGTAAGCATACAAGGTGTATGTGCCTAGCATCATGCTTTCGTCAATAGTAAAGTCGCTTGCAAGCACACTTGCTTCAACATTAGGATTATACACATAATCACTAACACCATTTACTACATAACCAAGTGTTTTATAATCGCCGTCAATAAAGTAAGTACTTAAGTCAATGTAATCACCAACCACACAACCGCTTATAACAACCATACTTGACATATCAAATGTAAATTTGTTGGTTGTTTCGTCATATGAAATTGATTTAAATACATTAACATTAATTAGGTCTACCACCACTGCTTCAAGCGTAGCCGAACTATTAACAGTAAGTGTACTTAGCCAGTTGTGATAATTATAACCATGGTCGCCAGCACCTAAATGTGAATAGTAATTGCCATTTAGTGACCAGCCAATTATTGCCTTACCTGTTAGCCCAGTATTATATGCTTTAAGTGCATTTACTAGGGCTGATTCATTAAGATTAAACTTATCACCACTTAGGTAATCATCTGTACGATAAATTTCTGTTGACTCGTTTGCAAATACAAGCGATATAACCATTTTATAAACTGGTGTGAATGTATGGTTTTTATTAAACACAACACTTACTGTGCCAGTATAAATTTTACCATTTTCATCTTTCCATGTACCATCAAACTTGTAAGTCACACCACCAACTTCATAGTAATTTGCTGTTGTTGGGAAACTAAACACGAAACTATTTGTTTCATTAAACTCGTAAGATTTTTCTGTTGTGCTAAGTGATGTAGGATTTTCTGCAACACCATAATATGTTGTGGCATTTCCGCTATTGTCATATGACATAAACTTAGCACTATAATATGATGTTTTCCAATAAGCATAAAGTTTTAAGTTGTAATCATCGGCAGAATCCATTGTGATTGTGCCTTCACGCAAATACACTGTCAATCCATTTCTAGAGTTTATCATAAGGCTTGTAATTAGCACAGGATTAACAGGATCCAACGACCAACCTAGGAATTCGCTTCCAGTCTTTTCTGATAGTTTTGTATCAGCAAAGTTTGCTGGAATAAACTCAAAATTAGTAACAATATGTTCGTCAAGTGTAGTGTTGTCGCCTAAATTATTGTAATAATAAATTGTGTAATATTTTTCCCAAATAGCATAGAAATTAACATCATCGGTTGTGTTTACAACAAAACTTGCATTAGGTTCATATTCTGCAACTGTAGCATTAGGTGTTGTTGCCCAACCAATTAATTTATATCCTTCAAGACCTGTATCACCAAGCAAATTAAAGTTTTCAAAACAATTGTGGGTTTCTCTTAAGTAAATTGTTGTGCCGTCATTGTTGTGGTAAGTAATTACTGCTTTTGCAACGTCCCAAACTGGGTACAATCTTACAAACTGAGCATTGTAGGTAATAATTTCGCCGTTTCTAAATTCAACATTTTGTGAAATAAGGCTTGTAGACCAACCTAAGAATGTGTAGCCATCTTTACTTGGAACAATGTCGGCTTGTGTTAAACTTAAATCGCTTGTACCAATTATATATTCCGATCCTTCCAAAATATTAACTGCTGTACGGGCAGAACTTGCCTGACGGTCGGAATAATATTCTATTGTGCTAAACTTTCTTAAATCCATATAGATTTTAAAATTATAGTTTTCTGCAAGTGCCATAAGCACTGCATTGTTTGCAAAGTCAAAAGCACTACCCATTGCAATTGCAAACGATGAATCACCACTTTCAAATGCACTCTTAGTTAAATATAGTCCCACACAGTCATAACTTGTAAGTTGGTAATTACCATGAATAAAGTTAACAAGTGTAGCCTTATCGTGCAGGTTGAGTGGAGTATTATAGTCCGCTGTAATACTTTGTGTTGCACTTGCAAGTACACTGTATTTGTTAGACATTCTGTAATAATAATTAATAACGTATGTTTGGGCTTCAAATACTGGTTTTAACACCATACTTGTATCCATTTGAATGTAAGTTGACGATAGATATGCGTCATACTGTTTTCCAAATTGGTCTTCCCATTTTCCTGTAAACACACCATAACCATTATCACGTGTTACTTGTTCTTTAGTAAGTTTGCTAATGTTGCCAATATTTTTAAAGTACAACTTATCACCCTTACCTACTATTAGTTCGTCTGGCAAACCGCCAACCGAAATAGTAACACCAGTAAGGTCAAATGCTAGTTTTACTGCTTCACTCCATTTAGCATCTATGTTAAGGGTATACTTTTTAACACCACCCTCTACTCTTTCAATTATGTAGTCGCCAATATTAGCAATTGTAAGTGGTAGTGAATCATTTTCTTTATACACCTTATCACCTACTTGCCAACCAGCAAGCAAGCAATCGGTTTTTATAGGCTTCACTGCAAAATCACCAGTAACAATTGTGTGACCATAACCTACATATGTGTTAACCTTTACTTGTTCCAGTTTATCTGGATTAGATGAATTTTCACTATAGTAGTTGTACACAAGTGTTAGTTCGGCAGATGTATATGTAGGGTAAATATCGTATGGACAAGTAATTCTTAAACCTTCCAAAGTAGATAAGCTTTGACTACTTCCCCCACCAGCAACTGTCCAGTAGTTAAAGTTGTAACCAACAAAATTTAATGTGCTTAATTGATTATTAACTTCGTCCATAACACTATCAAGTGTGTCATAATAATCAATAGTATAATTGCTAACTTTTACTGTTTTGTTAGTAGCAGGATTGTTGTAAATAAACCTTACACTAAACGACTGAATAATTGCATGCAACGACAACACAATGTCGCTTTTTACAAGCAAGTTGCTTGTTTTTAAATCTACAATATATTCAGGTCTAATTGTTCCGTCACTTGCCTTATCACCACTAACTTTCCAGCCAGCATATTCATAGCCAGATTTGTATGTAGGCATTGTAATTCGACTTAGTAGCGACCTAGCGCTTGTGCCATAACCAATGTCGTCAACTATCTGTTCGTCAACTTTATTAATTCCCACCCCATCAAATTTAAATGTAACAGTGAATTTTAGTATATTAAAAATAGGGTAAATATTAATAAATGTTTGGTTTGACGTAGGATAATCAATAAACAAATGGTTTTCGTCATTTAACACCGATACAGCATAACCAGTGCCACTCTTTACAAGTTCTACATTACTACTATTAGCCCAACCTGCAAGACCATAACCAACAACAGCACTTGTATTAAGGGTAATTGTTTTTTCTGTTCCGTCAGCCAAAACATAACTAACAATATTGCCACTAAATAGCACTTCGTCAGTCACATTCTTTAAGCCATCGGTAAATTTTTCTTTAGAAATGTAAATTACACCAGCACTATAGTTTACACTACTTGACATTGCAAGTTGGTTAATGTTAAGTGAAAACACAACCGGTTTCCACACAGCATATAATGTTTTGTCGCTTGAGAAAACTGGATATTTTTGACCAGCATTATATATTGCGTTATCTCTTATAAACTCATTGTAATTAATTCCTAGTTCTTCACGATTTTTTTCGCTCCAACCTACAAATTCATAGAATGGACGTTTTGCGTAAGACTTTGGTAAGTCTGGCATTGTCATATACAAGTCGCCAGCACCTAGCATTGTAAGTTCGTCTTCATTGTGTCCATTTAGCCACTCAACATCATCTGCCCCAGCCTTAAACGAAACAACAATATTTTCCATCCACACCGCTTCAAATGTAAGTAGTCGTGCAGGGATTTTTAAGTAAATATACGACCTATCGTTTACGTCATTATATATAGTATAATATGTATCGGTATCTAGCAAAACCTTGCCAACAATATACACTTCTGTTGAGATGTTTCGCATTTGGTCAGTATAATTTGCTAGGTTGTACACAAATTCTGGACGATTAGAATTAAATTCAATCTTAATAGTAGATTGTCCACTAATTTCGTAGCCATCTTTTAATTTCCAACCCCACAAAATATAATCCGTGCCATTATCTGTTTTGCTTACCTGATATTTTTCATTTTTAACCGTAGCCAAAGTATAACTTGATTTTGTACGGTCGTAGTGGTGAACTATTTGGTTTCCACTCTCATCAAATAATGATGCTTTAATATTTGTTTCACTTGAGTAATTAATACCATCTGCATTTTCGCCCATATCATAAGTGTAATAGTTGTCATTAGCAAGCCAAATAGTATACAAGTTTTTCTCGGCTGAATTTAAATAAATTCCCTGGTCATCTCTAATGTTGCCAACCGTATAAGTGTAATTAGGAACATAAATATTAGTAAAACCGCTAATAAATGTTGTTGAGTTCATCCAGCCAATAAATGATTTATTAAATGGAATATTATAAGTTCTTTCAATTTTGTTAAGTCTAATTTGGTCATCGGTAAATTGAATATTGCCCTTACTACCTACCCCCATAACAAGGTCATTAAAACTAGGCAAACTAATTGTGTTTTTACCAACATTAACCGTGCCAAGAAGTATTCTAGAACTATCGTCACCAATGTAGTAGTAGTTTATACGGTGATAACTCTTCCACTGTGCATATAGTGTAATTTCACCGTCCAAAACTCTAAAATTGTCTTTATCAAAGTACAAGGTTGAGCCATATGCCATGTTGTATCCCGAACCGTCACGTTGGGTGTTCCACGAAAGAATTGTGTATAATGGAAGCCCTGTTGGGTCGTTGGTGCGGTAAACCACATCTTTAAAGTAGTTTTCGTTATATAGCACACCAGACTCTAAGTCATCGCCAAATATCTTCCAGCCTTGAGATGCAACATTTCTTTTTAATGTTGTGCCATCATCAGAATAAATAAGCGAATTAAAACTATGATTTAAAATAGCAGTCATTCCACTTGTGTCAATATAGTTGTTACCATGCGGAATATTTAAGTCAAATTTTATTGTGTATTCTTGCAATGTCCACTTAGCAAACAAAGTAACATATGAGTTTTTCTCATCAGTAGAAGAATATGCTTTAATTGTATCACGTTGGGCAGGAGTAAGAATGCTTGTATCAAAATACAACTCATCGTCTAAGATGTTTATGTCACGATCACGAGCCATTGTAAGATAACCATTCTTAATGTACAATTGGCTTGTTTTTAGTGGAACAATAAAATTAGGATCTAAAAACCAACCTGCAAATTTAAAGTTGCCGTAAGCATCTACTGGTGCTGGGATTGTGTCAACTCTCTGGTTAAACTCAGTCCTTAAATCCATGTAGGTTTCAAATCTGCCATTATATGTAAGGCCACCGCTAGCACTATCAATACGTGGTCTAATCTGACTAATCTTATCACCAGTAAAATCTAGGTCAAGAGTCTTATATCTAAGTTCTACTTGAATAGGTTTCCACACCGCATAGAATGTAAGGTTTTGAGCACGCATCGCAATAGAATCGGTGTAAGTTGTAGTTGCACTAGTAGACAACCCCCACCCTTCAAATGTATAACCATATTTATTGGTTCTTTTGTACTCATCAATACTTATTTCGGTGTCATCATTTAGTTTTACAATATCGTTGTGTTTTGGAAAATATATACGGTCTTCAATTGTGTAGGCTTGTGTATAGTCAATGTTTTGGTTGGCATTATACACAATTTTTTTGTTGTCATCTAATACGATTTCAACATTATATTCAACTAGGTCAAACCTACCATATATTTGCATGTGTTCAGTAAGTTGGGCATTATAATCAAATGGAAACTTATAATCAATGTCTTTATACCAACCCACAAAAGTATAACCTTCCATATATGGAGCTGGAAGTGTAGGCAAAGTTCTGCCCTTTTTAACATCAATTACTTCATACTCGGTTACGCTTTTTATTTCGCCGGTTTTGTATCTATTAACCGCAGTTAAAACAAGCCTAACCCTACTATAATAGTTTAGATACACTAGAATTCCAATCAAGCAAAAAACAACCGCTATACTTACAAGCAGAATGTTTAAAAGGAGCCTATTTCTTTTGCTCAATTTTGCATTTTTTACTTTTCCAGATTTCATTTGTAGCTACCCTTTTTTATATATATTATTATAATATATATAAACGAAACCGACAAACAAAATTGTTATGTTTTACAATTTTGCTTCAATTTTTACATTAAGGTTTACTTGTAAGTTTTCTAAAAAACAATTTTCATCTTCATATTCCGAAACATATTTTTTGTAGTCACTTGTTTTAAATTTATACAGCCTATCACAAGCCGAAAACATATCAACTTGGTTTTCTTTTGCCTTAGAATAAGCACTGCTTAAATCTGTTTGCATCTTTTTAATTATGGCATTTTTTACTTCATCACTAATATGTGTTCTTGTTGCATCTATGCTTTTTAATGTTGTGTTACTGGTTTCCAACTCCAAAAGTTTTACATATAGTTTGCTTATAATATTAACCACTGGCACACCATTTTCAAATTTATATTTTGCATCGGTATGTTTTTTCACAATTGAAATTCCCAAGTTTTTTGTGTTTTTGTCATCAACTTTTTCTTCAATTGTGATGTGTCCTTTTTGCGTGTAAGGGTTTAGAATGTTCAAAACATTTGCTTCGTCACCTTGTAAGGTTAGTGCTTGCTTCCCCTTTTTATATAGCACAAAACTTCCGTCACACTTTATTTTTTTAGAACCTTGGCTTTGTTCACTTCCGCCACTTTCTCCACCTCCACCCTGTTCACTAGAGCCACTTCCATTGCTCCCGCCTTGGCTACTTCCACCTTGACTACCACTGCTACTTTCATCACTGCCTTCTTCTAATCCGACAATAGTCACCCATGCCATTTTGCTTTTAGAAAAATATCGTGAATAAAACTCTTCAATATTCATTTCAACCACAGCAAGTGATTCACTACCGGTGCTTACAAGCTTTGCGAAAGTAATTCCATTTTCGTCACTATTCTCAGTGTTTACTTGTAATAATTCTTTTGCTGTGCCAGGAGTTGCTATAAGGTTGGTATTTTTAATTAAATTGTTTGACCTTATAAAATAGTCTAGCACTTCAATTATATTTTCATCTTTTAGCCCTTCACCCACAACAACTGAGTCACAATGAGCAAGTCCAATTTCTTTGCCAAGTGATAACGAAAGTTTGTACACTGCTTCAGCAATATTTACTCCGGTACTCGACACAAGTTTTACATTACTTGAAATTTTCATTGGGTTTTCTTCAACAACCATAAGCCCACTAAACTCATATGCGTCGCCTGTTTTGTCTATGCCAATTGATGTAAGAATTGCACGTTTTTCAAATTCCGCTTTTTGATAAATTGCGGTTGGAAATGCAATTGCAAAGAAAATTAAAAAAATTGCAAGTGTCTTGTTTTTAAGCACTTTCTTTAACAATTCTTTCATAGTTTCTCCTTTTACTTGCAACAAGTAACATTACAATAATTACAATCTGCAATGCCAAAACCACACTTGCAAATGGTACACTTACAACAATTTTTATTGCCAATGCAAAATTTAAATAGAACACTAAAAGTATTATAAAATCAATAGCCGAAACAATAAAAGCCACAACAATGTTGTTTTTAATGTTGGTCACATAACCCACACAAACACTTGCACATTTTAGCATTAGTCCTGTTTGCATAATAAGTACAATTGTCCAAATTATTATGCTAAGCCATTCAAGTCTGCCATTGTTGTATGCCATATTGGAATACAGCGGAATATCACTAATTGCAAGCCCCTGATTAACAACTGTATTACCAAAAAATGCAACAAAAACTACAAAGAATGCAATTAAAAACAAATCAGTAAAAAGTGTGAATTTTAGTATTGTTTTTGGTGTTTTTTCGTTGTATTTAAAATTACCCATACATATTAGCAAAACCAAAAAATCTGCGTATTGAAATGCAGTTAAAAACGAGCCTTTTAGTATTGGCGATAATCCATCTGGTAAAAACGGAAGCAAATTGTATGACCTTATTTCTTTAATTGGTAAAATAATTGAAAGCAGTGCACCCACAACAATTACATAGTAAAAAAATTCAACCGACCTACCAAAAGTACGAAGACTTTTGCTCATGATGTAAATTAAAAGAGCAAGTAGCGGTATTACAAATAAAAACCAATCAATATCTTCAAATAATAGTTGAACAAAATAGTTTTGAAGTTCCTTAATAGCCATAACAGATTTTAAAAGAAAAAATAATCCTAGCATTACACCTGTAATTTTTGCAACAACTACCCCAAACTTATTTTCTAATATCTTAAAAAAAGTAAGGTTGGGATTTTTTTTCATAACATACAACAAAAGCAGTACAAACAAAAAATCTACAAGCAGTGAAATAGCAACACTTATATAACAATTATTAAGCGAATACCTACCAATAACCGCAGGGAAAATAAGGATTTTTAGTGATATTATAGAAAGGCTTAAAATAACTCCAACTTGGTGATTACTTAGTTGTTTTGTTTCCATGAGTCATTCTCCTTTTGTTGATGTTTTTAATACTTTTAGGTCTGTTTTTTAAGTCAACAATATCAAGTTTTATTGTTGCATCTTGAAAGTCTTGTTTTATAAGTGGCGAAAATGGTGCAAGGTATGGACTTCCAAAACTATCCATATCATTAAGATAAAATACAAGGTACACCATCAGCCCAATTATTCCGTAAAATCCTAATAGCCCACCCATAATTGTAAATAACAACCTTAACACAATAAATTGCGGTGCTTGGTCTGGAATTGTGTATAAAGTAATTCCGCTAAGTGCCACAATCATAACCGCAGGTGGCGATATTACCCCTGCCGAAACAGCCGTATCGCCAAGAATTAATGCCCCAACAATAGATAATGCAATGCCCAAATATTTAGGCATTCTAATACTGGCTTCATAGAGTATTTCAAAAAGTATCAGCACAAATAGTGTTTCCGCAAAGGGCGATAGCGGTAACCCAAGAGTTGTGTTTACAATTGTGATAATAAATGTGAGCGGAATAATTTTATAATGATAAAGTTGAACTGCAATGTACATTCCTGGAAGCATAAGAGTAATAAAGATGCTGACTATTCTTATTAGCCTTACAATTGTAGCCCTTTTGCTATTACTGTAATAATCGTCTGGACTTTGAATATCTTCTAGCAAAATAAAAGGAAGCGTAAGCACAATTGGCGAACCATTTACAAGTATAGCCACCCTACCTTCAAGAAGTTTTGCACACACAACATCTGGCTTTTCAGAATTGCCGATTTGTTTAAAGATACTATAAGGCTTTTCTTCTAAAAACTGTCCTATATAATATGAGTCAATTATGCCATCAATTTTAATTTCACGAATTTTCTTTTCTATTTCAAGTGGTAGTTTTTTGTCACAAACATTATCCAGATAGACAATAACAACATCTGTATTGGAAATTTCTCCAACTTTTATGTTTATGGTTTTTAAGTGCTCGGTCGCCAAAATTTGTTTTAATAGCGACAAGTTGGTCTTATAACTTTCTACAAATCCACGTCTTGGACCTTTTAGTACAGCACTAGTTGGTGGTTCTATAATACTTCGTTCTTCATAAGAATCAACACCTAGCAGAAGTGCATCTTTCTGTCCTTCAAGCATAACAACCGCCTTGCCTTTCGTAAGCCCTTCAATAAGCATGTCCGCTTCACTTAAAATTTGACTATCAGGAAAAAACAAAACGTTTTGGTCGATATAACTTATTACTTTTGACTTTGGTAGGTTTTTAGCACCAATAAGTGGCTCCAGCACTGATTTCCCAATAAGTTCTAAATCAACAATTCCATTAGAAAACATACAGCATGCCTGTGTATCGTCTACTTTAAATTCACGTACTAAAAAATCACTATTTTCATTAAATTGTTGTTTAAAATATTCTATTTGTTTTTGTAAGTTTCCATTAAGTTTTTTCATACACTATACCTTTAAAATATTTTGCGTGAAAAGTACTTTATTATGCAAAACAAACGTAATAATGTGTTTATTTAGTTTTTATATTTTATAGTAACTATAAATAAGTATATTTTTATTTAGTTTACCTGTTTACTTTTTTTAAATTTGTGATACAATATATATATTATTAAAACACGAAAAGGAAAAAATTATTTATGGTACATATTAAATCATGGTCAGGAAAATCTAGTAGTCATAGAGATTTCGTCAACAATGATAAAGAAGCACAAGGAATACATGTTCAATGCTATGGCTCATCTTGGGGATTGGGCAAATATGCTATTGCTCCTGCACCATACGGAACAAGCATGGAAGAAAAACAAAACTATTACATTAAGTGTGTGGAACTTCTTCCAGAACTTCAAAAGGACTTCAACAAAAAAACAAAGTCTTTCCCTGAAGACTATGTTGAAAAGTTTGTAAACTACTTTGACCTAGGCAGACTTAACAAAAAAGACTTAAGCATATTCAAAAAATCAGTAAAAGTTTTCTTAGATGATTATACAGAAAAACAAATTGAAGAGATTACATACAACGAATTTATGAAGAAAGTAAAGAAGAACGAATATGTAAAAAACCGCAACAAACAAATTAAAGAAGGTACAGTTAAGGTTGGCGAACCAAAACCAGTTAAAGAAAAACCTATAACAAAAAAGGCCAACGAACCTGTAAAAGGCTATAATGTAGTTAGTTCTTCAGAAGAACTTATGCATTTACTTGAAAAAAAACGTGAAGAAATTCGCCGTGAAAAAGCAAGAGTTGCAAGACGTGATGCTGGAATAAATGCACACTTTGAAGCATTGGCTAGAAAAGAACAAGAAGAAGCCCAAAAAGCAAATGAAGATGTAAGAACAAGATAACAAATATATAAGTTGTTATAAAATATCAATTAACCAATTAAAACATTTAATTAACAAAAACAAAAAAGGCACTACATTGTAGTGTCTTTTTTTATTGTTTCATTCAGTGTTTCAATTTTTATGCAACATTAGAAAACTCTAATTTATAACAGCCATCGTGATATGTTTTGGTTTCATACACCAAAGTTGTATCATTTTGAACCAACCCTGTTTGTTCTACATCTTCCATGGTTGTTACATACGATTGAGTTGTGCTATTCCATACTCTTTGTGCTGTACGAGTAATAGTCACACTAAGATTATTTGAAGCAATCATAGAGTTTACTATGTTTTGGAATTTTGCAATTCTTTGAACATCGGTATAACTATTGTACTCCGATTCACTAATTCCACTTCCAACAATAACTTCTTTTATAAACTCTTGTGTAATGCTTACATTTGTTGCGGTTTTTACATTATTAGTTGCCACAAAACTTAAATATTGGCTTAATCTTTTACTAGATGTAAGGCTTGCATTCACTTTAAGCATAACAATAACCCCTACTTTATCAGTAGCATATTCAAAGCCGGCAAGTTGTTCTGGAAGATAATAGTTAACTGTTTTTTCACCATCTCCTGTAAATGTAATACCGTCTTTAACATATTCAAGGTTTTTACTTGTTGCTAGGCGGTCGTCAGTTGTTGTTTGATTTACAAATTCTAGTTTTACACCACTATACAACAATTTGTTATCTTTAAGTGCATTCATAATATCCGCTGCAGTATAAATACTTTTGCCATCTGTTTTGCACTCTTGAATATAACTTTGCGAGAAAATAAATTCCGAATAGTTTACGTTGTTTTTAAGCATATAATTAAGTGCAAGTTTTACATCGCTATCGCTATTAATTACACGTGTAAGTTTTTTTGTAATTAAGCCAGTTTTTTCAGTGTAAATTGTTTGTTCGTAATAATTAAATCTTTCAGCCGAATTCATCATTTTAAACAATGGTTCCTCAGCAAAAGGTGTATGAGTTGAAGTAAAGCCATCATCAACCATAAAGTATGTATGAACACCAATCTCGCTTAGCATAGAGTTATCTTTGCCATAGTTGTAGCCAGATTGATGATATTGTTTTGCATATGTTGAATTAAATCCTGTAAGAACAAAGTAGGAATCACTTGCTAAAATTTCTGTCCATGTGATATCAACAACATACCACTTACCATTAATATAAATCTTGTTCCAAGCATGGCCACCGCCATTTGCTTCGCCAATAATTCTTGTAGTAGTAATATCTTCCATATTGCAAAGCAATGCAAACGACTTACTCATTGCATCACAAACAACAAGTTTTGTGTCGCTTAAAAACATGCCTTCTAGGTAATAACAAGCACGTGTCATTGGATTAAGATTAGAATTTACTTCACCCAAATACAAGGAATAATAGTCGTAGGTGCTGTTGTTCATAATGTAATCAAAAATACTAAGTGCTTTTTCATAATCGGTCATTTCGTCCGATATAATTTCGTTTAAAATTTCTTTTGCTTTATTATAAATAAGCTCTGCTCTACTACCTGCCACTGGAAGCGGTGTAACATTGTTAGTAACCGCCCAAAGTAGTTCTTCACTAGTAGCAACTTTTGTGGCTAATAGCCTTGTATCTGATGCAAACACATGTGTACTTACATCACGTTTTGAATAATTTACTGTTTCGTAATATGGTGTACCTTTAATTCCTTCATTTAGTTGAACTATGCTTGCACCACTACCTGTATAATCACATTCTTTTGTTTCAAATCCACAAGTTAGTCTAAACACTTTATCGTCTGTTTTGCTTGCCATTTTAGAAAGGGTAGGAATTGAAGAAAAACCGTATGTTTCATAATATGCAAAACCTAAAATATAGTTATCAGCCTTATTAGAAATGGTTTCGAAGTATGTACCAGAATAGTTGTTATAAAAACTTTGCAAAACCATAAATTTAAGGTCGGTTATTCTTGAAATAAAAGCATAATAATATATGTTTTTTAGTTCGTCAAGGTCTTCAATAAAGTAATCATAAACACCGCCTTTAAAGGTGTAAATTGTGTCAGTATAAACCCCACGAGCATCGGTGTCCATAGGATTGTAGTATTTAATATCGCTTGCATAATATGTGTCATTGTACACGGCACTTACTCTAATAGCAACTACATCGTGCGAAACTATGTAAGTATCTGTCAAAGTAAATTCGGTAGGCAATTCAGTTTCGCCTACGTTTGCCCCAACAATCACATTTCTTACCCCTAGTGCATTAGAGTAAATCGAAACCACATATGAGTCAATGGTTGAGATTGGGTTTGTTGGTTGTTCCCATGCTATTTTAACATCGGTAGTTTTTGTAATAGTTACGTTTTTAGGGCTAGCATTTTGGTTTGTAAGGTTATAATCAATTGCACTTACATTATTGGTTAACACGTCAATTGCATTGCCAACTATAACACTTTTAATTTTAGATAATCCGCTATCTTTATACTCGCCACTCCCCTTTGCCTTAACCTGTAATCTATACTCACCTGCCTTAGTAAGAAAACTACCATAGTTAAACGAGTGTTGGGTTGATTTAGCATCTTCTTCAATTGTTGCCACAAGTTTTTCATTCACATACACTTCATACCTGCTAGCATTTGTATCGGCATCAAAATACAACGTATTGGTGTTTTTATTAACAGTAATGCTTGGTGTGGTTATTTGCGAGCTACTAAAGAAATTGCAACCGCTAAGAATCCCTACACATATGGCTATTAATATTAAACTGCAGACAACTTTTTTAAACTTTTTCATTATTTTATACTTCCTAAAACAAACTAGTTGGTAATTCTATTTCCTTGGTTGTTAACACCTTTTTTCATATTGTCAATCCATTTACGTGGTGCTGTGTTCCACGCATTATTTTCTTCTTCACCAATATTATTTATGTTGGCTTCAACCGCCTCAACACTCACTACAATTTGAGCCTTTTTGCCTCCAAAAATATTTGTTGTGTTTTCATAACTAAATTGAATTTCGTTGAAAAGAGTAAGGCTCTGTTGTGGTTTTAGGCTACCATAGTAGTAATAATAGCCATCCCAAACATAACTTTCTTTTTCTTCTTCAGGATTATACGCATGCCAGTTTTCAGCAGCAAGTTCTGAAATTACAGGCAAAATAACTTTTGCATATTCTTGGTCACCCACAACAACTGAAATCTTGTACCTTATATATATATTCGTTCCGTCAGTGGATTCGTCACCAGAAAATTTGTCGGCATTTCTAACCGCAACAACTACCGGGAATTTGTCGCCAGGATAAACTTCCTTAACTGTGATACTTTGGTCTCCACTACCTGTTTCGGGGTCTATATTTTCCGAAAGTTGGGTACTAAGTTTAATTTGAGCACCACCAGTAATGTCGTTTTTGTTTTTACTTAAAAAGTAAATTGCAATACCAATACCTGCTAGCAAAATTAGTACTAGCACAATTATCAAAATACGTTTAAACCATATCCAAAACGCACCTTTACGATCGTCATCGTCATTGTCATCGTCATGATTTAGTTGCTCCGATAATTTCTTAATACTTTTGTCTTGATTTTCTTTATTAGCATCTTGAGAAGAATAACCAGAACCATTTTGTTGGTTTCGGGCATTTAATTTATCATTCAAATCATTAT